>NZ_JBIWKD010000013.1:0-225399 GCF_044765485.1 Streptomyces sp. NPDC102451 | reverse complement strand
TTTTTCTTCCTTTTGGGCGTTCTGGTGGGGGGGCCTCACCCCGGGTCCTCCGTTTTTTTTGTTCTTTAAAATCTTTTTAAGTCGATACCTTTTTGCGGGGGGGGGGGGGGGGGCCCCCCCCGGGGCCCCCCCCCCGACGGAGACCCCAGCACAGCAGAGGACCAGACTGCACGAAGGGGAAGCCATGACAGCGACGACCGACGGAAGCACCGGGGCCGCGAACCTCCGCGCAGTCCCCGCGAGCGATCCGACCGAACCAACCATCGCCCCGGACGACATCTCGGCCGTCGCGCGGCGAGCCGCGGAACGCTCGGTGGAGCACCTCCTCGGCAGGCAGGACGAGCAGGGCTGGTGGAAGGGCGACCTCGCCACCAACGTCACCATGGACGCGGAGGACCTGCTGCTCCGTCAGTTCCTGGGCATCCAGGACCCGGACACCGTCAAGGCCTCGGCCCGCTTCATCCGGGGCGAGCAGATGGCCGACGGCACCTGGAACACCTTCTACGAGGGACCGCCCGACCTCTCCGCCACCATCGAGGCGTACGTGGCGCTGCGGCTCGCCGGGGACCGGCCGGACGACCCCCACATGAGACGGGCCGCGGGCTGGGTCAGGGAACAGGGCGGCATCGCGGAGTCCCGGGTCTTCACCCGGATCTGGCTCGCGCTCTTCGGCTGGTGGAAGTGGGACGACCTGCCGGAACTGCCGCCCGAGCTGATGTTCTTCCCCAAGTGGGTCCCGCTCAACATCTACGACTTCGGCTGCTGGGCCCGCCAGACCATCGTACCGCTCACCATCGTGTCCGCGAAGCGGCCCGTACGCCCCGCCCCCTTCACCCTGGACGAACTGCACACCGACCCGGCGTGCCCCAATCCACCCAAGCCCGCTGCTCCCGCGGCCAGTTGGGACGGCGTCTTCCAGCGGCTCGACAAGGCGCTGCACCTCTACCACAAGGTGGCACCGCGCAGACTGCGGCGCAGCGCCATGAACGCCGCCGCCCGCTGGATCATCGAACGGCAGGAGAACGACGGCTGCTGGGGCGGCATCCAGCCCCCCGCGGTGTACTCCGTCATCGCCCTGCACCTGCTCGGCTACGACCTCGACCACCCGGTGATGAGGGCGGGACTCGAATCCCTCGACCGGTTCACCGTCTGGCGTGAGGACGGCGCCCGCATGGTCGAGGCCTGTCAGTCCCCGGTCTGGGACACCTGCCTCGCCACCATCGCCCTCGCCGACGCGGGGGTGAGCCCCGACCATCCCGCGCTCGTGAGAGCGGCCGACTGGATGCTCGCCGAGGAGATCGTACGGCCGGGTGACTGGTCCGTACGCAAGCCCGAACTGGCCCCGGGCGGCTGGGCGTTCGAGTTCCACAACGACAACTACCCCGACATCGACGACACCGCGGAAGTCGTCCTGGCGCTGCGCCGCGTCCGCCACCCCGACCCCGCCAGGGTCGAGGCGGCCATCGAGCGCGGAGTCCGCTGGAACCTCGGCATGCAGTCACGCAACGGTGCCTGGGGAGCCTTCGACGCGGACAACACCAGCCCGTTCCCCAACCGGCTGCCGTTCTGCGACTTCGGTGAGGTCATCGACCCGCCGTCGGCCGACGTCACCGGACACGTGGTGGAGATGCTCGCCATCGAGGGGCGGGCGCAGGACCCCCGTACCCGCAGGGGCATCGAGTGGCTGCTCGCCGAACAGGAGGCGAACGGCGCCTGGTTCGGCCGGTGGGGCGTCAACTACATCTACGGGACGGGCTCCGTCGTGCCCGCCCTGATCGCGGCCGGGCTGCCGGCCGCGCACCCCTCGGTGCGCCGGGCCGTCGACTGGCTGAAGTCCGTCCAGAACGACGACGGGGGATGGGGCGAGGACCTGCGCTCCTACCGCGAGGAGAAGTGGATCGGCCACGGCGCCTCGACCGCCTCCCAGACCGCGTGGGCGCTCCTCGCCCTGCTGGCCGCGGGGGAGCGGGAGACCCGTTCCGTGGAGCGGGGCGTCGCCTGGCTGGCCAACACGCAGCAGGCGGACGGCTCCTGGGACGAGCCCCACTTCACCGGGACCGGCTTTCCCTGGGACTTCTCCATCAACTACCACCTCTACCGGCAGGTCTTCCCTCTCACGGCGCTCGGCCGGTACGTCCACGGAGACCCCTTCGCCGCCGCAGGCACCGGCGCGACCGGCAAGGGGGCCTGAAGCGATGGGGGGTTCACCGGAGCCGCCCGGTCCCGCCACGCCGCTGCTGATCGCCTGCGCACTCGGCATCGAGCGCTTCGCCCTGCGCACCGGGAGGAAGGGCGGCACCCCGGGCCCCGGCCCGGTGAGCATCATCAGGTCCGGGATGGGGCCCAAGGCCGCGGAGAACGCCGTCCGGCTCGCACTCGGACAGGACGGAGCCGGAGGCACCGCGGTCATCGCCTCCGGCTTCTGCGCCGGGCTGGAACCCGGCATGCACCCGGGCGACCTCGTGGTGGCCGAGGAGACCCGGGACAACGGCGGCACCACGGTCTGCACCGGCACCGGCCTGCTGGTCGACGCACTGGTCAGGGCCGTGCCCGGACGCACGGTCCACACCGGCCCGCTCAACGGCTCCGGACACGTCGTCCGGGGCCCGGAGCGGGCCGGGCTCCGGGCCACCGGCGCCATCGCGGTGGACATGGAGTCCGCCGCCACCCTCCGCACCGCCGTCCGCACGGGCCCACGCCCGGTTGCCGCCGTACGGGTGGTCGTGGACGCTCCAGAGCATGAGCTCGTCCGTATCGGCACGGTCCGCGGTGGAATATCGGCATTCCGCGTTCTCCGTGCTGTCCTTCCGGCTTTCCATGAATGGCACCGATCTTTGCTGCTCCCCAGGAGGTGAGCCCAGATGGCCATGCCGCTCCGTCAGTCCATCAAGGTTGCGACGTATCTCTTCGAACAGAAGCTCCGCAAGCGGGAGAAGTTCCCGCTGATCGTGGAACTGGAGCCCTTGTTCGCCTGCAATCTGGCGTGCGAGGGCTGTGGGAAGATCCAGCACCCCGCCGGAGTGCTCAAGCAGCGCATGCCGGTCGCCCAGGCGGTCGGAGCGGTGCTGGAGTCCGGCGCTCCGATGGTCTCCATCGCCGGCGGTGAGCCGCTGATGCACCCGCAGATCGATGAGATCGTGCGCCAGCTGGTGGCGAAGAGGAAGTACGTCTTCCTCTGCACCAACGCCATGCTGATGCGTAAGAAGCTCGACAAGTTCACCCCGTCGCCCTACTTCGCCTTCGCCGTGCACATCGACGGACTGCGCGAGCGGCACGACGAGTCGGTCGCCAAGGAAGGCGTCTTCGACGAAGCGGTGGAGGCGATGAAGGAGGCCAAGCGGCGCGGCTTCCGGGTCACGACCAACTCCACCTTCTTCAACACCGACACCCCGCAGACCGTCATCGAGGTGCTGAACTTCCTCAATGACGAGATGAAGGTCGACGAGATGATGATCTCGCCCGCCTACGCCTACGAGAAGGCCCCCGACCAGGAGCACTTCCTGGGCGTCGAGCAGACCCGCGAGCTCTTCAAGAAGTCCTTCGCGGGCGGCAACCGGAGCCGCTGGAGGCTGAACCACTCCCCGCTCTTCCTGGACTTCCTGGAGGGCAAGGCCGACTTCCCCTGCACGGCCTGGGCGATCCCCAACTACTCGCTCTTCGGCTGGCAGCGGCCCTGCTACCTGATGAGCGACGGGTACGTCCCCACCTACCGGGAGCTCATCGAGGACACCGACTGGGACAAGTACGGCCGGGGCAAGGACCCGCGCTGCGCCAACTGCATGGCGCACTGCGGCTACGAGCCCACGGCGGTGCTCGCCACCATGGGGTCGCTGAAGGAGTCCCTGCGAGCGGCACGGGAGACGATCGGCGGGAACCGGTGACGTCATGACCGAAGGAGGGCCGGCCGCGCGGGTGCTCCCCGGGCTGCCGGCCCTCGCGGGGCGACCCGGCGGGGGCACCCACCGGGGTCCCCGCCGTGGCCGTGAGCCGACAACAGGAGCAGAGAGAGGGGCCCGGGCGTGACGATGCTGGAATCCATCAAGGGGCCGCAGGATCTCAAGGCACTGAGCCGACCGGAACTCGGTGAACTCGCCGAGGAGA
Source organism: Streptomyces sp. NPDC102451 (assembly GCF_044765485.1). NCBI lineage: Bacteria > Bacillati > Actinomycetota > Actinomycetes > Kitasatosporales > Streptomycetaceae > Streptomyces > Streptomyces sp. NPDC102451. Next base: position 221,298 of record NZ_JBIWKD010000013.1, on the reverse strand, counting down.
TCAGGGCGTTCCTCATCCGGGCGGTGGCGAGGACGGGCGGTCATCTCGGCCCGAACCTCGGCGTGATCGAACTCACCATCGCCCTGCACCGGGTCTTCGACTCTCCCGTGGACCGCATCCTGTGGGACACCGGACACCAGAGTTATGTGCACAAGCTGCTGACCGGGCGCCAGGACTTCTCCAAGCTGCGCGGCAAGGGCGGCCTCTCCGGCTACCCCTCGCGCGAGGAGTCCGAGCACGACGTCATCGAGAACTCCCACGCCTCCACCGTGCTCGGCTGGGCCGACGGCCTCGCCAAGGCCGACGAGGTGCTGGAACGCGCACGCCATGTCGTGGCGGTCATCGGCGACGGGGCCCTCACCGGCGGAATGGCCTGGGAGGCCCTCAACAACATCGCCGCGGCCAGGCGCCGCCCGCTGATCATCGTGGTGAACGACAACGAGCGCTCGTACGCCCTGACCATCGGCGGGCTCGCCAACCACCTCGCCACCCTCCGCACCACCGACGGCTACGAGCGCTTCCTGTCCTGGGGCAAGGGCGTGCTCCAGCAGACACCGGTCATCGGACAGCCGCTGTACGGGTCCCTGCACGGCGCGAAGAAGGGCTTCAAGGACACCTTCGCCCCGCAGGGCATGTTCGAGGACCTGGGCCTCAAGTACGTCGGCCCGGTCGACGGGCACGACACCGCGGCCGTCGAGGCCGCGCTGCAGCGGGCCAAGCGCTTCCACGGCCCGGTGCTGGTCCACTGCATCACCGAGAAGGGCCGTGGCTTCCCGCCCGCCCTGGCCGACGACGCCGACCGCTTCCACACCGTCGGCAGGATGGACCCGCTGACCTGCGAGCCGCTCGTCGTGCCCGCCGCGCCGTCCTGGACCTCCGTCTTCGGCGACGAGATCGCGGAGATCGGCGCCGAACGCCCCGATGTCGTCGCGATCACCGCGGCGATGCTGCACCCGGTCGGGCTGACCCGCTTCGCGGAGGAGTTCCCCGACCGGATCTGGGACGTCGGGATCGCCGAGCAGCACGCGGCGGTCTCGGCGGCGGGGCTGGCCACCGGAGGCCTGCACCCGGTCGTCGCCGTCTACGCGACCTTCCTCAACCGGGCGTTCGACCAGCTGCTGATGGACGTCGCCCTGCACAGCTGCGGGGTGACCTTCGTGCTGGACCGGGCCGGTGTCACCGGTTCCGACGGCCCCTCGCACAACGGCATGTGGGACATGTCCCTGCTCCAGGTCGTCCCGGGGCTCCGCATCGCCGCCCCGCGCGACGCCGACCGGCTGCGTGAGGAGCTGCGCGAGGCCGTCGACGTCGACGACGCCCCCACGGTGATCCGCTTCCCCAAGGAGTCGGTGGGGGAGCCCGTCGCGGCCGTCGGGAGGATCGGCGGGATGGACGTCCTGCACCGGGCCCCCGACCCCGACGTCCTTCTGGTGGCCGTCGGAGTGCTCGCCCCGGTCTGTCTGCAGGCCGCCGACCTGCTCGCCGGATCCGGGATCCGCTGCACGGTCGTCGACCCGCGCTGGGTCAAACCGGTCGACGAGCAGCTGCCCGCCCTCGCCGCGCAGCACCGGCTGGTGGCGGTCGTCGAGGACAACAGCAGGTCCGGCGGGGTCGGCTGGGCCGTGGGGCAGGCACTGCGGGACGCCGGCGTCGACGTACCGCTGCGGACGTACGGCGTCCCCGAGCAGTTCCTCGCGCACGCGGGGCGCGGCGAGGTGCTGGCCGAGATCGGGCTCACGCCGGTGGAGATCGCCGGGAGCATCAGCGCGGCGCTGGAGCGCCGCACGGCAGCGGGAGAGCGGAACGTGCCGAAGGAGAACGGGGCATGAAGGACGGACGGCCGGGCTTCGACCTGGGGCGGCTCCTCGCGGAACGGGGCGCCGAACGCTACGAGCTGCACACCCGGCACCTCAACCACCAGCTGCCGCGGATGCTCCACACCCTCGGCTTCGACAAGGTCTACGAGCGGGCCGAGGGCGCGCACTTCTGGGACGAGGAGGGCAACGACTACCTCGACATGCTGGCCGGCTTCGGCGTGATGGGTCTCGGCCGGCACCACCCCGTCGTACGCAAGGCGCTCCACGACGTCCTGGACGCCTCGCTCGCCGACCTCACCCGCTTCGACTGCCAGCCGCTGCCGGGGCTGCTCGCCGAGAGACTGCTGGCGCACAGCCCGCACCTCGACCGGGTGTTCTTCGGCAACAGCGGCACGGAGGCGGTCGAGACCGCGCTGAAGTTCGCCCGGTACGCCACCGGCAAGCCGCGGATCCTCTACTGCGACCACGCCTTCCACGGGCTGACGACCGGCTCGCTCTCGGTCAACGGTGAGAAGGGCTTCCGCGACGGGTTCGCGCCCCTGCTGCCGGACACGGCCATCGCGCTCGGCGACCTCGACGCGCTGCGGCGCGAGCTGAAGCGCGGGGACGTGGCCGGGCTTGTCGTGGAGCCGATCCAGGGCAAGGGCGTCCACGCCGCACCGCCCGGCTTCCTTCGGGAGGCCCAGGAGCTGCTGCACCGGCACAAGGCCGTGCTCATCGCCGACGAGGTGCAGACCGGGCTCGGCAGGACCGGTGACTTCTACGCGTACCAGCACGAGGAGGGCGTCGAACCCGATCTGCTCTGCGTCGCCAAGGCGCTCTCCGGCGGGTACGTCCCGGTCGGCGCGACGCTCGGCAAGGACTGGATCTTCAAGCGCGTCTACTCCTCGATGGACCGGGTCCTCGTCCACTCCGCGAGCTTCGGTTCCAACGCCCAGGCCATGGCCGCCGGGCTCGCCGTCCTCGCGGTGATGGAGCAGGAGGAGACCGTGGCGAACGCCCGTCGCACCGGTGATCTGCTGCGTGAGCGGCTCGCCGCGCTCGTCGGCCGCTACGAGCTGCTGCACGAGGTGCGGGGCCGGGGGCTGATGATCGGCATCGAGTTCGGCCGGCCGTCCTCCCTCAAGCTCCGCAGCCGCTGGACGATGCTGCAGGCCGCACGCAAGGGGCTCTTCGCGCAGATGGTCGTGGTGCCGCTGCTGCAGAAGCACCGGATCCTCACCCAGGTCTCCGGCGATCACCTGGAGGTGATCAAGCTGATTCCGCCGCTGGTCATCGGGGAGCCGGAGGTCGACCGCTTCGTCACCGCCTTCACCGCCGTCATGGATGACGCGCACAGCGGGGGCGGGCTGATGTGGGACTTCGGCAGGACGCTGGTGAAGCAGGCCGTGGCCAACCGCTGACTGTTGCCTCTGAGGCAAAATATTTGCCTCAGAGGAAAGATTCTGGCCCAATGGAGGCATGAATCCTCCTGACGGAGGGGTGGCCGACGAGCTCCCGGGGATCGCGCCACGCCTACGCGAACTGCGCCGCAACCGCGGCCTCACCCTGGAGGGCGCGGCCGGACGGGCAGGACTCTCCCCGGCCCACCTCTCCCGGCTCGAGACGGGCCGGAGGCAGCCTTCGCTGCCGATGCTGCTCGGCCTCGCCCGGGTCTACGGTACGACCGTCTCCGAGCTCCTGGGCGAGATGCCGCCCGAACGTGACGCGATCGTCCGCGGCAGCCTGCCCGAGGGCACGCCGCGCGGCACCGAGGCGGGCGGCTGGGTCTACCGGCAGGCGGGCGCACCCGGCCGCGCCATGCAGGCGCTGCACGTCCGTGTCCCGTACGGCGCCGAGGGCGACCTCGTGCGCGTCCACCCCGGGGAGGAGTGGCTGTACGTCCTCGACGGCAGGCTCCGGGTCGTGCTCGGCGAGAGCGTGCACGACCTCGACCCGGGGGACAGTGCGCACTTCGACTCGCTCACCCCGCACCGGATCGCCGCGCTCGGCACCGGCGGGGCGCGCCTGCTCTTCGTCCACACGCTGCTGCAGAGCCCGGCCGCCGAGCTGTGCCTGGGCAGCGGCATGCACCGGCTCTGATCCCGCACGCCCCCCCCACGCACACCCTTCGCCCCTGCCCCCCGGTCCGAGCGGCCGGAAGAGAGGACTGTCATGTCCGATTCGGAGCACTACGACCCGCTCACCCCGCGCAGGCCGAAGAGTGCGGACACACAGGAGCGGCGGATGCCCCGCGGCGTCGTGATCCGGCTCTTCGCCTACCTGGTGGCCGGACACGTCGTCGCGGGCTTCCTCTACCTCCTCTTCACCGTGGCCGGCAAAGGCTGACCGACGGCGTCACGCGCCTTCGACGAGGCGCTCACGCAGCTTCGCGCGGGTCTCGTGGCTGATCTTCAGCCCTTCCAGGAAATAGCGGTCCGCGCTGCCCCAGATCTCGTCGATGGTGTCGAGCGCCGCGGTGAGGTACTCGGCGCGGGCACCGAAGAGCGGATTGAGCAGTTCCATCACCTCGTCGGACATTCCCACCGGCGAGGTGTCGCTGCGCCGCACCTTGTAGCGGCGGTGCGCGTCGTTCGACTTGAGGTAGTCGGCCTCGATGGCCTCCTTCTCGACACCGACCGCGAGCAGCGAGACCGCGACCGAAAGGCCGGCCCGGTCCTTGCCCGCCGCACAGTGCATCAGCGCCGGCACGCTGTCCTCGGCCAGCGCGTGCAGTACGCGGCTGTGTTCGGCGGTGCGGTCCTTGATGATCGAACGGTACGAGGCGACCATCCTCGCCGTTCCCTTGCCGTCGGCCAGGATCGAGCGCAACTGCTGGATGTTCCCGTCGCGCACCAGCCGCCAGAACTCCGCGCCGTCCGCCGGGTCGGAGAGAGGAATGCTGACATTCCGGACGCCGGGCAGCTCCACGTCGAGACCGTCGAGCTTGTGGTCGGCCGCATTGCGGAAGTCGAAGATCGTGTGCAGGCCGAGTCCGGAGAGGAAGGCTGCGTCGGACTCGGTGGCGTGGGCGAGGTGACCGCTGCGGTAGAGGCGCCCGTACCGCACGGTGCGGCCGTCGGCGGTCGGAAGCCCGCCGACGTCACGGAAGTTGCGGACACCGGACAGGTCGACGTCCGTCGGCTCGGGGCCGGCCGGCGGGACCTCTGGCAGCTGCGTCACAAGGGCTCCTGGGGGTGTCGGGCGTCGGCGCCGCTCGCCGACGGGGCACGCCCGCGACGATACGACATAGCTGCATCGCGCAGCCGTCCCGGTCGCCGTGGCCCCGGTCTCCCTCATGGGGCGAAGGTCGCGCCATGTCCGTATTGGTGCATTTAGCAGAACACGCCCCGCTTGTACGGGAGATGGTGTGAGTGAGGTGAGCGGGATCATATCCGTGACGGTGTGTGGCGAGGATGCCGAGGGGTATTCCTGACGCCGCGCGGAAAGCCAAGATCGGTAATCCACGGAGTGTGACGGTAATTCCGCACCGGAATTGAAGCGTGGATTCCGCTTCACAATCCGTGGCTTGTTCGCGGCGTCCCGGCTCGCTTACGGTCACGGTCAATCCGGACGGAACGCCTAATCCTGCCGCCGCCCGGAATCCGCAACGACTCACGTGTGGCAGGAGCGGGGGAACCAGGTAGGCCGCCGGCCGGAGGGATCCGGTACGGCTAGGGGTCAAGTCGCGCACAGTGCGGCCGGGCATCTCCAGTCCGAACCCGACAGCTCACCTCGCAGGCGCCGGAGAGGAAAAGCCCCATGCCCGCAAAAGGCAAGCACCGTCGTACGAAGACCGGCCCGATCTCCCGAGGCGTCCTTGCCGCGGGGACCGGCGGCGCCGTACTCGCCCTCCCGCTGATCGGCGCCACCGGCGCCAACGCGGCCGAGCAGGCCGCACCGGCCTCCACGTCCGCCGCCGCGCACGGCGCCCCCGCCTCCGCGGCGAAGAGTGCCCCGAAGACCTACTCCGTGGTCTCCGGCGACTACCTGGTGAAGATAGCGGCCGACCAGAAGGTCAAGGGCGGCTGGCAGAAGCTGTACCAGGACAACCGTGACGTCGTCGGCGAGAACCCGAGCCTGATCCGGCCGGGCCTGAAGCTGACCATCGGCGCCAAGGCATCCGGCTCCGCCGACGCCACGCCCTCCAAGTCGGCCCCGTCGGCCGCGAAGAAGGCCGCTCCGGCCGAGAAGACGGCTGCTCCCGTCAAGGAGGCGGCTGCTCCGGCCGAGGAGACCGCCGACTCCGGCGCCTCCGAGAGCAACACCTCGGGCTGGACCACCCCGGTCGAGAACCCCAACGTCACCACCCAGTACCGCGCCTCGGGCGCCAGCTGGTCCAGCGGCTACCACACCGGCTCCGACTTCCAGGCGGCCTCAGGCACCAGCGTCCGGTCCATCGGCGAGGGCACCGTGGTCTCCGCCGGCTGGAGCGGCTCGTACGGCAACGAGGTCGTCATCCAGCACAGCGACGGCATGTACTCCCAGTACGCGCACCTGTCCTCGCTCGAGGTCTCGGCCGGCCAGACCGTCACCGGCGGCCAGCAGATCGGCCTCTCCGGCACCACCGGCAACTCCACCGGCCCGCACCTCCACTTCGAGGTCCGGACCGGCCCGAGCTACGGCTCGGACGTCGACCCGATCGCCTACCTGCGTTCGCACGGCGTCTCCATCTGAGACACACCACCCGAGGGTCCCATCTCGGACTGAAGGAGAGGGGCGGTGCGCAGCGGCGCACCGCCCCTCTCCTTATTCCGGCTTTACCAAAAACTGACCGGGTGGTCTTTCTCACCACCCGTCAACCCCTTATTACGGTCGCGTAGGTCACAATCGAAGGTGCAAGATAAGCCCTTGTGGCAGACGATTCGAGAAACAAAACACGAGGCATCATCGGGTCGTACGCAGCGATTGGCGACAGCTTCACCGAGGGCGTCGGAGACCCCGGCCCCGGAGGCACGCTCGTCGGCTGGGCCGACCGGTTCGCGGTCCTCCTGGCGGACCAGCTCCCGGTCCCTGATGCGGTGGTCGCCCCCGCGGACGACATGCACGGGAACTTCCGGTACGCCAATCTCGCCGTACGCGGACGCCTCCTCGACCAGATAGTCGAGGAACAGGTCCCCCGCGCCAAGGAGCTGGCACCTGATCTGGTGAGCTTCTGCGCGGGCGGCAACGACATCCTCCGTCCCGGTTCCGACCCGGACGACGTGGCCGAACGCTTCGAGCGTGCGGTCGCCGACCTGACCCAGGCGGTCGGCACCGTCATGGTCACCACCGGCTTCGACACGCGTGGCATCCCCGTGCTCAAGCATCTGCGGGGCAAGATCGCCATGTACACCGCGCATGTCCGGTCCATCGCCGATCGCTACGACTGCCCGGTGCTGGACCTGTGGTCCCTGCGGTCCGTGCAGGACCGGCGGGCCTGGGACAACGACCGGCTGCACCTCTCGGCGGAGGGGCACACCCGGGTCGCCCTGCGCGCCGCCCAGGTCCTCGGCCTCGAGGTGCCGGCCGACCCCGACCAGGTGTGGCCCCCGCAGGTACAGCGCGGAGCGCTCGAGGTCCGGCGCGACGACATCCAGTGGGCGCGCGAATACCTCGTCCCGTGGATCGGCCGCCGGCTGCGCGGGGAGTCCTCCGGGGACCACGTCGAGGCCAAGCGCCCCGACCTGCTGCCGCTCTGACCACCCCACCGCTGACCTTTCGTCAGGGGCCGGCCAGGGGGAGCTGACGCCGGGCCGGGCCCGGGGAGGCGAGCCCGTCCGATGCGGATACCCGCACCGGACGGGCGGGTATCCGCTCCAGCACGCCGCCCGCGAAGACGTCGTACAACGGCAGTGTCTCCAGGTGCACATAGCCGATGTGGCAGTCGCACACCGCGAGCGGGCAGCCGCGGGGGCCGAGCGCGCTCCGGTAGCTGCCGTCGTAGAGGTTGCCCAGCTCGGCACGGACGAAATGACAGCGGCGCACCGTCCCGTCGCCGTCCACCGAGACGACCGACTCGCCGGTCCGGCAGGGCAGCCCCGCCGAGCGGTGCGGATGCCTGCTGTACGGGAACAGCGGGTCCAGAGCCGTCCAGCGGTCCGCCTGCTCGTCCGTGTAGGTGTGCCCCTCGGCGGCCAGACCTGACGGACCGATGCGCCGGCTGCACGCCCCCGGTCTCTCAGGCGGTCAGGGCCTCGTGGTCGATGCCGAGTTCGCGGGCGAGCGCTTCCTCGGTCCACTGCAGCATCGTGGCCCGGGAGAGCGGACCCACGTACGACGTCATCTGGACGGCCAGCCCGTCGAGGAGGGCCGTCAGCCGCCAGGCCACCGACATCGGATCCTCGCAGTGGAACTCACCCGCCGCGGCACCCTCCTCGATCACCTCGGCCAGCTCGGCCTTCCACTGCTGGTCGAGGTCTCCGGCGACCTCGCGCAGCACCGGATCACGCAGGGAGGACGCCCAGCCCTCGATCCACAGCCGCCAGCCCTTGGCCTGACCCGTCGGGGCGTACCAGCGAACGGCGGACCGCAGCCGCCGGACCGCGCTCGTACGCCGGGTGAGCAGCTTGCGCAGATGGGCGAGATCGGCCTCCGCCGCGTAGGCGAACGCGGCGGCCACCAGTTTCTCCTTGGACGAGAAGTGGTAGAGCACCAGAGCGTTGCTCACCCCGAGAACGGCGGCCACATCGGCGATCCGGACCGCGGACACGCCCCGGACCTCGATCTGCTCGACGGCGGCGCGCAGGAGCTCCTCACGTCGCTCCGCCACACTCAGCCGTACTCTCGCCACGCGGTCACCCTAACGAACGCGCCGGTCCGGGCATCCGGCCCCCGTGCCTGGCGGGCTACCTGTACCAGCCGAACCGCTCCGCCATCACCGGCAGACGGTCCGCGGCGAGCGCGTGCGCAGCCGCCCGCGGGGTGCAGCCGTCCGTCGCGGCCCGCCGCAGGACACGGTCCATGAGGGCGCGCATCGAACTGCGGGTGTGCCCGAACGCCTCGTCCGCGTCGGGCCCGATGTCCCCGAACAGCGTCCACCACCACCACGCGTTCGTGGCGGAGTTGACGACCACGTCGGGCAGCACCGTGATTCCGCGCTCGGCGAGCAGCGACTCCGCTTCCGGGAGCACCGGCATGTTCGCCGCCTCGACCACCCAACGGGCTCTGACGGAGGCCTGGTTCACGGCGTCGACGGCGTACGACACGGCGGCCGGAACGAGTACTTCCGCGTCGGCGGACAGCCAGGCGTCGGCCGGCAGTTCCCGGTCCCCGTCCCGCAGCGCCCCGCGGTCCACCGTCCCGTGTGCGTCCCGGGCGGCCAGCAGCGCCTCGACGTCCAGGCCGGCGGGATTGGCGATCGTGCCCTTGATGTCGGCGACCGCGACGACCGCAAGACCCGCCCGGGAGAGGAAACGTGCCGTCGCCCCGCCCATGGTGCCGAGCCCCTGGAGGGAGACCCGTGCGCCGTCGTGCGCCACACCCGCCCGGTCGAGGGCGGTGAGCGCGCACTCAGCGACCCCGAAGCCGCCGACCAGCTCGTCCAGCCCGATCCCGTCCACCGTGACGGCGAAGGCGTCCGCGAGCCGGCGCCGGGCCTCCGCCTCGTCGTCGAGCAGGGGGTGGACCGCCTGGACCGTGGAGACCAGCCCGGCCTCCGACGCGGCCCGGTCGACGAGATCCTGACTCAGCCCGAGATCCTCGCCCGTCGTCCAGACGTTCTCGATGTACGGACGCACCGCCCGGAGGAACCGTACGAGTACCCCGTAGGCGGCGGGATCGCGTGGGTCGCAGTCGATGCCTCCCTTGGCCCCGCCCAGCGGGATGTACCGGGCCCGCGAGTCGCCGGGGTCGAAGTGCAGGGCCTCCTTCATGGTCATGCCCTTCGCCAGGCCCGCCACCTCCGCGAGGGTGCAGCCCCGCCTCATCCGCAGGCCCCCGCTCGACACACCGCGTACCAGCCGGTCGACGACGAGATACCCCTCGGTGCCGGTGACATGGTCGGTCCAGGTCAGGGACACCAGCGGTGCGGGGGAGGGGGAGAGGGACGGCACGGCGCGGCTCCTGGATCAGCTGAGTCCATTTACTGAACAGCGAGTCAGTATCGGGAGGCCGGGAACGGCTGTCAACGCCTGGCGGAGCACCGGATGTGACATCGTCGTGCCCCGGATGCGGAATCCTGCGGGGGGTCCGGACGTTGGAGTCGGCATGACGGAACCCGCGCGTGAGGCACTTCTACGACTCTTCGGGGAGCACGACGGCGGGGTGCTGGTCACCCTCAAGAGTGACGGCAGGCCCCAGCTGTCCAATGTGAACCACGCCTACTACCCCGAGGAAGGGGTGGTCCGTGTGTCCATCACGGAGGGCCGGGCGAAGACCCGTAACCTCCGCCGGGACCCCAGGGCGAGCTACCACGTGACCAGCGACGACCGGTGGGCCTGGACCGTCGCGGACGCCACCGCCGAGCTGACCCCGCCCGCCGCCGACCCGCACGACGAGGTCGTGGAGCAGCTGATCAGCCTCTACCGGGACGTCCGGGGAGAGCATCCGGACTGGGACGACTACCGCCGGGTGATGGTCCAGGACCGCAGAGTCGCCCTGACGCTGCGGATCGAGCATGTGTACGGCCAGCCGCGGGCCTGACGCGGCACCCCTTGCGACACGGCTCCGGAGGGCGCGCGACTGTGCTCCGTTCACCGCCGAGCTCTCGCTCCGTCCTGCCTCCCGACCATAATGAGACGACACCGACTCCCTCAGGAGATGTTGTGACCGGCGCCGACAACCAGCCTTCGCTCCGTACCAGACTCCGCTCACTGCGTCCGGACGCCTTCGGGGCGGACCCGGCGGGGGCGCGGATGGAGCGGATCCGCCGCTCGCCCAATTTCGCCGACGGAGTGTTCCAGAACCCGGAGGGGGCGCGGACCAGGCCGTCCGGCTCCATGGTCGAATTCGCCAAGGTGTACTTCCACAAGGAACAGCGGGCCCGTAGATCCCCGCTGGGCACCGTGCCCGTCCACGCCACGACCCTGGCCGATCTTGCCGCGCCGCCGGCGACGGGCCTGCGGGTGACCTGGCTGGGACACTCCAGTGTGCTCGTCGAGATCGACGGCCGCCGCGTGCTGTTCGACCCGGTCTGGGGTGAGCGCTGTTCCCCGTTCGCCTTCGCCGGGCCCAAGCGGCTGCACCCCGTCCCGCTGCCGCTCGCCTCGCTCGGCCCCGTGGACGCCGTCGTGATCTCCCACGACCACTACGACCACCTCGACCTGCCCACGATCAAGGCCCTGGCGGGCACGGACACGGTCTTCGCGGTGCCGCTCGGTGTCGGCGCCCACCTGGAGCGGTGGGGCGTACCCCTGGACCGTATCCATGAGCTCGACTGGAACGAGACCGCCCGCATCGCCGGCATCAGCCTGACCGCCACCCCGGCGCGCCATTTCTGCGGGCGTGGCCTGCGCAATCAGCAGCACACACTCTGGGCGTCGTGGGCCGTCGCAGGCCCGGAGCACCGGGTCTATCACAGCGGGGACACCGGCTATTTCTCCGGCTTCCGGGACATCGGTGCCGAGCACGGCCCCTTCGACGTGACGATGATCCAGGTCGGCGCCTATTCGGAGTACTGGCCCGACATCCACATGACGCCGGCCGAGGGCCTGCGCGCGCACCTGGACCTCCAGGGCGGCAGGCCGCACGGCGCGCTGCTGCCCATTCACTGGGGCACCTTCAACCTCGCCCCGCACCCGTGGGCGGAGCCGGGGGAGTGGATGAAGGATGTGGCCGAGGAGGCGGGGCAGCCGGTGGCGTTCCCCCGTGCGGGCGAGCCGTTCGAACCGGCGGGGGAGCTTCCGTCGGATGCGTGGTGGCGTGCGGTGTCCGCGCCCCTCGCGCACCCCTGGCGTAGTCCCGATGTGGCGGACCCGGCCCCACCGGTGCACCGGGAGGAAGTCGACCTCGCGGGCGAGCGGTGACGGGGGCAAGGAGAATCTTGAGCAGCTCTCGGCCCGGGCGTCGCCTGTCCTCAGGAACCGTCCAGTCTGCCGCGAATAGAGTGCCGTCGATAAGGCGGCGTGCAGGCGCGGCCAAACGTCGGCCTCCGTCCAGTCGCGCAGTCGGCGCCAGGCCGTGACTCCCGAGCAGCCCACGGTCTCCGCCGGGACGTCCCGCCGGGCGACGCCGGTCCGTAACACATACATCACGCCCGCGAGCGCCGTCCGGTCCGGAACGCGCAATCGCCCTGGATGACGAGGCGCCGCTCGGGTTCCGGTGGCAGGAGTGGAGCCACCCGCTCCCAGAGGTCGTCAGCAACGGAATCCCTGGACACGAGGCACCTTTCCGACCCAGGTCGTCGAGGACGAGAGCAACCGCCCATGAGATTCGGCGAGACGCCGGCGTGAGTCACCGGCCCAGCTCATCAGCTCCGGTAGAAGCCCTCGTCCTCCTCGTTCGGCCGCAGCGGTGCAAACTGCCGCAGTTCGTTGTCTCGGATCATCCACATACGGAAGAACCCTTCCTCCTGATCCATCACCAGGAGCTGCACCAGGTTCGGTTCGCGCCACGGTGTCTCAAACACTCGCTGCTTGAGGGCATCGAGGTCGGCATGGTTCAAGGCACCCGCCCACACTTTGCATTCAGGGTGCTTCCAGCCACCCCATTCGTCTCAGGAGTGGTGAGCAGCTTCAAGAAGCCAACCCCATGAGCCTGCGGTTGAGCACGGCGAGGGGCATCCTTCCGCAGCCACTCGCTCAACATCTCTACACTCGCGCTGTCGGCCACGTCGACCGACATCATTACGTTCGCCACCCAGCTCATACAGGTCGTTGTACTGCAACGGGCAGCAGCATGCCTGTCCTTTTCCTTGCAGAGCGAGGCGCCTACCCACGCTCTCACCGCCCCGCGTGTCTCGTTCTGAAACGTTCAGTAAGCCCAGTGGTGTTGGGCTCGAACGACCTCCGGCGGTGTCCTGCTCATGTACCAACCATCGACGCGGGGCCCGATGAGGTCGGATGGCCAGCCTCCCAGCTTTACGGCGGCGTCGTAGACGGCGTCACCAAACTTCACGATGGCCTGATGCGGGTCGGCAGTCTCGCCGAGTGTGTCCCACGGCAGCAGGACCAGACCGGCATCGGCGTTCCAGACCGCGCCGTCGACACCCCAGGACCTGCCTTCGAGACCGTCCGGCTGAGGCCAGATGTAGGCGTACATACCGGCGCTGGGCGACGTGGCATCCCCGAAGGAGAATCCCACCGCCACGTACGCCGTGAGCTGGGCATTCTGCATGAACATCGGACGATCGGGCGGTGGCTCGGTGGGCTGCACCCGGTGCCGCGTGGCGGACAGGTCGAAGCCGCCCCACATCACACCGACCCGGGGGCGGTGCCCGCGGAAGGGCGCCTGCCACGTTTCGAGCCCGCCGGCGGCGAGGCTCAACGCCTCCCACATCAGCCGAGCCGCACCAGGATCCCAGCTCCGTTCGGCGTGATCGGCTTCGAAAGTCGGCGCACAATCCGGAATCTCACAGATCAGCAAGGAACGCGGCCGGTCGATGCCGAGCTCTGCCGCCGCGCCGAGGAACGCCGCGTAGAACGTGGCGACCGATCCCGTCGACAAGGGCACCGTCCGCGAGCCCGTGTCGGCATCGATGACCACGTCGTCGTCGAGCAGAACGACGTTCCCCCAGCCGACTTCGAAGGGCTCGTCGAGGGTGTACTTGCCTGCGACCTGTACCACCCGGCTGACGTATCCGACCATGGACGCCAGCTCCTCGTGGACCAGCGTCGGCCACGCATCGTGAGGTCCGCTCACGGAGGCCTCCCGGTGTGTCGATGGGGCCCGGGCTTGGGCGACAGCCGACGACGGACCGGGTCAGTGCAGCAGCCGTTCCCAGTTCTCGGGAACCTTGCCGGCGGGGCCGGGGGCGGGCTGGGCGGCCGGGTGCGAACCGGGCGGGGCCAGGCCCGGGCCGTCGTAGTACTCCTGGGTCTCGGCGTTCCAGAACCAGTCCTCGCCCGGTTCGAAGCTGGTCAGGAAGGCGTGCCCGGACTCGCGGGCGTGTCGTGAGGCGTGCTGCGCGGGGGAGGAGTCGCAGCAGCCGACGTGCCCACAGGCGGCGCAGCGGCGCAGGTGGAACCACCAGCCGGGATCGGCGCCCGCCAGGCACTCCACGCAGCCGTCACCGCTCGGCGGGACGTCCGGATCGATGCCGGGTATCCGCTCGTCGGCCATCTGCTCCTCCTCGGTCCGGCCCAGCCCCCCCGCTCAGCGTCCCCCGGGTCCGCGTCACGCGCCACTGCCGGTGGGAGTGGTGACGCCGCCGCGGCACACCCGGTCGCGCTGACAGTCGACTGTGCGAAACAAGAGCCTGATGATCACCGTGTGGTGGTACTTCCACCGGCCCCCGCCCCATGCTCACGGACAGGTGGCGTGAAGGCTGGCCGAGCCCACTCACCATCCGATGAATCATCCCTCCCCGCGTCCTCTGGGAGGATCTGTAAGCGAAAGGTCACCGACCCGTTGGACGGGCCCCCAGGGCCCGCCACTGCCTCACAGGGAAGCCGACGATCCCGTCACCGTCAGCAGCAGGCATTCGGCGTGGAGTGAGTCGGCGCTCGGAGGTTCCGGCTGTCCTGGTCCGGTGCGGCCCGGGCGACAGGCGGGACCGGACCGCGAGCCGGTCGTCGGGGCGGGCCGTGTCAGCATTCTTCGCTCTCCGGGTCCCAGTCGAGGAGCCTGACCTTCGCGACCGTCCGTACATGGCGGCGCATCGCCGCGGCGGCTGCCCGGCCGTTGCCTGCTTCGATCTTCTCGAAGATGGCCTTGTGCTGCGCGAACGACTTGGCGGGGCGGCCCCGTTGGCGCAGTGACTCGTGGCGGGACTCCGTGATCTGCTCGGCGATCGAGCGCATGAAGTCCGCGAGGAGCGTGCTGTGGGCTGCTGCCGTCACGGCGGCGTGGAAGCGGCGGTCGCCTTCGACGCCGTGCTCGCCTCGCTCGATCTCCTGCGCCATGAAGTCGAGGGCGTCGCGGATCGCGGCGAGGTCCTGGTCCGTGCGGCGTTCCGCGGCGAGTTCGGCGAGCTTGGTCTCCATGGCTTCGCGCGCTTCGAGTACGTCGGGGAGCCGGCGCCGGCGTTCCACGAGCTGCTCCACGGGCTCGGCGACGTCGAGGCTGTCGCCGACGAGGTAGGTGCCGCCGCCGTGGCGTACTTCGACGAGCCCTTGGACTTCGAGGACGACGATGCCCTGCTTGACCGAGGCGCGGGAGATGCCGAGGCGCTGGGCGAGTTCACGCTCGGGTGGGAGGCGGTCGCCGGACGTGAGGCCGGACTCGGCGGCGTAGGTGCGCAGACGGTCGATGACCTGCTCGTACAGGCGCGTGCGCCCCATGGGGCGCAGTGCTTCGGACATGGCCCACCCCCTCCCGTGGATATCCGCAGCGTAGCAGCGGGGTTGGACAAGTGGCTGAGCCAATTTGCGCGCACCCCCTTGACGAGGATGAGTGCGCCCCCGACTCTGTGGGACACCCAATCGACCAAGTGGCTGAGCCACTTGGCCAATCCTGCACCCGGGGAGCCCCCGATGTCCGCGGAACTGATCTCGATCCTTGTCCTCGTGGTGGTCTTCGTGATCGCCACCACCCGTTCGATCAACATGGGGGCGCTGGCTTTCGCCGCAGCATTCGGCGTCGGTGAACTCGTCGCCGACCTCGACGCGGACGGCATCTTCGCCGGATTCCCCGGCGACCTCTTCGTCGTTTTGGTCGGCATCACGTATCTCTTTGCCATCGCCCGAGCCAACGGCACTACCGACTGGCTGGTGCATGCCTCCATCCGCTTGGTCGGCGGGAGAATCGCGCTGATCCCTTGGGTGATGTTCGTGATCACCGGCACCCTCACGGCGATCGGCGCCGTCAGCCCGGCCGCGGTCGCGATCGTCGCGCCGATCGCGCTCAGCTTCGCCGCGCGCTACGGCATCAGCCCGCTCCTCATGGGCGCGATGGTGGTCCACGGCGCGCAGGGCGGCGGGTTCTCGCCCATCAGCATCTACGGCTCGATCGTCAACGGAATCGTCGAGCGCGAGAACCTCCCAGGTAATGAAGTCGCCCTGTTCCTCGCCTCCTTGGTGGCGAACCTGATCATCGCGGCCGTCGTCTTCGTCCTGTTCGGCGGCCTGAAGCTGGCCCGCCACCGCGCCGACGCCAGCAGCACCGGCGACGACAGCGACAAGGGCGCGACCTCGGAGTCCGGCGAGGCAACCCGCCTCACCCCGCCCCGAATCGCCACCCTCATCGCCCTCGTCGCCTTGGTTGTCGCCGTGCTCGGCTTCGACCTCGACGCCGGTCTCACCGCCGTCACCCTCGCCGTCGCACTCAGTGCCATCTGGCCGGCGACCAGCCGCAAGGCCGTCAGCGAGATCGCCTGGCCGACGGTGCTCCTCATCTGCGGTGTCATCACGTACGTAGGTGTCATGGAAGAAATGGGCACCATCACGTGGGCGGGCGAGGGCGTCGGCGACATCGGCATACCCCTGCTCGCGGCGCTCCTGCTCTGCTACGTCGGCGCCATCGTCTCGGCCTTCGCCTCCTCCGTCGGCATCATGGGCGCCCTGATCCCGCTGGCCGTCCCGTTCCTCGCGCAGGGCGAGATCGGTGCCGTCGGAATGATCGCCGCGCTGGCCGTGTCGGCAACGGTCGTGGACGTCAGCCCCTTCTCCACGAACGGCGCCCTCGTGCTGGCGGCCGCGCCGGATGTCGACCGCGAGCGGTTCTTCCGGCAGTTGATGATCTACGGCGGCGTCATCGTCGCCGCGGTCCCCGCCATCGTCTGGCTGGTCCTGGTGGTCCCCGGATTCGGGTGACATGCCCGAGGAAGCCCTGCCCGCGGCCCATGGAGCCGCCCGCCGGCCGATGGTCGGCGGGCGCTCCGCGCGCCTGAGTTCCATGAATCGGAGTACGACACGTGACTCACCGGACCACGCCCTTGTTCCCCGCCCTGGCCGAAGGTTCGTCCCGGCCGGCCCTGACCTTCGGCGAGCGCACCCTCTCGTACAAGGAACTGGCCGAGTCGGCCGGCTCTCTGGCCGCACTGCTCGGCCAGGCTCCCGGAGTCGCCGTCTGGGCGACACCGACCCTGGAGACGGCGGTCGGAGTGGTGGCGGCACTGCTCGCCGGTATCCCTGCCATCCCGCTCAACCCCAAGGTCGGCGAGCGGGAGCTCGCCCATATCGTCAGCGACAGCGAGCCGTCGCTGGTCCTGGCCAGGCAGGGTGACGAACTGCCGCCCGCGCTGGCCGAGTTGGACCGAATCGACATCAAGGCCACAGCCACCACGGGCTACGAGCACACCTGGCCCGAACCCGCACCCGACCACCCGGCCCTGATCGTCTACACCTCCGGCACCACCGGACCACCCAAGGGCGCCGTTCTGCCTCGTCGCGCACTGTCCAGCACCCTGGACGCCCTTCAGGACGCCTGGCAGTGGACCTCGCAGGACGTCCTCGTGCACGGGCTGCCCCTGTTCCACGTGCACGGTCTGATCCTCGGCGTCCTCGGCCCGCTGCGGCGCGGCGGATCGGTGCGCCACCTGGGCCGGTTCAGCACGGACGGAGTAACCAAGGAACTGAGCACCGGGGCCACGATGCTCTTCGGCGTACCGACGATGTATCACCGGATCGCCGAGCAACTGCCGGAAGACCCCGCACTGGCCAAGGCGCTGGCGGGAGCGCGGCTACTCGTATCGGGGTCCGCCGCGCTACAGGCCCGCGACCACGAACGGATCCGGACCGCGACCGGGCGGACGGTGATCGAGCGGTACGGAATGACGGAAACGCTGATGAACACCAGCGTACGCGCGGACGGCGAACCCCGGGCGGCCACGGTTGGCGTACCGCTGCGCGGCGTCGACCTGCGCCTGGTCGACGAGAACGGCCGCGAACTCCCGGATGGGCCCGATCAGGTGGGTGAGATACAGGTACGCGGCCCGAACCTGTTCCTCGAATACCTCAACCGGCCGGACGCCACCGCCGACGCCTTCACCGATGACGGCTTCTTCCGTACGGGCGACATGGCGGTGCGGGACCCGGACGGATACGTACGGATCGTGGGCCGCAAGGCTACCGACCTCATCAAGAGCGGCGGCTACAAGATCGGCGCGGGGGAGATCGAGAACGTCCTCATGGAGCACCCGGCCGTACGCGACGCCGCAGTGACGGGTGAGCCCGACCCCGACCTGGGCGAGCGGATCGTGGCGTGGATCGTGCCCGGCGATGCTGAACAGCCGCCTACGGAGCAGGAGCTGGCGGACCACGTGGCGGCTCAGCTTGCCCCGCACAAGCGCCCGCGCATCGTCCACTACCTCGCCGAGCTACCGCGCAACGACATGGGCAAGCTCATGAAGAGGGCCCTCCGTGCCTGAGCCCAGCCCTGGGCCCCGCCGGCCCGCCGCTTCCCCCACGTCATCCAGCCCCCGCCTCACCGCGCGCCGAGCCATCGCGCTCCTCACCACCGATTTCGCCGAACTTCCCACCCCTGATGGCGAGTTCAAGAGTGATGGCCCCCTCAACTGGCAGGGCTACGGCGCCTCGGTCGCCCGTGCCGTCGAACGCACCGGTGAGCAGGAGTCCGTGGTCTGCGGACGGGCCGTGATCGGCGGGACCCCGGCGGTGGTCATCTCGTTCGAGTTCGGCTTCCTCGGCGGCTCGCTCGGCACCCGCACCGGTGACCTCATCGAGGCAGCCCATGCGTACGCCCGCTCCCACCTCCTCCCCGTGGTCGCACTGATCGCGACCGGCGGCAGCCGGATGCAGGAGGGCATGCTCGCGCTCACCCAACTCCAGCGCGTGGCACAGCAGTCGGCTCTGACGGCCTCCGTGGGTCTGCCCCAGCTGGCCGTCCTGCGGGATCCGACGACGGGCGGCGGCTGGGCGACCCTCGGCGCCGGCGCCGACATGATCGTGGCGCTGCCCGGCGCCCAGGTCGGGTTCGCCGGTTCGCGGGTCCGGCCGGCCGACGCGGGTCCGGCCGCGTACACGGCCGAGGCGCAGTGCGCGTCCGGGCATGTGGACGCGGTGGTACGAGCCGAGGACCTGCGCGCGGATGTGTCGCTGCGACTGCGGCTGCTGACCTCGGCCGGATCTGCCCTGCCCGCCCCCGTACCGGCCGCGCAGGGCGACATGACGCTCCCGGTTTCCGGCTGGGACGCAGTCGAGGCGGCCCGCAGCCGCAGGCGCCCGCGGGCGCAGGCCTACTTGGACGCGTACTTCACCGAGCGCACCACCGTCTCGGGCGACCGTTGCGGCGGCCGCGACCCGGGCATGCTGTGCGGCTTCGGGCTGCACGACGGGCGCACGATCGCGTACGCCGCCCAGTGCGGCACCGCGACCCGCCCCTCCGGCTACCGCACCGCGGCCCGTCTCATCCGCCTCGCCGACCGGCTCGACATTCCGGTCCTGACCTTTGTGGACACCCCGGGCGCCGCCAACGATGCGGCGGCGGAGGCAGCCGGTGCAGGCCCCGCCATCGCCGAACTCTTCACAGCTGTCGCCACGGCCCGCACCCCGGTGACCACGCTGCTGATCGGCGAGGGCGGCTCGGGCGGCGCCCTGGCACTCGCGGCACCCGACAACACCTGGGCCACCCCGTCCAGCTACTTCTCCGTCATCGCACCCGAGCTTGCCGCCGCGATCCTGAAACGCCCGGCCTCCGCCCTACGGGCGACGGCGGACGAACTGCAGCTCAGGCCACAGGACTTGATGGACCTCGGTGTCGTACGAGGAGTCGTCGGTGTTTGACCTCCCACGACCGACTCACCCCGACAAGGGAACTTCGCGAGACGCAGCAATGCGGGCGATGGTCAAGGGCCGGCCTTGACGGTCCATCCCTACGGTTCGGCTGCCGCCCTGATCTGCTCCGCCGGTAACCCTCAGATCCACGACCAGCTCATGCACTACTGGCGGACGTGCGCGTGAACCGGAGCGTCGACGTCACCGTCGTCAGGCCACGCATCATGCCCAGCCGGTTCCACCCCATGCCGAACGGCTCCCGGTCGACGGTGAACTCGGTGGTGAGCGTGACCGCGTCCGCGTGCGACTCGGTGACCTTCACGGTGGCGGTCTGCGGGCGGCTTACACCGCGTACGGTCAGCCGGCCTTCGACCTCGACGACGTCGTTCGGGCGGAATGCGGCGTCCTGGACTGCGAAGACGAGGGTGGGGTAGTGCTCGACGTCGAAGAAGTCGGCGCTGCGCAGGTGCTCATCGCGCTTCTTGTGCTTGGTGTCCAGGGAGGCGGCTTCCAGGGTCACGGCACCGCTGATGGTGCCGTCAGGGCGGGCCTCGCCCTGGCCGGTGACATCGGTGAACGCTCCCTTCACCGTGACCATGCCCCACATCGTCACGTGGCTGACGGCGACGACGGAGCGGGTGGCGTCGAGCTGCCACAGGCCGGTTTCTACGGTGGCGGTCATGGGATTCTCCTTGATGAATACGGGACTGAATTGATGATCGAATTCGAGTGACTTCGCGTTGCGCGAGCCGGGCACGCCACAGAGATGGGTCAGTGTCAGCGACTTCCTCACCCGAGGAGGTCGCGACGGTCTTGAGTCCGTCGGTTGCGAAGTGCCTGAGCACGAGATCGAAGTCCGCGCCGTCAGGCCCGTCCAGACATGCACTGATCGTGCCTGGCTGGGCGACGATGAAGCACTGCTTCGGTGCCGGACTCCTGCAGCGTGGCCGAGGTGTTGGTCATCACCGGCGCGCCGTGCGGGATCCGCTTCAGCACCCCGTCTATCGCGGTCATGAGTTTCTCCCTTGTTGAGTGGGCTCGACAGAGCCGCGACACACGGATCTGCCCGTTGGCCGACAAGCGGGGAACCATCCAGCCGTCGTAAACGGACTTTACCCCACTTGGTAGGGGGCGGGCAATGACGGAGGGGCGACGCCCGGCGCGGGGAACGTGTCGCGCATCATGCGTGTTCAGTGACTTGGGGGCCTTGAGTGGGGCGTTTGTCGCTACCTGGGGTGATCGGTGAGGGCGCGACGCTGCGGAAAGCCGCGCCGACGACACGTTCACGCCATGCGGCGCGCGCAGGTCGGTGGCGGCCCTGGTGGCACCGGCGGCAATCGCCTCCACGGCTGGGTCGCGCAGCCATGCCCCACGCCTACGTCGGCGCCGTGGCGATTGCCCAGGAGCAAAAGCGGACTATACCCCGCATGACGGGATGACTGTTAGGATCACCGCCATGGACGGGCTTCAGGTGGGCTGGGGAGCGCCGCGGCCGGAACGGGCGGACGCGGCCCGCAACCGCGCCCACCTCCTGGCCACCGCTCGCGAAATGCTGGCCGAGTCAGGTCCCGATCCACTGACGATGGACGCGTTGGCCGAGCGTTCAGGCCTGGGCAAAGGCACCGTATTTCGGCGCTTCGGCACTCGGGCGGGGATCTTCCAGGCGCTGCTCGATGAGATCGAGCGAGGCTTGCAGGAGCGGGTGCTGTCCGGGCCGCCGCCGCTCGGCCCCGGTGCGCCGCCGGTCGACCGGCTCATTGCTTACGGCCGGGCGCGGGTGCGCCTGCTGATCGAGAACACGGAGATCGCCAGATTCGCGCTCGACGGGCGGCAGCCACTCCCGAGCAGTCCCCAGACACCGACGTCACAGATGCACATCCGGATGCTCCTGCGCCAGTTGCGCCTGGACGGTGCGGACCTCGACCTGCTCGCGATCCAGCTCACCGCGGCGCTCGACGGCCCGCTTCTGCTGTACCTTTCCGCCGACGCATTGAACAGAGGCCCTCAGATCGAGGAGAGCTTGGGCTCGGCCTGGCAGGACCTGGTCGAACGGGTATGCAGGCCCTGACACGCAGACGCGGCCATACCGGCCGGGCCGGTTCCTGGGGGCGTACTCGACCGGTACGTACTCCCTGGCGTGTGATGCCGGCGCCATGAGTGATCACTGTGAGGTTGCCATCGTCCGCTGGCCAGGCCCGACCCCTCCGATCGAGGACGGCCTGGTCGCCCTGCTGGCGGCCTACCATCTGCGGACCGAGGCCGAGAAGGGCGAATCGGTCGCCGATGTGGACGGGCTGCCGGATCGCTACCGGGCGGAGATCACCGACCCTCTGACGGCATTCGCCGGCGACGTCGTGCTGGTGGCTCTCATCGGTGACGCCCCTGTGGGCTGCTTGGTGATGACCTCCCTGGCCGGCGGGCAGTCGGAGATCAAGAGGCTCTGGACCGACCCCGAGTCCCGGGGCCGGGGCATCGCGTCCGCCTTGCTCGGTGCCGCCCTTGCCCATGCTGCGCAGAACGGTGTGGACACCGTCCGGCTCTCGGTATGGGAATGGAGGACCGGGGCCATTGCCCTGTACGAACGACTCGGCTTCAGCGTCACCCGGTCATGGGACGAACGGGATCAACTCGTGTGCATGCAGCGCGCCGCATGAGTGTCGCAGCCATTCGTCGACAGCTGCGGGAGACGCTGTTCTGCGTCGATCAGGCTTGCCGTCGTGATCAGCTCTCGACAGGTACGGGTTCCGCGTGAACCGACACGGCAGTGAGGTAGGAACCGTCGCCGCTGAGTCGGAGCGTCGGGGGCAGGGGCAGGCCCTCACTGAGGGCATCCGAAACCTCGGCGGTCGGGTATCCGAAGAGGTCGATGCCGCTGAGGACAACTGCGCAGGCGGACGGCCCAGTGAGCGTGAAGGGGTCGCGGGTGAGGCCGATGCCTGCCAGGCCAGGGGTGTCCTGGCGCCGGCCGTGGCTGTCCGTGGTGTCGCCATATGCATCGAGCGTCAGGCCCCGGTACTGCGCGCTGAAGGCCCACCGGGCGCCACAGACCCAACCGTCGCGAACGTCCGCGACGGTGGCGACGGCCCACTGGGCGGTGCGCTCGTCCATGCCGAAGCGGAGGGTGCCGGCACAGCCAGGGAGTCGTAGACCGACTCCGGGGAGCAACTCGAACATGCGGAGATGGTCCCAATGAACGGCACTGCGCCACAAGCCGGAAGCGACGACCCACCTGCGGGGCAGCACGCCGAATCCGGTCGCGTCCCTCGGACCGGAGTCACCTCGCCACACGGGGCCCGCGCTGCTCACAGGCATCAGGACCGATGTGCCGCGCCGTCGTCGGTCGTTGCGGGGATGCCCAGGCGTTGCGGCAATCCGGCCACGAGGTGATCGATGAAATGGCTGACCCGCAAGGGGAGATGTCCGTCTCCCTCGTACAGGGCGTAGATGTCGGCGGCCGGCGTCGGCTCATCGGGCAGGACGCGGATCAGGGTTCCTCGTTCGAGGTGGGGGCGGATGTGCCACTGGGAGCGCATGATCACTCCGTGGCCCCGCAGCGCCCAGTCGGTCACCACATCCCCGTCGTTGCTCGCCAGGCTGCCGTGCACGCGTACCTGCCGGGGGTGGGTCGGGTCGCCGAAGCGCCACAGGGCGTAGTCGCTCTCGTTCTCGCGCAGCACGATGCAGTTGTGCTCGGCGAGGTCGTCGATTTCCTGCGGGGTGCCGTGTGCGGCCAGGTAGGACGGTGCCGCGCAGGGCACGCGGTGGTTGGCGGCCAGGCGGCGCATGCGCAGCGAGGAGTCCGGGGGGACGCCCACGTGGACGGCGACATCGAAGGTGCGGCGGTGCGGGCGCAGTGGCAGGGCGGACGTCTGCAGCTGTACGCGCAGTTGGGGATGCGCGGTCGCGAACTCGCCGAGCAGCGGCGCCACATGGGCGCGCCCGAGGCCGAGGGTTGCTTCGACGGTCAGTGATCCGCGCAGGTCGGCCGACGGATCGCTCAGCGAATCCTCCAGTTCGCGCACCTGGCCGAGGATGGCCTGGGTGCGTGCCGCGTAGCGCTCGCCTTCCGAGGTGAGCACCAGGCGCCGGGCGCCGCGCTGGACGAGGCGGGCGTTCAGGCGCCGTTCCAGGGCACTGAGGCGTTTGCTGACGGCCGAGAGGGAGCAGCCGAGTTCGCGGGACGCGGCGGTGAGTGTCTCGTTGGAGGCGATGACCTGGAAGAACCACAGGTCGTCCATGGCGGACCTGCTCGTGACGGCGCGAGGGAGGCTTTCCACAGGCGAAAGGCTACCTTGCCGTCCTCGGTCTTGTTCCGGCTGTTCGTGCTGGCCAAGGTGGGGTTCATGCATTGCCCCCGGGGCCGGTTCATCGCCGCCGAGGGGCTCCTGGCGTCGAAGAGGGGGCGGACGTATGCCGCACAACTATCGCATTGCCGCCATCCCGGGGGACGGGATCGGCCGTGAGGTCGTTCCCGAGGGGCTGAGGTGTGTGCGGGCAGCAGCGAACGCATACGGATTCGGTCTGGATGTCGCCGAGTTCGACTTCGCCAGCGCGGACTACTGGCTGCGGCACGGCGTGATGCTGCCGCCCGACTGGAGGAGCGTACTCGCCGGCTTCGACGCGCTGTTCTTCGGCGCGGTCGGCTGGCCCGAGGTCGTCCCCGATCATGTGTCGCTGTGGGGAAGCCTGCTGCAGCTGCGCCGCGGGTTCGACCAGTACGTGAATCTGCGGCCGGTCCGGCTGCTGCGCGGGGTGCGCAGCCCGCTGCGGGACCACCGGCCCGGCGACATCGACTTCTACGTGGTCCGGGAGAACACCGAGGGCGAGTACTCCAGCATCGGCGGCCGGATCTTCGAGGGCACCGACCGGGAGACGGTGCTGCAGGAGACCGTGATGACCAGGATCGGCGTCGACCGGGTGTTGCGCTATGCCTTCGACCTGGCTGCCTCGCGCCCCGGCAGACAGCTGACGTGGGCGACGAAGAGCAACGGGATCTCCATCTCCATGCCGTACTGGGACGAGCGGGCCGAGGCGATGGCCGCGCAGTACCCGCAGGTGGCCGCGGACAAGGAGCACATCGACATCCTGGCCGCCAAGTTCGTCCTGCAGCCCCAGACTTACGACGTCGTGGTGGCCAGCAACCTCTTCGGTGACATCCTGTCCGACCTCGGACCTGCGTGCACCGGCACCATCGGCATCGCGCCCAGCGCCAACATCAACCCCGAGCGCAACTACCCCAGCCTGTTCGAACCCGTTCACGGGTCCGCGCCGGACATCGCCGGGCGCGGCGTGGCCAACCCGATCGGCCAGATCTGGAGCGGCGCGATGATGCTCGCGCACCTGGGCGAACACGCCGCCGCAGCAGGCATCGTGGCCGCGATCGAGGACGTCCTGGCCGAGCAGCCCGAGCTCCTCACCCCTGACCTGGGCGGCCCGGGGACCACGGCCGGCCTGGGGGCAGCCGTCGCCCAGCGCATCGCCGCGCCACCCCACGCGCCTGCCGCCGGCCTCCACGACGGGGCGGGTGCCTCGGCATGAGCACATCCTGGGCCGCCCGCTCTTGCTGAGCGCGCGGCCCTGCACCGCATTTCCGCGCGCGCACGACCCGCATCCATCCACCCCCCGTTCGAGGGAGATCGGCCCATGACGACGGAGTCACCAGGGCAGCGCACCGGGACCGGGCGCATCACGCTGCTGGCCGCTCTGGCCGTGTTCGCACAGGAATCGACCTGGAACTTCTACGAGTCCCAGGTCCCGCCCCTGCTGCGGGAACACCTCACCAGCGCAGCCGTGGTCGGCATGCTGATGGGGATGGACAACCTGCTGGGCATCTTCATCCAGCCCTGGATGGGCAACAGGTCGGACCACACGCGTACCGGATGGGGCCGCCGAATGCCCTACCTGGTGGCCGGCATGCCCGTCGCCGCCGTGCTGTTCATCCTCATCCCGCACGTGAGCGGCTCCCTGCCCCTTCTGATCGCGGTGATGTTCGCGTACGCCCTGGTGGCCAACTCCTTCAAACCGATCGCCGAAGCGCTGGTCCCCGACTTCATCGAGCCCCGGCGGCGCAGCCGCGCCAACGCCGTCGTCAAGATCGTCACCAGCCTGACGACGATCGCCGCGGCTGTCATCAGCATCCTGCTCATCGACGACCACCCGGACATCGCCTTCGCCATCCCCGCCGCCGTCATGCTGATCTCGATCGTGGTCCTCGCGGCCACGGTGCGCGACAACACCTCCGCCGCCTACCGGGCGGCCGTGGCGGAAAGCGCCGCACAGCCACCAGGTGTCGGGTCCCCGCGGCGGCGGGTGCGCGACACCCTCAAGGAGATCGCCACGGACCGCGACCGCAGCCGCCTGCTGCTGCTGGCCGCGATCGTCCTGTTCGGCAGTGCCTGGTCCGCCTCCCGCTCCCTGATCACGCCGTTCGGGATGGAGGCGCTGGGGATGACGCGCGGGGATGCCGGTGGTCTCACGCTGCCCAGCGGTCTGGCCTTCATCGTGGCGGCCTACCCGGCGGCGATCCTCGCCGAGCGCTACGGGCGGCTGCGCGTCATCACAGGCGGCATGTTGCTCTTCGTCGCCGCCCTGGTGCTGGGAACCTGCCTGCGCACGCCCACCGGCGTCACCGTGGCCCTGTGCGTCGGGGCGGCCGGTGCGAGCTGCTTCCTGGTCAACGCGGCGGTGGTGCTGTGGAATCTCGCCCCCTCCGCGCAGGTTTTCGGCACCTACGCGGGCATGTACAGCATCAGCTGGGCCGGCGGCGGTTTCGTGGGCCCCACGCTGGTGGGCGCCATGGTCGACGCCACCGGCTGGCCCCTGATGCTCCTGGACATCGCGTTGATCGCCGCCCTCGCCATCACACTCGTCATCAGGATCACCCTGCTGCGCCGGCGCGCCGCCCGCCGGGCCCAGCAGGCCGGCGGCCCGGCTAAGACGTTCGAACAGACGCAAGCAGCGACAGATTGAGGAAGCCGTGCCCCGAGTCCTGATCACAACGGACCATTTGCATCCCGGAGATGAGGCCGACCGCTATCTGCGGATGCGCGGCCACACCACCGTGCACACCCCGCTCGCCGGCGTCCACGACCACAACCGGATCGCCGCCGCCTACGCCGACGCCGATGCGGCACTCGTCGGCCATGAGCCGTTGAGTGCCGACGTCCTGGCCCGAGCACCACGGCTGCGTGCCGTCGTGCGTACCGGCGTGGGATACGACGCCATCGATGTGCCGGCCGCGTCCCGGCTGGGGATCACGGTGAGCAACCTGCCCGGCATCAACGCCAACGCGGTCGCCGAGTACACCCTGGGCCTGCTGCTGGCCGCGGCCCGGCACCTGGTCCACAGCGCCACCGCCGTCGCCGCCGGCACCTGGCCCAGAGAGCCGGGACGTGAACTGCGCGGCGCGACACTGGGCCTGCTCGGATACGGTGCCACCGCCCGGGCCGTCGTACCGCTGGCCCAGGCGTTCGGCATGCGCGTGCTGTGCACCACCGGCGTACCGCTGGAGGAACGGACGGACGGCACCGTGCACTTCGTCGAACTGCCGCAACTCCTGGCCGAGGCCGACTACGTGTCGGTGCACACCGCGCTCACCGATCGCTCCCGGGGGTTGCTCGGCGCCGCGGCGTTCGCGGCGATGAAGCCGACCGCCGTCCTGATCAACACCGCCCGTGGGGGCATCGTCGACGAAGGCGCGCTGGCCCACGCGGTGCGAACCGGGCGGATCGCCGGGGCAGCCCTCGATGTCGTCAGCCAGGAACCGCTCGCGCCCGACAGCCAGCTGCGCGGTGTGGACGGCATCGTCGTCCACTCCCACCTGGCCGGACAGAGTGAGCAGGCCCGCACCGCGGCCGGGCTGGAAGGGGCGGCCGAACTGGACGCTTCTCTCGCGGGCCGCCCCCGCCACGCCGTGAGCGCCGGCCTTCTGCCCGTGAACGCCCAGCGCCCCGACACCACGACAGCGAAGGAACGATGAGCATGAACCACGAACCGGTCGCATCGGTCGGCATCCTGGTGCCCGCCGGCATGCTCGGCGCCGGCTTCGCCGAGGCGACGATCGAGCGCGGTCTGGCACTGGGCGCCGACGTGATCGCCGTCGACGGCGGCAGCACCGACTCCGGCCCCTACTACCTCGGTGCGTCCGTGCCCAAGACCACGGCCGCCGCGGTCGCCCGTGATCTGCGCATCCTGCTGAAGGCAGCGGCACGAGCCGGTATTCCCCTGATCGTCGGCTCGTGCGGCACCAGCGGAACCGACAGCGGCGTCGACTGGGTCGCGGACATCGTCACCACGATCCAGCGGGAAGAGGACCTGGCGCTGAACGTCGCCCGCATCTACAGCGAGCAGGACGCCGTCGCACTCAAGCAGCACCTCGACGCCGGCCGCATCCACGCCCTGCCGCCCCTGGGCGACCTGGAGGGCGAAACGCTGGAAAGCTGCACCCACATCGTCGCCATGATGGGGCACGAACCCATCGTCGCCGCTCTCCAGGCGGGCGCCCAGGTCGTACTCGCCGGCCGCGCCACGGACACGGCCGTCGCCGCCGCCTATCCCCTCATGAAGGACATGCCGCCCGGGCCGACCTGGCACGCGTCCAAAATCGTCGAGTGCGGCGGCCAGTGCACCACCAACCCCCGCACCGGCGGCGTCTTCGCCACCATCGACGCCAACGGCTTCACCATCGAACCCCTCGACGAAACCGCGGCCTGCACCCCGCACTCGGTCGCCGCCCACATGCTCTACGAGACGGCCGACCCGTTCCGGATGCGTGAACCCGCCGGCACCCTCGACGTCCGCCGGGCCGACTACCGTGCCCTGGACGAGCGCACGGTGCGCGTCGAGGGATCGCGCTTCCATCCCGCCGAGCAGCACACGGTCAAACTCGAAGGCGCCCGCATCACCGGCTACGAGACCATGTCGTTCACCGCGATCCGCGACCCGCACATCCTCGCCGACATCGAAGCCTGGGCCGCCCTCCTGCGCACCGTGCTGGAGCAGCGCGTCGAACAGACGCTGGGGCTGCGAGCGGACGCCTACGCCTTCGACGTACGCCTCTACGGCTACAACGCCGTACTGGAGCATCTCGACCCCGCCGCCGGTCCGCCGCGGGAAGTGGGCGTCATGCTGCTGGTCAACGCCCCCGACCAGACCACCGCCACCGCCGTCGCCAAGATCGCCAATCCTTTGATGCTGCACCTGCCCACCGCCGACATGGACTATCTGCCCAGCCTCGCGTTCGCCACCTCACCGGCCGAGACCGAACGCGGCGCGGCCTACGAGTTCGTCCTCAACCACGTCGTCGACACCCCCACCCCCACCGACATGTTCCGCCTCACACTCCAGGAGACCCCGCGCCATGGCTGACACCGCTCCTGCCACGCTCGCCGACCTCGCCCACGAGATCCGGTCCAAGAACGCCGGACCCTTCTGGGTCACCATGGAGCTGTTCATGCGGGACGCACACGGCTACCGCATCGCTGCCGACCCCGCCTTCCTCGACGAGAGCACCATCGCCCGGCTCTACGACGTCGACGAAGCCACCGTCGACATGTTCCGCATCCCCGAACTGAACGTCGTCAAGATCTCTTTCCCACGCCCGGTCAGCCAGGGCTCCCTCAGGGACCGGGACGTGCACGCCGGCCAGCACCACGTGCCCCTCGCCGTCCTGCCCCTTCCTCACGACCGCACGCGGCAGCCGCAGCCCCGTCCGGACTTCGGCCGGACAACGGCACGGTGACGACACGTCCTACGGCTTCGGGCCGCCCGTGCGCAGATAACCCTGCTGGGCCGCGTGGACGCCTGCCTGGAAGCGGCTGCGGGCGTCCAGGTGTCCGAGCAGGCCCGTAGCGATGCGGCGGGCGGTGCGGGGGGGAGACGCCGAGGCGTTTGGCTATGGCCTCGTCCGTGTATCCCCGCGCCAGTAGCCGCAGCGTCTCGTGCTGTTGGCGGGTCAACGCGTCGGCCTCGTGCTTCTCCTGCCCGCCCAGCGGCTCCGCCCGGTCCCAGACACTCTCGAACAGCGCCTCCAGGGCCGCGATGAGCCCCCTCCCGGTCACCACCAGCGCCCCCAGCGAGGAGTCCTGGTCGTCCAGAGCCACCAGGGCCAGCCGATGGTCGGTGATGATCATGCGCGTACTGAGCGAGGGCGCGGTGCGGATATCGGCACCCAGCGAGGCCAGCCAGGTGACGTGCGCCACCGTGGGCGCGTGGTTGTGGACACTGTCCAGATAGACCGTACGCATCCGCACCCCGCGTCCCAGCAGCCGCTGGTTGAGCGGGCGGGAGGCGCGCATGTTCTCCTCGGTCTGCGCACCGCCCGTGGCGAAGGTCTGGATCTCCTCCGCCACCTCGTCGTGCAACCGGTCGAGACAGTCCCGCACATGGTCCACACCGTTCAGGTGCACCACCGGTGACTCGCCCGTGACCGGGTCCGAGGCGGGCAGCCCGCTGAGCAGACCGGCCACCGCCGCCTCGCCCGCGCGCACCCGCTGCTCGCGCGCCGCGAGGTCGGCCCGCTGCCGGGCCAGCAGCGTCTCCAGACCGAGTCGCGGGTTGACCACGTGGACCCGGCGCGGGTCGCCGCCGGAAGCCGGACGGACCAGCGAGAGATCCGTCAACACCCAAGGGGCCATCACACCGGCGTATCGACCCGGAATGCGATCTTGACCGCCCGTACCGCCACTACCGCTGCGGCCGGGCCCCGCTCACACGGGCTGCGCGGCCGGCGGCTGCGGGGAGCGGAGTACGAGCAGGGTGATCTCGCTGGGGGCGAAGACGCGGAACGGCGGGCCCCAGAAGCCGGTGCCGCGGCTGGTGTAGAGGAGGGTACGGGCGCCGTGGCGGCTGAGGCCGGCGACGGTGGGCTGGTCGATGCGGACGAGGTGGTGGAAGGGCCAGATCTGGCCGCCGTGCGTGTGACCCGAGAGCTGGAGGTCGACGCCGCCCGCCACGGCCCGGTCGACGAACTTGGGCTGGTGGGCCAGGAGCAGGACGGGCAGGTCGGGATCGGCGCCGTCCAGGGCTCCCGCGAGGTGCGCGCCGTGGCCGGCCAGGCCCGAGGACTCGGCGGTGACGTCGTCCACGCCGGCGACCACGAGGGTGTCGCCGCCGCGTTCGAGCAGCAGGTGACGGTTGCGCAGCGGCTCCCAGCCCAGCTCGTCCATCAGGTCGACCCAGCCCTGGGCCTCGCTGTAGTACTCGTGGTTCCCGGTGACGTAGACCCGGGCCCGAGTCGCCTGCACGGTGCCCAGCGGCGCCGCCTGGGCGCGGCGGCGTTCGGCCGTGCCGTCCGCGATGTCGCCGGTGTGGCAGACCAGGTCGGCCTCCAGCGTGTTGACCTTCGCACAGACCCGCGCCGACCAGCGGGCGCGGTCGAGCGGGCCGTAGTGGGTGTCGGTGATGAGGACGACGCGGGTGCCGTCCAACCCGGCTCCCAGCCGCGGGAGTTGTACGTCGAGCCGGCGCACCCGTGGCACCCGGCGGGCCTCGGCGTACCCCCAGGCGAGCAGCACGGCGGATACGCCGAGGACCGCCCAGGTGACGATCCGGGCCCGTTCCTGACCGTCGCCCACGCCGGCCACGGTCAGGGCGAGGCGCAGCAGGACGCCGAGCAGGACGGACCAGGTGAACAGCACCCAGGCGGCCCCGAGGAGGGTGTCCCCGACGATCGCCGCCCGGTCCTGCTGCCGCCGGCCGTGGCCGCGCACCATCGCGAGCGGCATGGCGATCAGACCGAGGACTGACAGGGCGGTGCCGCCCAGCGCCACGGGAAGCGGCCAGTGCTGGCCGGCGTGCAGCAGCACCCAGCAGGGCACAGCCCACAGGAGGACGGGTGCGATCAGAGGGACGTAGCGCATCAGACGTTGCAGCGGACTCCGCCGGGTCGCATCAGCCGCATCGTCCGCGGACCGGGTCTCGCTGGTGTCGGTCACGCTTCCCCTCCTCAAGTAGCCGGACTGCCGGGCGCACTGTACCCGGTCGTCCCGGCGACCTGAGCCGGAGGAGGTCAGGGTGCGGTCAGCACGGGCACCGGCGGTGAGAACGGTGGGACACGGGCGTGCACGTGCGGGGCGGCCCCGCACCCATGAAACCGAGCCCGATACCGAGCATCCAGGTGTCCTTGGCCAGTGCGATGCCGTCCTGGGTGGGTCGCAGGCTGCCCGGCTCCCGCATTCCCGGGACCCGCAGGTACAGGCCGACGAGCCCTCCGGAGAAACCGGTCAGCGCCAGGCCGGCCAGCCGGGTCGGCACGAACGGGGAGAGGAGCGCCCCGCCGACGGTGATCTCCGCGCAGGCGAGCAGACGGGTGAAGCGTGCTGCACCGAGCTTGTCGAGGAACGGGTACGCCGTGCAGGCCATGCCGTGCAGGCCCTGCGCGGTGGCTTCGTCCGCCTTCAGCTTGGCCAGGCCGGAGTTCAGGATGAACGCGCCGGTGGCGAGGCGCGGGGCCACATCGCGTGGTTCGAACGCCATGGTCATGCGAACCTCCAGAGATCGGTTCCGCAACCCCTCATCGAGCATAGCCAGCCGACGCCAGGTGCGCTCCGTGAGCCGGCCAGGCCTCGGGCCGGCGCCGGCGGTGCGGGGTCAGGGGACCTGGACCCAGTCCAGCGTGCGTTCCACGGCCCGCTTCCAGCCCGCGTAGCCTTCCGCGCGCTGTTCCTCGGTCCACCGGGGCTGCCACCGTTCGGATTCGTTCCAGTGGGTGCGCAGCTCGTCGGTGTCCCGCCAGAACCCCACGGCGAGACCGGCCGCGTACGCGGCGCCGAGAGCGGTCGTCTCGGCGACCTCCGGCCGGCTGACGGGAACGCCGAGGACATCGGCCTGGATCTGCATGCAGAGGTCGTTGGCGGTGACACCGCCGTCGACCTTGAGCACGTCCAGATGGACGCCGGAGTCGCGCTCCATGGCCTCGACGACGTCCCGGCTCTGGTAGCAGATGGACTCCAGCGTCGCCCGCGCCAGATGGGCGTTGTCGTTGTACCTGGCCAGGCCGACGATGGCCCCACGGGCGTCGGAGCGCCAGTACGGGGCGAACAGCCCGGAGAACGCGGGGACGAAGTAGATGCCGCCGTTGTCCTCGACCGTACGGGCGAGTTCCTCGCTCTCGGGGGCGGACTTGATGATCTTCATCTGGTCGCGCAGCCACTGCACCGCGGAGCCGGTCACGGCGATGGAGCCCTCCAGGGCGTACACCACCGGGCTGTCACCGAACTTGTACGCCACGGTCGTGAGCAGGCCGTGCTGGGAGCGGACCAGTTCCGTGCCGGTGTTCAGGACCAGGAAGTTGCCCGTGCCGTAGGTGTTCTTGGCCTCACCGGGGGCGAAGCAGACCTGTCCGACGGTGGCCGCGTGCTGGTCGCCGAGGACCCCGGTGATGGGAACGGCGCCGCGCAGCGGCCGGGAGGTGCGTGTCACGCCGAAGGCTTCCGCGTCCGACGAGGGATTGATGGTGGGGAGCATGGCCCGGGGAATGCCGAAGAATCCCAGGAGTTCGTCGTCCCAGTCGAGGGTCTCCAGGTCCATCAGCATGGTGCGGCTGGCGTTGGTCACGTCGGTGGCGTGGATTCCGCCGTCCGGACCGCCGGTCAGGTTCCACAGGACCCAGGCATCCGTGTTGCCGAAGAGGGCGTGGCCCGCCTCCGCGGCTTCCCGTACGCCGTCGACGTTCTCCAGGATCCACTGGATCTTTCCGGCGGAGAAGTAGGTCGCCGGCGGCAGCCCGGCCTTGCGGCGGATGACGTCGCCGCGCCCCGTCCGTTCGAGGTTCGCCGCGATGGCGTCGGTCCGGGTGTCCTGCCACACGATGGCGTTGTAGTACGGCCGCCCGTTGCGCGGGTCCCAGACCACCGTGGTCTCACGCTGGTTGGTGATGCCGATGGCCGCCAGGTCGTCCGCCGAAAGGCCGCCGTACCGCAGGGCGTTCTGCATCACCGAGTTGGTGCGCTCCCAGATCTCGACCGGGTCGTGCTCCACCCAGCCGGAGCGGGGGAGGACCTGGGCGTGCTCCAGTTGGTGCCTGGCGACCTCGTTGCCGCCGTGGTCGAAGATCATGAATCGGGTGCTGGTGGTCCCTTGGTCCACCGCGCCGATGAAGTCCGCCATGATGTGTCACCTCTCCGGACGGTGCCGTCAGGCCTTGGATGCCGGGGCGCGTCCCGGCGGCTCGGGTTCCGCGGTGGGCAGGAACCGGCCGACGAATGCCTTGTAGATCCCCGCGCCGAGCAGGCCGCCGATCAGCGGACCCAGGATGGGTACCCAGAAGTAGAGATTTCCGTACTGATCTCGCCACGCCCCGTTGTAGCCGGTGATGAAGCTCGCCAGCCGGGGGCCGAAGTCGCGGGCCGGGTTGATCGCGTAGCCCGCGTTGGTCCCCCACGCCATGCCGATGGCGACCACGATCAGGCCGGTGATGAACGGGCCCAGGTTCGCGCCCGGCGCCGTATTGAGCATGTCGGTGACGGCCATGATCAGCAGCAGCAGGATGGCGGTGCCGATCACCTGGTCGCGGAACGCGCCCCACTCATGGACCGGCAGGGCCGGATTGCCGTTGGCGGGGAGGGTGGAGAACACCGTCTGCGTCTTGACGGTGTGTCCGGGGTCGGCCTTCGCCAGCGCCTCGCTGTAGTTCCAGCGGACGAGGAGGGCGGCCACGAACGCGCCGGCCGTCTGGGCCAGCGCGTAGGGAGCCACCTTCCTCCACGGGAAGCCCCTGAACGCGGCGAGCGAGACGGTCACCGCGGGGTTGAGATGGGCACCGCTCAGCCGCGCCGCCACGTAGACGCCGAGCGTGACGCCCAGCCCCCACGCCCACGCGATGCTGTCGTGGTCCCCGAGGCCACCGGGGGGATCCGTCAGGGCCCCGCCCGCGGCCACCTGGGCCACCACGCCGCACCCGAACAGGATGAGGATCATCGTGCCCAAGAACTCTGCCGACAACTCGCCGATCAGTCCGGACCTCGCACGCGGCTCAGCCATGGGAGCTCGCCCTCCGCCGGCGTGCACCGGCACTCGACTATCTGAGCAATGTCAGTAGGCTAGGGCGCCTCGCGAAAGTGCGCATATCGAGGCAAAGCGATAGGTGGGGCCGGTGGCCCGGGTGTTCACCGTTTCGCGGTGTGCTCAGGCTTCGGCCGGACGAGGGGTGCGGGTGCGGCCACCGGTGCTGTGCGTGCGTGCCGTACGGCTGCCCGGCGGGCGAGGGCCAGCAGTCCGGTGCAGGTGACGAGCAGGGCGGCGAGGATCAGCGCCACGCCGGCCACGCTGGCCACCGCCAGTGGGAGTTGGGCGCCCGCGCCGGAGCCCAGGTTGAGCAGGAAGCCGTAGGCGGCGATCGCGGTGGTGCGCGCGGCCCCGGCGCTCGCGCCGATCGCCTGGACGACGGCGGGGCCCGCGGTGGAGACCGCCAGGACGAAGACGAACAGGGCGGCCCCGAGCGCCAAGCTGCGGCTGCCCGCCGGCGCTCGGTGCAGATCCAGCTCACGGAGAAGGGGAAGCGGGAGGCCGACGAACTCTTCCCGCAGCACCTGGAGAACGAGGTGCGGATGCTCTCGGCCCTCAGCCGGGAGGAGTCCGACGAGCTCGCCCGGCTGCTGCGCAAGCTCCTGGAGTCCCACGGCGACACGTCGCTGATGTGACCCGTTTGCACGACGGGGCGGCCGCCCCCGCGAGGCGGCGGCGGCCTGCCCGGCTGCGAGGTGTCAGTCCGTCGGTCCGGACGCCAGGGTGTACCGGGTCTCCTCCGGTATGTGGGACGTGTCGCGGCGGGCCAGCAGCCAGTACAGGGCCGCGGGGACCGCGAGGCCCACGATCCAGGAGATGTCCGCCCCGCCCAGCGGAGCCGCCAGCGGGCCGGTGTAGAAGTGCGTCACGAGGAACGGGAGCTGGGCGAGGACACCCACCGCGTAGACGGCGAGGGCGTCCCAGCGCCAGGCGCCGTAGCGGCCCTCGGGGTCGGAGAGCGCGGGGATGTCGTAGCGCTCCCGTGAGATCAGGTAGTAGTCGACCAGGTTGATCGCCGACCACGGAGTGAAGAACGTCAGCAGGAACAGCAGGAAGTCCTTGAAGGACGTCAGGAAGCTGTCCTTACCGAGGAGCGCCACCGCGGTCCCGGCCACCATGATCAGCGCGATGTACGCGGCCCTGCCGCGCTGCGAGAGCGTCTTCTGGCCCCGGAATCCGCTGATGCCGGTCACCATCGACATGAAGCCGCCGTAGGTGTTGAGCACGTTGATGGTCAGCTTGCCGAGCGCGATCGAGAAGTACAGGAACGAGGCGATCAGCCCCGTGCCGCCCAGGCCGACCACGTACCCGACCTGGTCCGCGAGGAACGCCTCCCCCGAGCTCGCCGCCACGAGCACCCCGAACGTCATCGACCACTGCGAGCCGACGGCCGACCCGGAGAGGGTCCACCAGAAGGTGGCCCGCCCCGACGTCGTACGCGGCAGGTAGCGCGAGTAGTCCGCGACGTACGGCCCGAAGGCCAGCTGCCAGGACGCCGAGAGCGACACCGCGAGCAGGAACATCGGCAGGTCGAAGTGGGCGTCACCGAGCAGCGCCGACAGGTCCACGCGGTCCAGGAGGCGGATGCCCAGGTAGACGAAGGCGAGCGCGCAGACCACGCTGGCCACCCGCCCCAGGACGTGGATCACGCGGTAGCCGACGGCCGCCGCCACGGCGGTGATCAGGGCGAAGGTGATGATGCCGGTGCTGTCGTCCGTGTGCGTGAGCTGCGCGGTCGCCTGGCCGGCGAGGACGCTGCCGCTCGCGAAGAAGCCCACGTACATGAGGATGACCAGGAGGAGGGGGACGACCGCGCCTCGCACCCCGAACTGGGCACGGGACTGGATCATCTGGGGCAGGCCGAGCTTCGGTCCCTGCGCGGAGTGCAGGGCCATGACGGCGCCGCCGAGCAGATTGCCCAGCAGGAGGCCCACCACCGACCACACCACGTCGCCGCCGAACACGACGGCGAGCGCACCCGTGACGACCGCGGTGATCTGGAGGTTGGCGCCGAGCCAGAGGGTGAACTGACTGAACGCGGTCCCGTGCCGTTCGTCGTCCGGGACGACATCGATGGAGCGCCGCTCCACCAGGTCTTCAGCTGCCATGACTCGGTTACCCGGCCTCTCGGTGGTGTGTCGTGCCGTTCGGTCCTGCGGTGGTTACTTCTTCTTGATCCCGTGCTCCGCCGCCCAGTCGTACGCGACGTCCTCGGGGTCCTTGCGGTCCTTGTCCACCAGGCGGTTGAGCTCGGTGAGGTCCTTCGTCGTCAGCGCGTTGCCGAGGCCCGCGAGTGCCTTGCGGACCGTCGAGTCGGCCTTGCGGTCGGCGACGAGGGGGACGATGTGCTGGCCGGGGATCAGGTTCTTGGGGTCGGTGAGGACGACCCATCCCTCGGCGACGATGTCGGTGTCGGTGGTGAAGAGGTTCGCGACGTCGACGTCGCCCTTCTTCAGGGCGCCCTTGACCAGCGGCCCCGAGGAGTCGAGCGACTTGAACTCCTTGAACTCCACGCCGTACACGTCCTTGAGGCCCACCGCCCCCACCGCCCGCTTCTTGACCTCGGGCGCCGCGCCGATGACCAGCTTGCCGTTGTGCCCGGCCAGGTCGGCGAGGGACTTCAGGCCGTACTCCTGGGCGGTCTTCCGGGTCACGACGAAGGCGTCGGAGTCCTCGGCCTGGCCGTAGGGAAGGATCTGGAGGCCGCGCGGCAGGGCCACGGCGAGGGCGTTCTGCATCTCGCCCTCCTCGGTGGCCGTGGCCTCGGCGTCGAGGTAGTGCAGCAGGGCGCCCTGGTACTCGGGCAGGAGGTCGATGTCGCCGCCCTTGAGCGCGGGGATGAGGATCTCGCGGGTGCCCAGGTTGGGACGGACCGTGGTCTTCACCCCGGCTGCTTCGAGCGCGGCGGCGTAGAGGTACCCCAGCACCTGGTTCTCGGTGAAGTTGGCGGTGCCGATGGTGACGCCGCCCTCGCTGGAGCCGCCGCCCCCGGCGCCGGCCCCCTGCCCGTCGAGGGAGGTGATGCCGCTGCTGCAGGAGGCGAGCGCGGGGACGGTCGCGGCGGCGAGGAGCCCGCCGAGGAGATTTCTGCGGTTCATGGTGCTTGCTCCTAGACGGACTTGGCGGGACGGTGGCGGAAGAGGACACGCTGGAGGGCGGAGAGCGCGAGGTCGAGGACGACGGCGACGACCGCCACGAGCACGGCGCCGCCGAGGACCTGCACGAGGTCGCGCTGGGCGAGCCCGTCGAAGACGTACCGGCCGAGGCCGCCGAAGGAGACGTACGCGGCGATGGTGGCCGTCGCGACGACCTGGATGAGCGCGAGCCGGAGCCCGGTCATGATCAGGGGGAGCGCGAGGGGCAGTTCGACCTGGAGGAGGACCTGGTACCAGCGCATCCCCTGGCCACGTGCCGCGTCCCGGACCTCGGGGTCGACGGCGGTCATCCCGGCGTAGGTGTTGGTGACGACGGAGGGCACGGCCAGCGCCACGAGGGCGATGTAGACGGGCCACATCGACAGACCGCTCACGAGGAAGACCAGCACCACGAGCCCGACCGTGGGCAGCGCGCGCCCGAAGCTGGACAGGTTGATGGCGAGGAACGCGCCGCGCCCGGTGTGCCCGATGAGCAGGCCGACCGGCAGCGCGATGGCCGCGGCCACGAGGGTGGCGAGCAGCGAGTACTGGAGGTGCTCGGCGAGACGGTGCCCGATGCCGTCGGGGCCGGCCCACTGCTCACCGCTGACCAGCCAGGAACCGAGGCCCTTGAAGAGTTCGTACATGGTCAGGCCCCCTGCTTCTGCCGGCGGGTCCACGGCGTCAGGACGTACTGGAGGGTGACGAGCAAGGCGTCCGCGACGAGCGCGAGGAGCAGGGTCAAAACGACGCCGACGATGACGGGGGTCGGGAAGTTGCGCTGAAACCCGTCCGTGAAGAGCTGCCCGAGTCCGCCGTCGCCGATGTACGTGGCCACGGAGACGAGCGAGATGGCCATCACCGTCGCGATGCGCACGCCCGCCATGATCACCGGGAGGGCGAGGGGCAGTTCGACGGTGAGCAGGGTGCGCAGCGGCCGGGTGCCCATGGCCTTCGCGGCTTCCTTGGTCCTGGCGGGGACCGAGTCCAGGCCCTCGACGGTGTTCCGCAGGAGCACGACGAGGGTGTAGATCGTCAGCCCGATGACGGTGGTGGTGCGGGTGAGCCCGCTGACCGGCAGGAGGAGCACGAAGACGGCGATGGACGGGATGGTGAAGAGGATGTTCGACAGGCCGAGGAGGAGCCCGCGCAGCGGCCGCACACGGTGCGCGACGACCGCCAGGGGCAGTGAGACGACCAGGCCGAGGAGTACGGCGGTGAGGGCGGCCTGCAGGTGGGAGAGGGAGAGGGAGGTGAGATCACCGGTGTGGTCGGATATCCACGACCAGTCGACGGTCATGCGGCCACCGTGCTTGCCTCGCTGTGCACGTCCCCCGCGCGGTCGTGGATGTCCTCGCGCGAGGTCACGCCCGTGAGGACGCCGTCCGCGTCGACCCGCGCCACCAGACCGCTGGGCGCCGCGACCGACTCGTTGAGCGCGGAGAGGAGCGTGTCCGTGTCCCGCAGCGGCCGGACCGGGGTCTCGGCGTCCGTCCCGGTGTCGCGCCAGGCCAGCGGCTTGCCGGCGGCGTCGAGGGTCAGCTGCCAGCGGGTGCCTTCGGGGGCGGGTCCCTGAGGGACGTCCGCCAGCGTCGTCAGCGACAGCAGTTTCAGTCCGCGCTCCGCGCCCAGGAAGTCGGCCACGAACGCGTCCGAGGGGCGGGCCAGGAGTTCGGCGGGACCGGCGCACTGGACGAGATGACCGCCGGTGCGGAAGACGGCTATGCGGTCACCGAGGCGTACGGCCTCGTCGATGTCGTGGGTGACGAAGACGATGGTCTTGCTCAACTCCCTCTGGAGGCGCAGCAGTTCGTCCTGGAGCTGGGTGCGGACGACGGGGTCGACGGCACCGAACGGCTCGTCCATCAGGAGGACCGGCGGGTCCGCGGCGAGCGCTCGGGCCACGCCGACGCGCTGCTGCTGGCCACCGGAGAGCTGATGCGGGTAGCGCTTCCCGGTGTCGGCGGAGAGGCCGACCGTCTCCAGGAGTTCCGACGCCCGGGCCCGCGCCTTCCTGCGGCCCCAGCCGAGCAGCAGCGGCACGGTCGCGATGTTGTCCAGGACGGTCCGGTGCGGGAAGAGCCCGGACTGCTGGATGACATAGCCGATGGAGCGCCGCAGCTCGGCGGCGTCCTGCTCCAGGACGTCCTTGCCGTTGACCCTGATCGTCCCGGAGGTCGGATCGACCATCCGGTTGATCATGCGGAGCGTCGTCGTCTTGCCGCAACCGGAGGATCCGACGAGGACGGTCACGCCCCCTTCCGGCATCTCGAGGGTGAGGTCGTGCACCGCGGTCGTGCCGTTGGGGAAGCGCTTGTGGACCGTATCGAATTGGATCATGAGGAGTCCCTTGCCCGGCTGCATATCATCATGCAGAGTTCTCGGTGACTGAATAGGTTGTCAATAGGTGGTCGCCGCTCAGACGTAAATCCCTGGTTACGAAGGGCCGTAGGGCAAGACGAGGCGCCTGATTGAGGAGGAATTACGAGTGATGTCGTCTCGTATGGTGAACACGGTGCTCGACGACAGCGACGCGACCGTCGTCCTCGACGGTCGCGGACTGATGGTCGCAGATGTCGTACGCATGGCCGAATCCGCCGCCAGGCCGGTTCCGGCAGCAGAAGGTATGAAGCGCGTGGAGGCCTCGTGGGTCGCCGCGCGGGAGATCGCCTCATGGGGTCGCGTCTACGGCCGCTCCACCGGCGTGGGGGCTAACCGGAATGAGTCCGTGCCGACGGAGGCGGCCGCCGACCACGGTCTTCGACTGCTGCGCAGCCACGCCGGGGCGATCGGCGAGGAGCTGCCCGCGCGGCAGGTCCGCGCCATGCTCGCCGTCCGCGCCAACCAGCTGCTCGCGGGAGGCGCCGGCCTGCGCCCGACCGTCGTCACGGCGCTCTGCGAGGCCCTGGAGACGGGTGCCTACCCGAAGGTCAACGAATTCGGCTCGGTCGGCACCGGCGACATCGCCGCGCTCGCACAGATGGGGCTCGCGCTGGCGGGCGAACACCCCTGGCAGGGAGCGGGTGCGGCACCCGCCCCGCAGCCGCTCGACAACAACGACGCCCTGGCCCTGATCAGCAGCAACGCCCTCACCCTCGGCCAGTCGGCGCTCGCGGTGCACGAGCTGCGCGGCCTGATCGCCGCCACCCAGGTGGTGGCGGCGCTGTCCCTGATGGCGACCGACGGTTCGTACGAGGCGTACGCACTGCCCGTGCACGAGGCGCGGCGGCACGCCGGTTCGTACGCCGTCGCGGAACGCATGCGGCTGCTGCTCGGTGCGCCTGACCGCCCCACGCCGCCGCTCGGCCGGATCCAGGACCCGTACGGCTTCCGTTGTCTGCCGCAGATCCACGGGCCCGCGCACGACGCGGCGGACGCGCTCGAAGACGTCCTCGTGGTCGAGATCAACGCGGCCGCCGAGAACCCGCTGATCTCGGCGGACGACATGGCCGCCTACCACCACGGTGGCTTCTACCTTGCCCAACTCGCCCTGTCGCTGGACCACTTCAGGCTCGCCGTGTCGCAAGTGGCGCGGCTGTCGACCTCACGCCTCTCGACGCTGAACGAACCCGGCTTCACCCGTCTGCGGCCGTTCCTCGCGGACGGTGAGCCGGCGTCGTCGGGCGTGATGATCCTCGAATACGCGGCCGGGGCGGCGCTCGGCGACCTGCGGGCCTTCTCCGCACCCGCGTCGCTCGGTCACGCGGTGCTCTCGCGGGGCGTCGAGGAGCAGGCCAGCTTCGCCTCGCTGGCGGCGCGCCAGACGCTGCGGGCGTGCGAGGCGTACCGGCTCGTCGTGGGCTGTGAACTTGTCGCGGCGGTCCGGGCGTTGCGCCAGCGCGACATGCGGCTCGACCCCGAGCTGCCCGTCGGCCGCGCCTTCGAGCTGGCGGACGCGGCGCTCGACGCGGAGCTGGCCGACCGGCCGTTGACGGACGATGTGACGACGGCGGCCGGGCTGCTCGACCGTTTCACCGAACTGTGGCTGGGGCTCGGGGCCGGATAGCTTCCGGGGCGTGGTGCGAGGACCACCCGGCCCGCGAGGGGGCGGCCTGCGCTCCCTCGCGGGCCGGGTGGTCATGCCGCCGGCTTCGTTCAGACGCCGGTGCGCCCGTCGACGAGCTCGCGGACGACGTCGAGGTGACCGTTGTGACGGGACGTCTCCTCGATGACGTGGAGGACCACCCAGCGCAGATCGACATGGCGGCCGTCGCCGAGCGGGCGCGCGGCCTTGGTGTCCAGGTCGGTATCGGACACCAGGCGACGGTAGCGGGCGTTCTGCTCCTCGTACTCGGCGAGTATCCGTGGCAGCGGGATGTCCGCCGCCGTCCGCATCTCAGGGTCGGGATCGTCCTCGGTCGCCTCGGTGAGCGGCCCCACCTGCTCCTCTCCCAGGAACATCACCTGGAACCAGTAGTTCTCGACCCAGCGCAGGTGATTGATCAGCCCGCACAGCGTCATCAGGGGTGAACTCGGGAGGGGGGCCTTGCGGGCGTCCTCCGCGGACACGCCCTCACACTTGGCTCGTGCCGTGTCACGGGCGTAGTCGAGGAAGGTGGCCAGCTGCGTACGCTCGTCCCACGTGGGAGGCGTGTCGGTTCGTTGAGTCATCGCGGGTAGTTTCACCCAGGTCGGAGCGGGTGTCGAGGAATCGGTCGTCAGCGGGTCTGCTTCGTGACCATGGGCAGCGACACGAAGTCCGCGAGTGCCTGCTGGCCGGCCACATTGACGTGCACCCCGTCACCCGTGTCGTAGGCCGGGTCGATGCTGTTGGGCTTCACCGGATCCTTCAGCACCTGGTCGAAGTCGAGTACACCGTCGCAGGTGCCGGAGCAGTCGCTCCCCTTCTTCACGAAGCCGGCCACCGTGTGCCGTTCCCGGTTCGCGGTGTCGCTGTAGCCGGGGCGCGGCGTTATCGGAGTGACGTACACCTTGATCCCGGCGGCGTGCAGGCGTGCGAACGTCTCGCGGTAGCTGCCGATGATCTGCTCGGCGTCGCAGCCCGCCGCGAGGTCGTTGGTCCCGTAGTAGAAGAGCACGCCGCGCACCCCGTGCAGGGACAGCACATCCCGTTCGAGGCGGGCCAGCGAGTCCAGACCGCGGAACTGGTCGGCGGTGCCGGGGCAGTCCGCGTAGCTGGTGGTGCCGATGACGCCGGCGTTGGCGACCGCGAACCGCCGGCCCGCGGGCAGCTCCGTGCCGATCCGACGGGCCAGGTCGTCGGTCCAGCGCCGGTTGTTGCCCAGCTCGGTGCAGCCCGTCCCGCAGTCCGTACTTCCCGTGCCGTCCACGACGGAGCTGCCGTAGGCGACGAGCGTGCCCGCGAGGTCCCTGTTGCGTACGTCCACCGCGGTGACCAGATAGGTCGACTCGACCTTCTCCGTGTACGCGTCTCCGTTCTCGTCCGCGGTCCTGTCACCGGACCCCGGCGCGGAGAGGTAGTTGGTGCGGAAGGCGGCCTCGTGGCGGCCCGCGCCCGCTTCGCCCGACACCGCAAGCGACACCGCCACGTCGTCCTGCGCCCGGGTCGTCATCGGGACCGCGTCGCTCCAGACCTCACCCCCCGCCGGGACGACCACCTTCCTCCGCCCGTCGAAGGTGACGGCCCCGGGCCTGCCCGACAGCGCCGCGTCCTTGCCGCTGCTCGGCGCGACCGTGGCTGCGGCCACGGTCAGCGGGCTCGTGCCGAAGGTGTTCTGCACCCGTATCCGCAGGGCGTCCCCGCCCTGGCTGAGATGGCTGATCATCCGGATCGACCGATCGCGCAGGGGAGTGGGGGCCAGGCCGTGCTGCGGGCCGGCCCACGAGGTGTGCCAGGCCGTGTGCGGGGAGGTGTGAGGCGCGCGGGACTCCTGCGCCCCTGCTGCCACAACGGTGGCCGTGCAGGTCAGCGCGGCTGCGAGGATCAGTGCCGACGGCGCTCGAAACATGGTTGCTCCTTCGAAGTGGCGTGACGTGGCGGCGGGACCCGCCCGCCCGTCCCACCCCGCCCGTACGGGGAGGACGGGACGGGCGGACCCCACCCGGGTGGATCAGGGCTGCCAGGTGAACGTGGCCACCGCGCCCGCGGGCAGCGTGTACGTCAGTGAGCGGCCCTCGTCCGTGACCGAGAACGGCTGTGCGGACGAGCCCGTGTTCACGGCGTACAGGACGCGTTCGCCGTCCGGGTTCTGGAAGGCGACGTTCTGGACCGTGCCGCCGTCCGTGGAGCCGATGCGGTGCGCACCCACGTCCACGAACTTCGACAGGTGGCCGAGGGTGTAGTACTCGGCGTTGAGTGTGACGTCATCGCCCGCGATCTCGACCACGCCGTTGCAGCGGGTCGAGCAGTTGCCCTGGTGCGGGCCGCCGTTCTCGTCGAGAGCGAGGTTCCAGTCGACGACGGTCTCGCCGCCGGAGCGCATGTTCCGCACGACCAGGTTCTCGGCGTGCCACTTGAGGGTGTCCTTGAAGGTGTCGGCCGTGTTCGCGGAGTCGGTGCCCGAGCACTCCGTGAAGAAGACGCGCTTGCCCGCGTCGTGGATCTGCTGCTGGGCCTCCGGGTCACCTCCGTAGCAGTGGAAGGCGGCGCCGATCAGCCGGGACATGCCGGACGTCCTGCCGAAGACGTCGAGGGGGTAGCCGGGGTGGTCCCAGTTGTGGTCGTAGGCAAGGAGGTTGGTGCCCAGACCGTTCGCCGTGAGGGTCTGGTCCAGGACCTTCAGGAAGTCCGCCTGCTCGGAGGAGGACATCGACATGGAGGGGTAACTCGTCTCCAGCTCCGGCTCGTTCTGTGTGGTGAGGTCGGTGAGCTCGATCCCCTCAGCGGCGTACGCCTTGACCGCCTTGACCAGGTAGTCGGCGTAGTCCTGGTAGTGGGCGGGGTCGAGCTTGCCGCCCTTGAGGTCCTTGCCGGTCTTCATCCAGGCCGGGGCGGACCAGGGCGTGCCCATGAAGCGGATCGAGGGGTTGACCGCCTGGGCCTGCTTGACGACCGGGATGGTCTCCTTCCTGTCGCGGTCGATGGAGAACGCCCCCTGGGTGTCC
Source organism: Streptomyces sp. NPDC102451 (assembly GCF_044765485.1). Taxonomy (NCBI): domain Bacteria; kingdom Bacillati; phylum Actinomycetota; class Actinomycetes; order Kitasatosporales; family Streptomycetaceae; genus Streptomyces; species Streptomyces sp. NPDC102451. The sequence goes on along the minus strand of NZ_JBIWKD010000013.1, from coordinate 176,589 downwards.
TCGTACGTCGTGAAGGCCCCGTCGGCGTTGAAGTCGCTGCTGCCGAGCGGCTGGCGCAGGTAGTTCAGGCCGATGCCGCCTCCGTCGCGGGAGAACAGCGACGTGAGCAGGGAGTCCCGCGCTCCGGACGGGAGCTGCTGGATCAGATGGGCCGAGGCCTCCGTCACGGAGGCGCCCGCGCCGGTGAACCTCTGACCGGTGGCGGACGGGTCGATCCTGATGTCCGTCGACTGCGGGCTGCCCGTGAAGGGCGCGGTGCCGGCGTCCTTGAGCTTGCTGCCGCCGTCCGGAGTGGTGATCCAGACCTGGGCGGTGTCGGCGGCGGCAGGGCTGGGGGGAGTGCCGTGGGCGCCGTAGGCCATGCCCGTGCCGGTGAGGACCAGAGCGGCCGCGGTGACCGCCGTCCTCGTGACTCCCGACCGGGCACGGGTGCGTGCGTGTGCTCTCATCGTGCGGCTCCTTCGATTGCGGTGGGGCGCGAACGGGCTGTGCCGCGAACTCCTCTCATCCCACGGGTGGCCGGGTCCGGTGGCCGGCACCCGTGGTGCAGTGGTCATGCCCGGACCTTCGTCCTGTACATGCCGAGTGGGGACTTCATGGGCGGCATGTAAACACGCTTACCGAGTACTTAGTAAGTAGTCGTGCGGAACTTCTTCTGCGGGGGCCGGGTCCGGCCTAGACTCCGCCAGGTGAGCACCGACAAGGCGGCAACGACCGCACTCCGAGCCGGCCGCCGCGGCCGCAGCCTCGCCGCCCAGGAGCGTCACGACGAGATCCTCCGGATCGCCATGGAGACCTTCGCCGCACGTGGTTACGGCAAGGCGTCCCTGGCCGAGATTGCCGACCGTGCGGGCCTGACCCAGGCCGGCGTCCTGCACTACTTCCACTCCAAGGCCAACCTGCTGACCGAGGTGCTCGACCTGCGGGACGCCACCGATATCGCCGACCTCGGCCCGGAGCGCCCACGCGGCCTGACGTTTCTCCAGCACCTGGTGGACACGGCACGCCGTAACGCCGAGCGCGAGGGCATCATCCGTCTCTACGCGGTGCTGTCGGCGGAGAGCGTCACCGATGACCACCCCGCCCAGTCGTACTTCCGCAACCGCTACGCCGGTCTGCGTGAACTCGTGGCCGAAGCCCTGCTGGAGGCCCGCGCGCTGGGTGAGGCCCGCGAGGACCTGGATGTCATGGGCGCCGCGAACGCGATCGTGGCCGTCATGGACGGCCTGCAGGTGCAGTGGCTGCTGGATCCGGGAGCGGTGGACATGGCGGCATCGACGGAGCGGGTGATCGAAGCGCTGCTGGAGGGCCTGCGCGCCGGGTGACCGGGGCGAGCGCGTGGCTCACCTGCCCGGCGGCATCATGCTGGGCGACGACGCGCCGCACAGCTGGATCGCCATGATGAGCGGCGACGAACTGCCGTCGTGAGCGGGGCCGCCCTCGACGCGTCCGGCGCCGGTCGCGATCCGGTGCGCCGGATGGTGTCCGCGGCCGGCCGGGACGACGTTCCCACTCGGGCCACCGCCCTTAGCGTGCCGCCAGCCAGTCCGCGTACCGGGTGGGGGCGAGCGAGGTGTCGTCCTTGCCCGTGAGGGCGTCCCCGCGGACCACGGAGAACATGCCGGCCGTGTCGTCCCTGGTGACGGTGCGGCCGTCGGAAGCGGCTGCGAGGGTGATCCTTCCGAGCTCGTCGAGAGGGAAGACCTCGGGTCCCGCGATGGTGTGGATCCCCTGCAGGGGAGGGCCCACGGCGACTTCGGCCACCACATCGGCGACGTCCTGTGCGGCGATCGGCTGGATCGGGGTGGCGGGCAGCCGGACGGTGTCACCGTCGGCCGTCCAGCTCATCACGGCGTCGATGAACTCCATGAACTGGGTGGCGCGGACGATGGAGTACGGGATGGGCCCCGCCGCGAGGATCTCCTCCTGGAGGACCTTCGCACGGTAGTAGTCCAGTTCGGGTACCTGGTCCACGCCGACGATGGACAGGACGACGAAGTGGCCCACCCCGGCCTTCCGGCCGGCGTTCAGCAGGTTGTCCATCGACTGCCGGAAGAAGGCCGGTGCGGCCTCGTCGAAGGTCGGGGAGTTGGTCAGGTCCACGATGACGTCGACGCCGGCCACCGCCTTCTCCAGTCCCTCACCGGTGACGACGTCCACGCCGGTCGACCTGGAGTGGGGCACCGCCTCGTGTCCGTCGGCGTCCAGCTCCTCGACGACCTTCGCCCCGATCAGCCCCGTACCGCCGATCACCGCGATCCTCATGACAGGCCCTTCCTCCGGTGGATGTGCTCATCCCCGTCGCAGCTCACCGGTCCACTGAAACACGCCCGCCTCGGGACCGCACACGCTCCGTCCCCCACGCCGGACCACGGCCTGAAGCGCCTCCGGCCGAGGCCGCGAACCACCGGACCACCGATGCCGAACGCACCCCCCCCGGGGCACCGGGCGGGCAGCCGGTCGCGCAGCCGCCCGCGTGCGCCGCCGACTATCGGGTAGTCGGCAGCGCAGGACGTAACCGAGCGAAAAGAAGGGGTTGTTCTCCATGTCCGCCTCCCTCGTCGAGACCGTCGACATCAAGGCGCCGGTCAGCGTCACCTGGGCCCTGTGGAGCGATGTGACGCAGTGGCCGAAGTTCCTGAGCCATGTGCGGCGCGTGGATCCGATGGACGAGCGCCGGTTCTCCTGGCAGCTGTCCCTGCCGGGCGCCGACAAGGGCTTCGTCGCGGAGCTCACCGAGGTCGTCCCGCAGGAGCGGATCGCCTGGAAGACGATCGAAGGCGTGCACCACGCGGGCGTGGTCACCTTCCACCGGCTCGACGACACCTCCAGCCGGGTCGCCCTGCAGATCGAGTACGACCCCAGCGGGTTCGTGGAGCACCTGGGTGCCCTGACCAACCTCGACTCGGCCCTCGCCAACTACGACCTGGGCGAGTTCCAGAAGCTGGCCGAGACCACGGCGGCGGGCGACGGCCCTCGCGGGCTGTGACCGAGGCTCCGTACGCCGGGGTGGCCGGCCCCCCCTGGACGGGAACGGCCCGTACGCACCGCCCGGGTGCGTACGGGCCGTTCCGCTGCCACCGCCGTGGGGCTCCGGTGGGACGTCAGCGCCGTGACGCCGTGGAGGAGTCGCGGCGGCCGTCGGCGGGCTCGTCCTCGCCGCCCGCCCCACTTCCGTACGAGGTCGCGTCCTGCGGACCGGGCGCCGCGTCCGCCTTGCGGGCTTCCGCCGCCTGACGTGCGGTGCGCAGCGGCGACTGGGTCCATTCGGCGAACCACCAGACGCCGGCCACCACGCACGCCCACAGGAGACCTCCCCGTACGGCACCGGGCCACGGTGCCTGCTCCGCCCATCGCTCGACGGCGGTCAGTACCACCCAGCCGCTGAGCAGCACGGTCAGAACTCGTACACGCCTATATCTGAACATTCAGGCCCGGTACCCGGTGGATGCGGGATTACGCAGCGTGATCCCGAAGGATTGTCTCTGCCCGTGGAACGGGGGTTGTCGACGGTGCCGGGAGCAGGTGGGATGAACCCATGAAGAAAGCGCTTTCACCGCTCTCCGCCGAACCCCTGGCGCCCTTCGACCACCTGGATCACCGCTACCGCGGCGAGAACCCGGTCCGCACCCTCGGCCATCTCTTCCGCCCCGACCGCGGCCGGCTGGCCCTGGCGGTCGTCATCTTCGTCGTCAAGCACAGCCCCATCTGGCTGCTGCCGCTGATCACCGCCACCGTCCTCGACGTGGTCGTCCAGCACGGTCCCGAATCGGGGATCTGGAAGTCCACCGGCGTCCTGCTGTTCATCCTCGTGATCAATTACCCGCTCCACCAGGTGTACGTGAGGTTCCTCGGCGGCAGCATCCGCCGGATGGGCACGACCCTGCGTTCGGCGCTCTGCCGCCGCATGCAGCAGCTCTCCATCGGCTATCACGCGCGGGTCAGTTCGAGCGTCCTCCAGGCCAAGGTGGTCCGAGACGTCGAGGCCGTCGAACAGATGGTCCAGCAGAGCTCCGACATGGGTCTCGGAGCCGTCGTCACCCTGGTCGGCGGACTCGTCGTCATCGGCGTACGGGTGCCCGAGTTCCTGCCCCTCTTCCTCGTCGTGGTGCCCGCGGCCGGCTTCCTCGTGATGAAGCTGCGCAGCCGGCTCCGCAGCCACAACGAGTCCTTCCGCCGCGAGGTCGAGCATCTCTCCTCCCGCGTCGGGGAGATGACCACCCTGATCCCCATCACCCGCGCCCACGGCCTGGAGCGGACCGCGCTCGGCCGGGTCGACGGATCGCTGCGCCAGGTCTTTGCGGCCGGACTGCGACTGGACATGATCAACGGCCGTTTCGGGTCGCTGGCCTGGGTCATCCTCAACACGCTCGGCGTCCTGTGCCTCTCGGGCTCCGCGCTCGTCGCCTACCACGGCTGGATGCCCATCACCGCCGGGGACGTGGTGATGCTCAGCGCCTTCTTCACCGTGCTGACCGGTTCCGTGACGACCCTGCTGGGCCTGGCGCCCGTCCTCACCAAGGGCCTGGAGTCGGTGCGTTCGGCGGGTGAGGTGCTGCAGGCGCCCGACCTGGAGAACAACTCCGGCAAGGCACGGGTCGAGAAGGTCGTCGGCCGCATCGACTTCGAGGACGTCGGATTCGAGTACGAGGACGGGGAACCGGCCGTCGAGGGGTTCACCCTCTCCGCCCGCCCGGGCGAGACCATCGCGCTCGTCGGTGCCTCGGGAGCCGGCAAGTCCACGGTGCTCAACCTGCTCATCGGATTCATCAGGCCCACCTCGGGCCGCATCCTGCTCGACGGCACCGACATGGCCGGGCTCGATCTGCGGACCTACCGGCGCTTCCTGTCGGTGGTGCCCCAGGAGTCGATCCTCTTCGAAGGCAGCATCCGCGACAACGTCACGTACGGCATGGGGGACACGGACGAGGAGACGCTCATGCGCGCCCTCCGGGACGCGAACGCGCTGGAATTCGTGAACGGTCTGCCGCGCGGCCTGGACACGGTCATCGGGGAGCGCGGCGCACAGCTGTCGGGCGGTCAGAAGCAGCGCCTCGCCATCGCCAGGGCGCTGATCCGTGACCCGAGGGTGCTGGTGCTCGACGAGGCGACCTCCGCGCTCGACAACCGCTCCGAGGCCCTCGTGCAGGAGGCCCTCACCAGGCTCGTGCACGGCCGGACCGTGTTCGTCGTGGCCCACCGGCTCTCCACGATCCAGGGCGCCGACCGGATCGTGGCCATGGAGGGCGGCAGGATCGCCGAGGTGGGGACGCACGAGGAGCTGCTGAGCACGGACGGCGTGTACGCGGGGCTCCAGCCCGCCCACCCGAGGTGACCCGGCCGCACCCTCCGTCCGGGGCGGTCCTGGACGACATCTGAGCGGGGAGCCCTGGACGTCCCGGGCTCCCCGCTCCTTCGTGCGCGCGTCACCGCGTTCGTACGCACGGTCGCCCGGTGGGCCGTCCAACCGATTCGAGCACAGGAGCGACTCCCGGCCGTCCGTACGGAATTGGTGCCGGACGGAATCGGCTGCCCGTGCGAGGCCTCATACCAGAGCGGGACGCCTGGCGGGCAACTTCGACAACTGCACGCCGAGCACGGGCGATTGACGACTACCGTGTGTGGTCGGTGATCAACGGTGGGCTCATATCGGTCGAGCCTGCCCCAACCGTTGACCCGGGCCTGACCGACCACCGTAGGTGTCACCACACGAATGCCGATTCCTGGTGCCCCACGTACCGAGGACGATGATGTCTCAACTTCGCGCACCCACCGCGCGACCGGAACGCCGCGAAGGCGGACGGCACGGCCGTCCGGGTGGCCGTTCGCACTCGGCCGCGAGCCGGCCGCGCGCCGCGCAGCCCGCCCCCGACAGCGGACTGCGACCGCAGCTGCTGCGCACCGCCCTCCTGCCGACCGTGGCGGCCCTGCTCAGCGGAGCCGCGGCCGTCCTCTTCACCATCCGGTCCTCCGGGGTGCGCCCGTCCGGCAGCCTCCTGGCCGCGCTCGGCGGATCCGGGGCACTGGCGGTGGCGGCCGTGGCGGCGGCCTTCCTCGGCGCCGGCCGTGTCGCCACCGGCGTACTCGACCGCACCCTGGCGCTCCGGCGCGCCGGCGCACAGCACCGGGCCGAGCTCCAACGGGTCGTGGAGCAGCTCCGCGACGGCGAACCCCTGCCCGCCCGGCAGCCCACGCCGACCGCCCCCGGCGACGCCGACGCCTTCGACCTCCTCGCCCAGGAGATGTCCCGCTCGCAGGACGACGCGGTGGCGGCCGTCGTCCAGGCCTCGCAGCTGTTCCGCAGCAACGGGAACGAACAGAAGGTCGAGGTCTTCGTCAACCTCGCCCGGCGGCTGCAGTCCCTCGTGCACCGCGAGATCCAGATCCTCGACGAGCTGGAGCACGAGGTCGAGGACCCCGACCTGCTCAAGGGCCTCTTCCATGTGGACCATCTCGCCACCCGCATCCGCCGGCACGCCGAGAACCTCGCCGTGCTCGGCGGCGCCGTCTCCCGGCGGCAGTGGAGCAACCCCGTGACCATGACCGAAGTGCTGCGCTCGGCGATCGCCGAGGTCGAGCAGTACCCACGGGTCAAACTGGTCCCGCCGATCGACGGCACCCTGCGCGGACACGCGGTCGCCGACGTGATCCACCTCCTCGCCGAACTCGTCGAGAACGCCACCGTGTTCTCCGCCCCGCACACCCAGGTCCTGCTGCGCGCCCAGCGCGTCACCGCCGGACTCGCCCTGGAGGTGGAGGACCGGGGACTCGGCATGCCCGGACCCGAGCAGAAGCGCATGAACACCCTGCTCGCCGACCCCGACCAGGTCAACGTCGCCCATCTGCTGCAGGACGGGCGGATCGGGCTGTTCGTGGTCGCCTCCCTGGCCCGCAGACACGGCATCGCCGTACGGCTGCAGAGCAACATCTACGGGGGCACCCAGGCGGTCCTGGTGCTGCCCGAGATCCTCCTGGGCATCGACATCGACGCCACGACGGCCCCCGCCACGGAGGCGGCCCCCGCTCCCGGAGCCCACGGCACACCGCCCACGGCCCCGCCGCAGACAGCGGTCCAGCCGCCGCGACCGGACCGGACGCCCCGGCAGGACCGGCCCCGGGGCGAGGGGCCACCGCTCCCGCTGCGCGCCGAGCGGGTCGACCGCCCGAACCTCGCCGCGTCCCCGCCGGGTGCCCGGTCCGTCACGGCCGCCGAGCCCGCGTCCCCGGCCGTACCGGCCCCACCGGCCGCGCCCACCCCCTCGGTCGAACCCGCTCCGGCCGCCGGGTCCGTCGCGTTCGTCCGGACCGCCGTGGACACCGCCGCTCCCGCCGAGGCGCCCCCGGCCGCCGTGGCCGGCCCCGAGCGTCCCCAGCTCCCGAGGCGCAGCAACCAGGAGCACCTCGTCCCGCAGCTCAGGGAGGCCCCGGTCCCGCGCGCCGAGGACGAGAACGCCCTGCACGACCCCGGGCTGATGGCCGCCTTCCGGCGTGGGGTCGACCTGGCCGAGGCCCAGACCGCCGAGGAGCCGGAGACACCGGACGCGTACGGCGCACCGGAGGCAGCCGATCCGGCCGCCCCCGCCGTGACCGTCGGGCCGCAGCGCTCCCACGGTCTCGCCCCGCTGCCGTTCCGCAGTCCCACGGCCACCGCGACAGCCGGTACCGAGCGGGTCGACCCGGGGCACCTGGGACCGCAGACGCCCGAGCCGGATCCACGAACCGAGAACATGTTCAAGGAGTAGATGCACCATGACGACCGAAATGCCGTCCGGTCAGGTCTCGGACCTCGACTGGCTGCTCAGCGGCCTGGTCCAACGCGTGCCCTACACGCGCAGCGCCGTCCTCCTCTCGGCGGACGGCCTGGTGAAATCCGTACACGGCATGGACGCCGACAGCGCCGACCACATGGCGGCCCTGGCCGCCGGCCTGTACTCGCTCGGCCGGAGCGCCGGTGCCCGGTTCGGTGACAACGGCGACGTACGGCAGGTCGTGGTCGAGCTCGACTCGACGCTCCTGTTCGTCTCGACCGCCGGCTCGGGTACCTGTCTCGCCGTCCTCGCGGGCCGCGAGGCGGATGCCGCCGTCCTGGGATACGAGATGGCCATGCTGGTCAAGAGCGTGCGCCCCTACCTGATGACGCCGCTCCGGCAGCCGGCCGGAGCGCCGTTCACCCCGGGGCTGTGAGGATGCCGGCCCCGCAGGACGGGCCGTTGCTCGACGACGCGGCAGGCCGGCTCATCCGCCCGTACACCGTGAGCAACGGCCGGACGAGGCCGACCACCGTGCTCGACCTGCTCTCCCTGGTGATGGCCACGGGGAGCGAGCCCCAGGTCCACCTCGGCCCGGAACACACCGTGGCCCTGGAGCTCTGCGGCGGACCCACGTCCGTGGCGGAGATCGCCGCCCATCTCCGGCTGCCCGCCGTCATCACCAAGGTCCTCCTGTCCGACCTGGTCGACTGCGGGGCGGTCACCGCGCACGCCCCCGCGTTCCATGACATGCCAACCGACCGATCCCTGCTGGAGGCAGTGCTCGATGGTCTACGACGACAGCTCTGACAGCTCCGGAAGCTCCGAATACTTCCCCGTGGCCCTCAAGATCCTCGTCGCGGGCGGTTTCGGCGTCGGCAAAACGACGTTCGTGGGTGCCGTCAGCGAGATCGCACCGCTGAGCACCGAGGAGCTCCTGACGCAGGTCAGCGCGGCGACCGACAGCCTCGAAGGCATCGAATCCAAGTCGGCGACCACCGTGGCGATGGACTTCGGCCGGATCACGCTGTCCGAGCAGCATGTGCTCTACCTCTTCGGCACCCCGGGCCAGGAGCGCTTCTGGTTCATGTGGGACGAGCTGTCGAAGGGGGCCCTCGGAGCGATCGTGCTGGCGGACACGCGACGGCTCGCCGAATGCTTCCCCGCCGTCGACTTCTTCGAGCGGCGCGGCATCGGATTCGTCGTCGCGGTCAACGAGTTCGACGGCGCCTACCGTTACGAACCGGAAGAGGTTCGAGCAGCGCTCGACCTCGGGCCCGAAGTGCCGGTCGTCCTCTGCGACGCGAGGATCGCGAGTTCGGGCACGGGGGCGCTGGTCACCCTCGTCCAGCACCTGATCAACGCCACGGCGCCGGCACCGCTGTCGGGCTTCGGAGCCCACCCATGACCCGTACGGGACGACACCATCAGGCTGCCGGCCCCGGAACGAGCCGTGCGGACCGAGCGCCGGGAGCCTGGAAGCTCAGCCAGTCCACCGCGAACAGATCCGGCTTCTCGCTGCTCCACGCGGAGTTGGTGAACACGACGTACAGCGTCAGGGTTCCGTCGGAGCTCTTCAACCGTGCCGTCCGCGACACGGCCCCGCCTCCCGCCGCGTCGTCCGCGCCGGGGACGGTCAGCGAGCCGAGGAGGGGGCCGTCAGGGGCGCCGGCCCTGAACTCGACGGTGCCGCCGGTCCCGCAGGGTGTCGCGCCGACCGTCACCGACCCGGTGTTCCGCAGGCTCACCGGATCGAAGGCGATCCAGTCCCCGTCCTCGATCTCCGTCAGCGCCCGGCCGCCCGAGGCCGCCGTACGGCTGCCCGTCACGACTCCGCCGTGGGTGCCCCCGGTCGACGTGAACTGCTCCGCCTCCTGGAAGGCCGAGCGCAGGGTGAGGGACGTGGAGCCCGTGAGCTCAGGGGCGTTCGGGGCGCCCCTGTCCGTGTACCGCACGCTGATCCGCTGCGAGCCGGAACGGGAGGCGCCCCCTGCCGCCATGACGATCGAGCCCCTGCACCCCGGTGAGCCGGTCAGGCGGCGCAGCGCACCGGGGGTGCCGTCCTGCGAGCGTACGAGGACACGTGAGCAGTCGACCGGGGTGTTCCTCCCGTCCTCGTCGTCCGCCACGTCCACCGTGAACGCAAGAGTTCCGCCCGGGTGGAAGAAGCCGCCGTCCGCCGGGCGGCGGACCGTGATCCGGGGCCGTGTGTTGCCGACGGTGATCTCCTGGCCGGCCATGGCCGTCGTACCTTCGGGACCGGTCACCGTGAGACGCGCCGTGAACCGCCCCCCGGCGCGGTAGGTGTGCGAGGGGTTCGCCTCCGTCGAGTCGGTGGCGCCGTCACCGTCGAAGTCCCAGGCGTAGGTGACCGGAACTCCATCGGGGAGCCCGGACCCCGCACCCGTGAAGGCCACGGTCAGCGGGGCGGGGCCGTTGTCACGGTCGGTGGTGACGGACGCACTCGGCAGCCGGGCGTCGCCCACGTGGTCGATCCGGAAGACCCCGGCGCCCTCGTTGCCGCCGTCGGGGCCCGTGCCGCTTCCGAGCCCCGAGTCGACGACGTAGAGGGCTCCGTCCGGTCCGAAGGCGGAGGCTGTCGGGCGATGCCACTCCATGTCCTCGAACACGGCGTTGACGGACTGGAGTTCACCGGCGCCGACCGGTCCGAGCCGGGGATCGGAGAACGTCTGGTCCTCCCGCTGGAACGACAGCGTGGTGAAGTGCCTCCCGGCGGGGTCGTACGTCAGCCACTTCCCGGCGAAGTACTCCGGGAACTTGGTGCGGTAGAGGCTCCCCGGGTCGTAGTCGTAGACGGGTCCGCCCATCGGACCCCCGTCGGTCCGGCCGGTGGTGTCCCCACCGGTGCCCCACGGGGCGCAGCCCGCCTCTCCGTGGGCGGTTCCCGCTGAGCAGTACGGGCTGCCGACGGGCCCCGCCCCGGTGATCCGGACGTACTCCAAGGCGCCGTCGGTGCCCTGGCCGGCGGCCAGCAGTGTGCCGCTCACCGGGTCCACGGTGAAGCGGTAGGGGTTCCGCATGCCCGTCGCGTAGATCTCCGGACGGGTGCCGGCCGTGCCCGGTTCGAAGAGGTTTCCCTCCGGCACGGTGTAGGTGCCGTCCTCCTGCGGAGTGATCCGCAGGATCGCGCCCCGCAGATCGTTCGCGGCGCCCGACGCCGACCGCGGGCCGGTGTCGCCTGTCGCCACATACAGGTGTCCGTCCCGGTCGAAGGCGAGCGACCCCGACGAGGGGGAGCCCCCGGCGCCCGTGGACCGCCGGCCCGGAAGGGTGAGCAGCCGTTTCTCCGATGCCGGATCGACCGTGTCCCCCTCGACCGTGAAACGGGAGAGCACCAGCCGGTTCCCCGTGGACTCGGAGCGCAGCAGGTAGAGCCGGTCGTTCTCCGCGAACCCCGGATCCAGGGCCAGAGCGGTCAGTCCGTCCGGACGGGCTGCCGACCGCCGTGGGTACGCGAGGCCGAGTGCCGTGGACACCTTCATCGTCCGCTGGTCGACGACCTTGAGCTCGCCGGTGCGCTGGGCGACGAACACCCGGCGGTCGGGGGCGACCGCCAGGTCGACCGGATCGGTGAGACCGCCGGTCGCGAGGGGGGTCCGCTGGAAGGAACCGGCGCGCGTCGCGGTGCAGTCGCCGGGCTTCGCGCCCGCGGCCCACTCGATGCCACCCAGCAGATGGGCCAGGAAGGCGTCCTCCTGGAAGTCCGGAGGAGCGCCACCACCCGCGGTGAACCACGAACGCCCGCCGTCGTAGTCCTGGCACCACGACCAGGGGTGGTCCGCGCCCTCGTCCAGGCCCGCGATGCCGTCGCGCACCCTGACCCGGGCGAGGGTGTGCACGGTGCCGGCCGGATCGGAGCGCCAGTTGTACCACTCCTCCGTACGCTCCCAGAGGTCCGGAAGCGTCACCGTCGAGGGATGCGCGTGGTCGAGGACCTTGACCCTTCCGGTCTGCACCGGCGTCCCCCGGTCGACGGCGGCGCCGACCAGCCCCTCGTACCAGTCCCAGTCACGGGTACCGGCGGCGGCGTCGTGCAGACCGACCCAGCCGCCGCCCGCCCGGATGTACTTCCGCAGGGCGGCGCGAGCGGGCGCGTCTAAATCGTCGGCGGTGTCGTTGAAGACGACCGCGTGGAACCGGGCCAGCCCGGCGTCGTCGAAGACGCCCGGATCGTCCGTGGCCTCGACCCCGAATCCGTTGACGGCCCCGAGCCTCCTCACCGCGTCGACACCTGCGCGGACGGTGTCCGGGGACGCATGAGTCCCCCCGGAGTACACCAGCACGCGGAAAGGGGCGGCCGGAGCCCTGGGGAACGAGGCGGCCGCGACCGAGCCGATGATCAGCGCCAGAAGCGCGACGAGGGCCGTGAGGGCGATCGACGCCGGAGGGAGCGCATGGAACGCGGGACTCCTGCGTAACGGGTGGCTGCTCATGAGGGCGCTCCCGGTGCGGTGTGGGGGCCGGACATGGGGGTAGAAAGCGCTTTCTGATGTGCGTGGTTCAGAGTAGGTTCACGGCATGTCCGGGTCAATGGGCCGGTCGGCCCCCGCGCGCCGGGGTGGGGGCCACTGGCGGAACGAACGGCTGAGCGACGCGGTTTTTCGGGTCGTGCGGGCGGTGCGGGAGGGCGGTGACCGGCGGCTGCCGGAATCGGGTTCGTGAGCATCGGGGTAAGTGCGGTATTGTTCTCATGCGCGTTCAGCCAGGGGAAAGCCCCAGGTCAGACGGGCATCGGGACGTGGCGCAGCTTGGTAGCGCACTTGACTGGGGGTCAAGGGGTCGCAGGTTCAAATCCTGTCGTCCCGACTGGAGACAGTCGCAGGCCAAGGGCCGGAATCGGAGAAATCCGATTCCGGCCCTTGGCCGTTCCCGGGGACCGACGGGGGAGCGGAGCCCTTGGCCGATGCCGGCGGGTCATGACGACCGGGCCCGGCGCGGCGGCCCCAGGAGTGGAAGGTGCCGCCTTGGGCGGCATCCGTGCTCCCGCTCGCCAGGCCCGGCCGCCTCTGCATGACGGGGCGCCTCCCGCGGAGAAGGTGGGGCTGCCGCGCGTGGTGGGTCTTCAGGCCGGAGTCGTCGAGCCGCGCCCTGGGCTCAGCTCGCGGCGCGGTGGGAGGTTCTGGGGGTGGCCGCGGGCAGCGGGGCCTGGGCGGTGCGGGTGACGTCGCCGATCAGCTCGACCACATCGGGTCCGTAGGCCTGGGAGTTGACCACTTTCAGGAGCAGTGCGAAGGAACCGTTGCGGTGTTTGCGCTGCAGCTTCTCGTAGTTGCGCATCAGGTAGCGCGAGGCGGCCTGGTTGGTGATGGCGCGCTGGCCGCAGAGGAGGAAGACGGGGCGGGCGTCCTGGCCGCCCGTCAGCCGGGCGAGCAGGACGTGTTCGGCGGCGCCCGGCTCCAGGCGGTAGCGCTCCGAGCCCACCTGGAAGGCGGCACGGTCGGGGCCGGGTTCGGTCCCGGTGTTGACCTTCACGCCCGGCAGCAGCTGTTGCAGGTGTGCGGCCATGCGCCGGTTGGACCCGGGGCCGCCGACGCAGAACTCCGTACGCTCGCCGAAGCCCTGCTGGGCGGTGTCGTGGGACACGATCTGGGCGTGTGCGGCACAGTCCTTGATGAGGGCCGAGAGTTCGAGCAGCGCGAAGACGTCGTGCCGGTGGACCGCGCCGTCGCCGCCGGCGTCACGGTTGACGACGAGCAGACACTCGGAGTTCCCCGGCAGCCCGAAGAAGGCCTGCTTGCGGCGGAGTTTACGCCGCCAGAGGTACGTGCGGGCGAGCCAGCCGAGGGCGGCGCTGATGCCGGCGGCTATGAGACCGAGCGCGATGTTGCGTACGTCGTCATTCATGAGCGGGCATCGTAGCGGGCCGCTCGGACGTGTGACCGAGGCGGTCCTGACCGTACCGGTGATGCGGTGTCACACCCTGACCGCGCAGCCGTGTCCGTGGACCTGTGCGGGCGGAGGCCGTACCGAAGTGTCCGGTACGGCCTCCTGGTGTGACGTGATCGGGGTCCTCAGGCGGTCTCGCCCGTGCCGGAGCCCGCACCGGCCCCCTTCGCTTCCTTGATGCCCTTGGTGATGTCGTCCAGGACCGAGAGCTTCGGAGCCTTGGCGTTGATGTCGAAGCCCGAGCGGACGACCACCAGCATGCTCGTGACGTTGGGGGACGGGAATGCGAGCGACTCGACGTACCCGTCGTCGCCGTTCTTCGTCTCCACCTTCCAGCGCACCAGGTAGCCCTTCTGCCCGGCGACCGTGACCGCCGCGGACTTGAGCTCCTCGTGCGAGGTGATGCCGCCGTAGATCTTCTCGCCGTACGACTCCTCGGCGTTGGCCTTGATGTCGGCCTCCGCCGCGGCCTTCGCCGTGGTCGCCTCGACCTCCAGGGCCTGGGCCGGTGCGGAGAACACCCCGCCGCGCACACACGTCTGGGACTCGTCGCCGGGGCAGGCGTACTCGCCGGTCGTCACTCCGGCGCCGACCGGCCCGGACTGACCGGTCCAGCCGTCCGGTACGGGGATGCTGATGCCGCTGGCCGCGTCGGTGGCGTAACCGTCCTCGGTCTGCGGCATCTGCTGGTCGGGGCCCTGGCCTTCGCCGTCCTGCCCGCCGCCGTCCTGCCCTCCGCCGTTCGGGGCTCCCGGGAGGCGAGGGCTCCCCGAGGGGGCGGGGGCTGTGGACGAGGTGTCGCCGCGGTCGTCCGAGCTGTCGCCCAGCAGGTACGCGCCGCCGCCGACGGCAGCGAGTACGACGATGCCGGCGACGATGCCCGCGCCGATGCGTATCCGGCGCTTCCGGACCGTCGCGGGAGGTATCCGGAGCTGGTCGGTCCAGCGGCTCCCGTCCCACCAGCGTTCTTGAAGGGGGCCGATTCCTGAGTGCCCGGGGTCTGGATGCCAGCCGGGCGGGGTCGTCTGGGTCACGTCGAGAACCCTAGGCGCCCTGGCTGAGAATCCTATGAAACGTACGGCCTACGGCTCGATCAGCCCGGCCCGGATCGCGTAGCGGGTGAGTTCCAGGCGGTCGCGGAGCCCCAGCTTCTGCAGCAGATTGGCCCGGTGCCGCTCGACGGTCTTGACGCTGATCACGAGCATCCCCGCGATCTCCTTCGACGAGTGGCCCTCGGCGACCAGCTTGAGGATCTCCTCCTCGCGTTCGGTGATCGCCCGGTCGGGGACGTCGCCGCCGTCCCTGACCCGGTCCAGATAGTTCCGGATGAGGGCGGTGACCGCGCCCGGGTAGAGGAACGGCTCGTCGCGCATGGCCGCGCGGCAGGCCTCGACGAGGTCCCGGTCGGCGACGGACTTCAGCACGAACCCCGAGGCGCCGGCCTTCAACGCCTCGAAGAAGTACTGCTCGTTGTCGTACATCGTGAGCATCAGGATGCGCAGCTCCGGCATGACCCGGGACAGCTCACGGGCGGCCTGAAGGCCCGTCAGGCGCGGCATCGCGATGTCGAGCACGGCCAGGTCGGGGCGCTCCGCGCGGGCCATCTCGATGGCCTCGGCGCCGTCGCCCGCCTCGGCGACGACCTGGAGGTCCGGTTCGCCGTCGAGGATCAGCCGCACACCGCGCCGGACGAGGGCGTGGTCGTCGGCGAGCAGGATGCGGGTCTTTCGGGACCCGGCGGGGGAGTGGGGCATGATCAGGCGCTTCCGTTCCGTACGGGCACATCGAGGCGTACGTCCGTGCCGCCCGTCGCACCGGTGCCGAGAGTGAGTGTGGCACCGATGAGCAGGGCGCGTTCGCGCATGCCGCGCAGGCCCGCGCCTTCCGGGGCGTCCCCGAGGCCGCGGCCGTCGTCCCGGATGCGCAGCTCCACCCCGCCGGGGCTGCGGCGCAGGGAGAGTTCGAGGAGGGTGGCCCCGGCGTGCCGGACGGTGTTCGTGACCGCTTCCTGGGCGATGCGGTAGACGACGAGCTCCGCCTCCTCGCCGAGCGGCGGCAGGTCCTTCTCCGTCTGCCGCCTGATCACCAGCCCCTTCGGTGTCGGCGTCTCGGTGGTCAGCGCCGTCAGGGCACTGACCAGGCCCAGTTCCTCCAGTACACCGGGGCGCAGCCGCCGGGCGATCCGGCGGATCTCGTCGAGGCTGCCCCGGGTGATCTCCTGGACATGGGTGAGCTCCTCGCGCAGCGGTTCCGGGGCGTGACCGGTGACCCTCTTCAGCTCCAGCAGGACCGCGGTCAGGGTCTGGCCCACCTCGTCGTGCAACTCCTGTGCGACCCGGCGGCGCTCCGCCTCCTGGGCCCCGAGAGCGCGGGCGCTGCTCGTCGCGCGCTCGGCCTCCAGTCGGTCGAGCATGCTGTTGAACGTTTCGATCAGGGCCGCGACCTCACCCTCACCGGCAACCTCGGGGCGCGGCCGCGGGCTCAGCAGATCGATGGTCGTCATGGCCCTGGTGACCCGTTGCAGAGGGGCCAGACCCAGGCGCAGGAGCAGCGCGTTCGCGCCCAGCATCAGGGCCATTCCGCCGGCCAGGATGAGCGCCTCGGTCAGCACCACCGGGGCGGACACGGTGATCGGGCCGAGGAGCAGCAGAGCCCCGGCGGCGACCAGTACCGCGGCGTTGAGCAGGAAGATGCGCCAGAACAGGGACACGGCCGGCCGGGCCTCCTTCGTACGCTCGGGGAGTGCCTCCACTATGGCCGGTCCGTGGCCGAACCCGCGCACAGGGCCGTCGTCCGGGCCGCGCCTGCATGGTGTCCCTCCCCGAAGATGGGTGCCGGCACTGATGGACCGGGATGTGCCCTTGTAAGACGATCGGAGTCCGGTGCACCGGGCCAGACCGGGGATGCGGCGAGGACCTGCCGCGGACCCCGGAACCGTCGAGGGAGGGAGACATCATGGCTCACCAGGACGACAGGCTCCACGGCACCAGGACCGTACCGGCCCGCGACCACGGGACCGTGCCTGCCCCGGGCTCCGCGGCGGCGCTGCCCGGCGACCCGGAGACGGCTCCGCGACCGGTTGCCCGGCCTCGTACCACGGCGGCCTGGGTGTGGATGGTGGTCGGCCTGGGAGGGCTGATGACCGGCATCGTCGTCGGCCACGGGCTGCTCATCGCGGCGGGGCTCGTCGCGGCCGGAGTGGGGGGCCAGCTCTTCGATCCCGACCAGCGGCGCAGGCGCCGCCGCCCCGGGCGCCGGGCGGCACTCTGAGCCGTACACCGTACCTGTGTGGTGCCCGAGGGCCGGGCCGCAGGGCACCTCGACCGATTTCTGGTCCGACCACACGGTGTGTGTGACATAGTCGAGACATGTATATCGGCCGGAACGGGGTGTAGCGGATGCCTGTCGAGTGGCAGCCCGTGCGGCAGTCCCGAACGCATGAACTCGTCCTGCAGAGCATCGAGGAGCAGGTCTTCGCCGGAAAGCTCAGGGCAGGCGACAGGCTGCCGCCCGAGCGGGAGCTCGCACCGGTCTTCGGGGTGAGCCGTTCCGCTCTGCGGGAGGCCCTCAGGGTGCTGGAGACCATCGGTGTCCTGGTCGCCCAGCCCGGCCGGGGCCCGGACTCCGGGGCCCGCATCGTGCGCAACCCCGACGACGCGCTCGGTCGTCTGCTGCGCCTGCACTTCGCGCTGGGCAGCTACGGCCTGCACGACGTGATGGAGGCCAGGGTCGCCCTGGAGCGTTCCAGCTTCGCCGCCGCGGCGAGGCACGCCGTCGAGCGCGACCTGGACGAGGCGGACGCGGTGGTCCACCGGATGTCGCAGCCGGGCATCCTGCCGGAGGAGTTCAACGAACTCGACACCCAGTTCCACGTCATGGTGGCGAGCAGTTCGGGCAACGCGCTCACATCGACCCTGACCTCGGCGGTGCGCGAGTCCGTACGGCCGCTCATCCTGCGGGCCCTCGAAGAGGTCGACGACTGGTCGGCCACCCAGGAGCATCTCAACGGCCAGCACGCCGAGTTGCTGAGGCTGGTGCGCACCGGCCGTGGCGACGAGGCGGCCGATCTGGCCGAGACCCACATCCGGGGGTTCCACGGGACGCTGGTCGACGAGGAGCGGACCGGTGCAGGCGACGGGACCGGCGGCGACGACGGGCCCGGCGGGCAGCGGTAGACGAGCAACGGCACGGGGCCGGTGGGCCGCCCGGAGAACCGGGCGGCCCACCGGCCCCGTGTGCGTGCGGCTACGGCAGCATCCAGGAGAGTGCCGACGTGGACTGGAGGTAGACCAGCACGCAGAGGATGGCCAGCATGCCCACGCTGTACCCGGCCACCTTGCGCAGCAGGATGCGCTCCGAACCGGGCATCCCCACGGCCGTGGCGGCGATGGTCAGGTTCTGCGGGCTCACCAGCTTGGCGACCACACCGCCGGAGGTGTTCGCGGCGACCAGCAGGGTCGGATCGATCCCCGCGGTCTGGCCCGCCGTCTGCTGGAGGTTGGCGAAGAGCGCGTTGGCGGAGGTGTCGGAGCCGGTCACCGCGGTGCCCAGCCAGCCGAGGATCGGGGAGAGCAGGGCGAAGAGCCCGCCCGCCGTCGCCAGCCAGGTGCCGATGGCCACGGTCTGGCCCGACTGGTTCATCACGTAGCTGAGGGCCAGCACCGTGGCGACCGTCATGATGGCGCCCCGCATGTTCCTCAGCGTGCGGCCCGCCGCGGAGACGGCCATGGACGCGGTCAGCGGGTAGGCGTCGCCGTCCTTGGCGTACCGGTAGATCAGCGTCACCAGGATGCCGGAGATGATCAGCAGCGTGCCCGGGTTGCCCAGGACCTCCAGCTTGTAGATCGCGCTGGACGAGGGGTCGCCGCCGGGGGTCAGCAGCTCGCCGTACAGACCGGGCCATTCGATGCTGATGTTCAGATGGCCGAGGAGCTTCGGTACGTCGATGGCGCCGACGTTCAGCTTGGCGAGGGCGAAGACGGCGATGACCAGGACGTACGGGAGCACGGCGTAGGTGACCCGGCGCGGTGTCAGCGGTTCGTTCTCGACCTGCGAGCGCTGGTCCTCGGGGGTGGAGGGCTTCCAGAAGCGCAGCATCAGCACGGCGGCACCGAAGCCGGCGAGTGAGGCGACCACATCGGTGAGCTCGTACGCGAAGTGGCTGGAGCACCAGTACTGGGCCACGGCGAAGACCGCGCCGGTGACCAGCGCGATCGGCCACAGCTGGCGGATTCCGCGGGTCCCGTCCACGACGAACAGGAGCAGCAGGGGCACGAAGAGCGCGAGCAGCGGGGACTGGCGGCCGATGACCGCGGCGATGTCCTCGGCCGGGATGCCGGTCAGGTTGCCGGCCGTGGTGACCGGGATGGCCATGGCGCCGAAGGCGACCGGAGCGGTGTTGGCGAGCAGGACCGTCACGGCCGCCTTGACCGGCGGCAGTCCGAGCGCCATCAGCATCACGGCGGTGATGGCGACGGGCGCGCCGAAGCCCGCGAGCGCCTCGAGGAGGCCGCCGAAACAGAACGCGATGAGCATCGCCTGTACACGGAGGTCGCCCCGGCCGACGGCGCTGAACGAGCGGCGCAGATCCTCGAACCTGCCACTGACGACCGTGAGTTCGTAGAACCAGATGGCCGCGACGACGATCAGCATCACCGGGAACAGGCCGAAGACCAGACCCTGGGACGCCGAGAGCAGGCCGAGCTCGACCGGCATCCGGAATCCGATCACCGCCACGAGAAGGGCCGTGAGCACCGAGCCCAGTGCGGACACCAGTGCCGAACGCTTCGCCACCATCAGCAGCAGGAAGAACACGGCCAGGGGGATCAGGCTGACCAGAGCGGTCGCCAGGAGGCTGTCCGCGATGGCGTGCACATCCGGTGTGTACGAAGCGAGCACGGCGGCGGGTGGTGCGGTAGCCACGAAATTACTCCTCGTTGAGTGGTACGGGGCAGGGTGAACCGGGACGTAAGCCGTGAGCCGCCTTATCTTGACCTCGTGCGGATGCGGATACGAGGAGCGGACAGCTGGTTCGATCGATCAGTAGGACACTGCATATGTCGTATGTCAATAAGGTCAGACCAAGTTGCCAGGAAGCTCACTCACCGGCTGGACCTGGCGGGAGAGTGGGGGTAAGCGCTTACTCCCAGACGTTCAGCGGGCGCATTCGATTGGAGCGCGCGTCTTTCAAAAATGGACAGAGGCTAGTATGGTCAGACCACAAATTGCGATCGGGGAGGCCCCATGCGTATCGGACTCTTCGCCACCTGTCTGGGAGACACACTCTTCCCGGAGGCGGTGAAATCCACCGCGATGCTGCTCGCCCGCCTTGGCCACGAGGTGGTCTTCCCGCCGGACCAGACCTGCTGCGGCCAGATGCACGTCAACACCGGCTACCAGCGCGAACCCGTCCCACTGGTGCGCAACTTCGCCGAGCAGTTCGGGGACGCCTCGATCGACGCCGTCGTGATGCCGTCAGGATCGTGCGCGGGCTCGGTCCGCCACCAGCACGAGATCGTCGCCGAACGCTACGGTGACGCCGCGCTGCGCGCCGGAGTCGCCACGGTCAAGGCCAAGACGTACGAGCTCTCCGAGCTCCTCGTCGACGTCCTCGGTGTCACCCAGGTCGGCGCGTACTTCCCGCACCGGGTCACCTACCACCCCACCTGCCACTCCCTGCGCATGCTGCGGGTCGGGGACAAGCCGCTGAAGCTGCTGCGCGCCGTCGAGGACATCGACCTGGTCGAGCTCCCCGAGGCCGACTCCTGCTGCGGGTTCGGCGGCACCTTCGCCGTCAAGAACGCCGAGACCTCCACCGCGATGCTCCAGGACAAGATGCGCAACATCGCCGACACGAATGCCGATGTGTGCTCCGCCGGGGACTCCTCCTGCCTGATGCACATCGGCGGCGGGCTCTCCCGCATCAAGTCCGGTACGCGCACCCTGCACCTCGCCCAGATCCTCGGATCCACCCGCACCGCGCCGTACGCCCTGATGGAGGCCGCCCGATGAGCACGTTCCTCGGCATGCCCGCCGCCCCGCCCCGCTCCCCGTACGGAACCGGAAACCTGCGCGGCGACCGGAAGTTCCCCGCGGCGGCCCACGACGAACTGCGCAACGACCAGCTGCGCCGCAACCTCGGCCGGGCCACCCACACCATCCGCGCCAAGCGCATCGACGTCACCGGCGAACTCCCGGACTGGGAAGAGCTGCGCGACGCCGGGTCCGCCATCAAGACGGACACCATGAACCGCCTGCCCGAGCTGCTGGAACAGCTGGAGGCGAAGGTCACCGAGCGCGGCGGCACCGTGCACTGGGCGCGGGACGGCGTCGAGGCCAACGAGATCGTCACACGGCTGGTCAGGGAGACCGGCAGCAGCGACGTCATCAAGGTCAAGTCGATGGCCACGCAGGAGATCGGCCTCAACGAACACCTCGAGGCCGAGGGCATCACGCCCTACGAGACCGACCTCGCCGAACTCATCGTGCAGCTGGCCCACGACAAGCCCTCGCACATCCTGGTCCCCGCGATCCACCGCAACCGCGACGAGATCCGGGAGATCTTCCTCAAGGAGATCCCCGGTGTCGACCCCGCCCTCGACAACGTGCCCGCGCACCTGGCCGCCGCCGCCCGCGCCTACCTGCGCGAGAAGTTCATGACGACCAAGGTGGCCGTCTCCGGTGCCAACTTCGGCATCGCCGAGACCGGCACCCTCTCCGTCGTCGAGTCCGAGGGCAACGGCCGGATGTGCCTGACCCTGCCAGACACCCTGATCACCGTCATGGGCATCGAGAAGGTCCTGCCGCGCTACCAGGACCTGGAGGTCTTCTTCCAGCTGCTGCCGCGTTCCTCCACCGGCGAGCGGATGAACCCGTACACCTCGATGTGGACCGGCGTGACCCCGGGCGACGGACCGCAGGACTTCCACCTCGTCCTCCTCGACAACGGCCGCACCGCCGCCCTCGCCGACAAGGTCGGCCGCGAGGCGCTCAACTGCATCCGCTGCTCGGCCTGCCTCAACGTCTGCCCGGTGTACGAACGGGCCGGCGGGCACGCCTACGGATCGACGTACCCCGGACCGATCGGCGCGGTCCTGACCCCGCAGCTCGCCGGGATGCACGCCGCGAAGGACGACCCGAACAGTTCGCTCCCGTACGCCTCCAGCCTCTGCGGTGCCTGCTTCGACGCCTGCCCGGTCAAGATCGACATCCCGTCGCTGCTGGTGGAACTGCGCCACCAGAACACCGAACAGGCCGGCACCACGGCGGAGAAGCTGGCCATGAAGGCGGCCGCCGGCGTGATGAAGTCGCCCAGGATCTACACGGCCGCGCAGAAGGCCGCCTCCCTCAGCCGTTCCGTTGGCGTCGGCGGACGCGACCGCACCATCTCGCACCTGCCCGCACCGTTCGACGGCTGGAGCGACAGCCGTGACACCGCTGCCCCGCCCAAGCAGTCCTTCCGCTCCTGGCTGGCCTCGGCCGAGGGAGCGGCGACGATGCGGGCGGCAGCCGAGGAAGGCGCCGGACGCACCACCGAGGGCTCCGGGGAAAGCGCCGGACGCACCACCGAGGGCTCCGAGGAGGACCAGTGACCACCCCCACCGCACGCGACACGGTGCTCGGCCGGATCAGGGACGCCCTGGCCCTCGCCCCCACCCCCGCCGCCGAGATCCCCCGCGCCTACCGCACCGGCCGCACCCTCCCGGACGGCGAACGTCTGGCGCTGCTGACCGACCGGCTCGTCGACTACAAGGCACAGGTCCACCCCTGCACCGGTGACCGCACGGCCGAAGTGATCGCGGGGATCCTGCGTGAGCGCGGCGCCCGGCGGATCGGCGTTCCCGACGGGCTGGACGAGCAGTGGCTCAGCGCCTACGACGGCGAGGTCCAGCGGGACTCGGCGGACATCCCCGCCCCGAGCCTCGACGCCCTGGACGGTGTGGTCACGGCCTCCGCCGTCAGCTGCGCCGAGACCGGCACGATCTTCCTGGACGGGTCGTCGGGCCAGGGCCGGCGCGCCCTCTCCCTCGTCCCCGACCTCCATATCTGCGTCGTCGACCTGTCCTCGGTCGTGGCAGGCGTCCCCGAGGCGATCGCCCGGCTGGTGCCGGAGCGGCCGACGACCCTGATCAGCGGGCCGTCGGCCACGTCCGACATCGAACTGGAGCGGGTGGAAGGTGTCCACGGCCCCCGCAACCTCGTCGTGGTGATCCGTACGGACGTCTGACCCCGGCACGGGCCGGGACCGCCGTGAGCGGACCGGTGGAGGTCAGAGCAGGTGGACGACCTCCACCGGCGCGAAGCCGATACGGGTCGTCGCACCGTCGTCGGCCCAGCGCACCGTGACCGTCTCCCCGTTCACGTCCACCCCGCTCACCGCGTCCACCCCGCTCACCGCGTCCGCCGGCGGACCGGCGTCCGCCTCCGCGGTGAGCGAGGCCAGCGCCACCAGCACCTCGGTGCCCTCCACGTCGGCACCCAGCCGGGGCAGCACCGCCCACCGGGTGAACGCCGTGCCCTGCGGGGCCCGTACGTCCTCCTGATCCGGCCACCCGTGCAGTCCGTGCAGTACGGAGCGCACCGGGCCCCGAGGATCCGTCGCCCAGCCCGTCAGCTCCGCCCGTGCCCCGGCGGGCGCGCCCAGGATCCGGTGCACCCGTAGCTCGTACCGCCCCCGGACGACCGTGACGCTCTCCACCCGCAGCCCGGGCACCGTCGGCGCGCCCTCGGGGAAGACCGGCCGGTGCCAGGAGGCGGCCCAGCCCCAGCCCTCGCCGTGTCCCGCACCCAGCGGACGGATGCGGGCGCGGCTGCTGCGGGAGCCCCCGACCCGTACCGACAGATGGTTGTCCGCGGTGTTCGCGGACGGGGTGGGACCGGTGGCCGTCGAATACGCGAGGCGCGCGTAGAGCGGGTCGGACACCTCCGCCGAGTCGCCCTCGTGCGGCCTGAGATGGTCACTGCCGTGATTGTGCAGCCGTACGATGCCGTCCGCCCGCGTCGACTGCACCAGCACCCCCGGAGACGGAAGCGCCAGCACCCGGTCCGGGCCCTCGCTCGGGGCGGGCTCCTCCTCGGCCGTCCACAGCGGGTGCTCCGCCGGGGCGAGCAGGGCCACGAACGCCTTCGACGCCCAGTACGGCGAGGCAGGACCGGAGTACACCTGGAGCGTCGCGTCGTGCGGGCCGTGCCAGCCCAGGCTCAGCAGACCGTCGTCACCGGCCGAACCGCGCTCCAGGAAGTACCGCAGCGAGCCGCTGATCAGCCTCCGCGAGACACCCGGAGCCAGCGGGGTGTGTCCGGACACCGCGCCCATCCCGACAGCCGCGCCCGCCGCGAACCGGTAGGTGAGGGAACGCCCGAAGTGCAGCGGAGCGCCGTCCGCGCCGAACATCAGCGAGAAGCTCTCCAGATGCTCGGCCAGCCGTGCGCCGTAGTGCGCGGACAGCTCCGCGTCGCCCGACAGATACGCGTCCAGCACCGGATACAGGTGCAGCGCCCAGCCGTTGTAGTGGTCGAAGGCGCGACCGTCCCCGTCCGCGTACCAGCCCTCGCCGACGTACCAGCCCTCCAGCAGGTCGAGCGCCCGCTGCCTGGCCCGGGCGGTCTCCGCGTCGCCCCGGCCGACCGACTCCAGGAATCCGGCGACGGAGAAGGGGAAGAGATACCAGTTGTTGGGCGCCGGTGTGTGCCGCAGGGCGCCGCGCAGCCACTCCTCGGCCCGGTCCTGGGTGGCGGCGTCCAGCCGGTCCCACAGCCAGGGGCGGGTCAGCCGCAGGCCGATCGCCACCGAGGCCGACTCCACCATCGGCTGGCCGAAGACGGTGTGGTCCAGGATCAGCGGCCAGGACTCGGCGTCGTCCCGCCCGGGCGTGCGGGTTCCGGCGGTGAGCCCGTCGGCGTACCGCTCCAGCCAGTTGTGCGGGTCCTTGCCCTCCGCGCCGGCGACCCGGAACGCGGCGGTCAGGAACGTACGCGCATAGCCCTCAAGGCCGTCGGAGCGGACCCCGGAGCGGGAGGGGCGGCCCGGCAGGTCGAGGAGGGCCCGGCCGGGGGTGGCCCACTTCCAGGCGGCGTCCAGCAGCCCGTCCGCCGCCGCTTCCCAGTGGGCCCGGGTGTAGCCGGTGTACGGGCTCAGCGCGCGGTCCTCGGCGGGGAGCGGGAAGGGAGAATTCGTCATGCGAGGAAGGCCAGCCTTTCGCGTCGTACGGGATGGATGAAGCCGTCACCCGCGGCCCAGCGGGCGACCTCGCCGACCGCCAGATCGGCCAGCCGGCGCAGCTCGTTGCCCTGGGAGCCCGCGAGATGCGGGGTGATGGTCGCGTTGTCGCAGTCCCACAGCGGATGGCCGGCGGGCAGCGGGTCGGGGTCGGTGACGTCGAGCACCGCGCGGATCCGGTCGGCACGCAGTACGTCGGTGAGAGCGTCCTGGTCGACGACGGCACCCCGGGAGGTGTTGATCAGGACAGCGTCGGGCCGCATCGAGGTGAGCAGTCCCCGGCTGACCAGGCCGGTGGTCGAGGGCAGCAGAGGCGTGTGGACGCTGACCACGTCGCTCTCCGCGAAGAGACCGGCCAGGGTGACGGGGCGGACGCCGAGCCCGACGGCCTCCTCGTCCGTGACGTACGGGTCGTGGAGCAGCACCTCCAGGTCGTACGGGCGGAGCAGCTCGATCACCCGGCGGCCGATCAGCGAGGCGGACAGGATGCCCACCGTGCGGCGGTAGTTGCCCATGCCGGACGGTGTGGCGAGCCAGGCGTCGCGTACGCGGCGGGCCCGGAAGTCCCGGGCGCGTTCCAGGACCCGCTTGCCGGACAGCAGGATCATCGCGAGGGTGTACTCGGCGACCGGCAGCGCGTTGGCCGCCGCGGCGGAGGACACCTCGATGCCCCTGTCCCAGCAGGCGTCGGTGACATGGCCGCGCACCGTGCCCGCCGTGTGCACGACGGCCCGCAGCGCGGGGGCGGCGGCCAGGACACCCGCGTGGATCGGCGGGCAGCCCCAGCCGGTGATCAGGACCTCCGTGTCCGCGAGTACGGCCCGCGCCCGATCCGTCGTGAAGTCGTCGATCGCGGGCAGCGGCGCGAGGGTGCACACCTCGGCCAGCGCCGCCAGGGAGTCGGGGGAGAGCACCGCGGCCGCGGCGTCCGCTCCCATGGCGAGGGCGGCGCGCGGCCGGCGGTGTGCGGGGGGAGTGCTGGGCATGGTTCTCCTGTGCGGTGGTCCGGGCTGTGGCGGTCCGGGCGGGGCGGCGCGGCTACTTGACGGCGCCCGCTGTCAGTCCGGACCGCCAGAAACGCTGGAGCAGGGCGAAGGCGAGAATCAGGGGCAGCACCGCGAGCAGCGAGCCCATGATGACGACGGGGTAGTACTCGGGCGATACGGACGCGGCGCTGTTCCAGGAGTACAGGCCGAGGCTGACGGGATACAGGTCCTGGTCGGAGAGCATCACCATGGGCAGGAAGAAGTTGTTCCAGATGGCCGTGAGCTGGAAGAGGAAGACGGTGACCAGCCCCGGCCCCAGCATGCGCAGCGCCACCCGGAAGTAGGCGGCCAGTTCACCCGCGCCGTCCATCCGCGCGGCCTCCAGCACCTCGTCGGGCACGTACCCCTGGCTGAAGATCCGGCCGAGGTAGACCCCGAAAGGATTGAACAGGACCGGGATGAACACCGCCCAGAAGGTGTTCACCAGGCCGGCGCCGGACGCCATCAGGTAGAGCGGCAGCGCGAGCACGGTCTGCGGCACCATCACGGCGGCCAGCACCAGGCCGAACAGCTTCTCCTTGTGGGCGAAGCGGTACTTGTCGAAGGCGTAGCCGCAGGCGATGCTGATCAGCGCGCCGAGCGCCGCGCCGAGCACCGCGTACAGCAGGCTGTTGCCGTACCAGCGGCCGTACAGCCCGCCGTCCATGGCGAAGAGGTCCTCCATGTTCTGGACGAAGGAGAAGTCGCTCAGCGACAGGATGTTGCTGCTGAACAGGGCGTCCCTGTTCTTGGCGGAGGCGAGCACCAGCCACAGCACCGGCAGCAGCGTGTACATCACCGAGATGAGGACCACCAGATTGACGACCGAGCGCCCGAGGAGCCGGGGACGCAGGGCGGAGGCGGTGCGGGTTGCGGTCGACGCGCTCATCGGGCGCCCTCCTCGGCGGAGCCGGCACGGTTGGTCCAGCGGGTGACGCCGTAGGACAGGGCGATCGTGCACAGGAGCAGGATCACCGAAGACGCCGCGGCGAGACCGTAGTTGTTGCGGGTGAAGGCCGCGTCGTAGATGTACATGCTGGGCGAGAAGCGCGAGTTGATCATCGGGGTCGACTGGCTGAGCAGCATCGGCTCGGTGAAGAGCTGGAGCGCGAAGATGAGGGTGAACATCGCGACCATGACGATCGACGACCGCACCAGCGGGGCCTTGACCTGGAGGGCCGTGCGGACGGGGCCCGCGCCGTCGACGACCGACGCCTCGATGACCTCGCGGGGGACCGCCTGCAGGGCGGCGTAGAAGACGACCATGTTGTAACCGAGGTTGCTCCACAGCGCGATGTTCACGATGGACGGCAGCACCATGTGCACCCCGAGGAAGTCCACGGTGATGTCGGCCCTGCCGAGCAGGTCGATGACCGGGCTGATCCCGGGGGTGTAGAGGTACAGCCAGATCAGGGCCGCGATGATGCCCGGCACCGCGTGCGGCAGGAACAGGGCGAGCTGGACGGTGCCCCGCAGCCGGACCACGCCGGAGTCCAGCAGCAGCGCCAGCGCCAGGGCGCCGATCACCATCAGCGGGATGTAGACCACGCAGTACAGGGCGACGGTGCCGAGACCGCCCAGGAAGGTCGGGTCCGCCAGTACGGCGGTGTAGTTGCGGAGCCCGGCGAAGACCGTCCGCTCGGGCCCGAAGCCGAGCCCGGGCTGGTCGTCGCTGAAGAAGCTCAGATAGACGGCGGTGGCGACCGGGATCAGGAAGACGGTCACCAGGAGGACGAAGAACGGTGTCATCAGGACGCCGCAGGCGCCGAGTTCACGCCGACGGGCGGACCTGCGGGCCGTGGGCGCCGGGGCGGCGGCGGCCGGACTCTCCGGTGACGGCCGGGCGGGGGCGTCCGTCGGTACGGACACGGGGGTCGCGCTGGTCATGGGTGTCACCTGCCTCTCTGCTGCTGGGAACGGATTACGGATCGCCGGTCAGGTGGAGCGCCGGCTGGTGGAGAGACCGAGCGCCTTGAGGTCCGGCATGGTGCCCTCCTGCGCCGCCCGGATCGCCCCGAGGATGGAGCCCTGGCCCCCGCTCGCCCGTGCCAGTCCGTCCTTCATGATCCTTCCGGTGGCCGTCATCCTGGGGCCCCAGACCCAGCCCGGGCGGATCTTGTGGGCCTCCTGCTCGAAGAGGGTGTAGATGTCCTGACCGCCGTAGTAGTCGCGGTCGAAGG
Organism: Streptomyces sp. NPDC102451; assembly: GCF_044765485.1. Classification (NCBI taxonomy): domain Bacteria; kingdom Bacillati; phylum Actinomycetota; class Actinomycetes; order Kitasatosporales; family Streptomycetaceae; genus Streptomyces; species Streptomyces sp. NPDC102451. The sequence continues at coordinate 148,511 of NZ_JBIWKD010000013.1, read as the reverse complement.
CCTTGCGGCCCACGTCGACGAGGTCCGGCGCGGCGGGGTACTGGCTGCTGGCACCGCTGGAGAGCCGGGCCCGCAGCGCGTCCGGATGCGAGACCTGCCACTCGATGAACTCCATCGCGGCCTCCGGGTTCGCGCAGTCCCTGGTGACCGCGAAGGTCGAGCCGCCATGGGTCCCGACACCGGGGTCGGCCGGATCCCACTGGGGGGACGGCGCGATCGCCCACCGGCCCTTCTGGCCCGGCCGGGCCTTCATCTGGGCCCCGGCGTCCCACGCGCCGCTGAGCCGGCTGAGCACCAGGCCGTTGCCGATCTGGACATCGCTGTGCCGGCTCTCCACCGGGTTCATGAAGACCAGGTCCTGGTCGGTCAGCCGCTGCCAGTAGGCGGCCACGCGACGGGTGGGCGCGTCGGCGAGCGAGACGTTCCAGGCGCCGCCGGCCGTGTCGAACCAATGCGCCCCCGCCTGCCACGCGAACGCCGCGACATGGCTGTCACCGTCCGTCGGGAACAGAGCCATCCGACGGTCACCGCTCCTGCTCCGTACGGTCCTTGCCGCGTCCTCGAAGTCCTCCCAGGTACGCGGGACGGTCAGCCCGTACCGCTCGAAGAGGTCGGTGCGGTAGTGCAGCACCATCGGTTCCACGTCCAGCGGGACGCTGTACACCTGCTTCTCGAAGGTGGTCAGCTCCAGCGCCTGCGGCAGGAGTTTCGCGCGCAGCCCGTCACCGACCAGGCCCGTGATGTCGCGGCAGACCCCGTCGATGGCGAAGCCGGGGACCTGGGGGTATTCGAGGGTGGCGATGTCCGGGGCGTTCCCGGCCCGTGCCGCGTTGCTGAGCTTGGCGTAACCGCCCTGTGCGCCCCCGGGGATCTGCTGGAAATCGACCTGGATGGTGTCGTGGCCCCGGTTGAACGCGTCCACGACCTCCTGGCTGCCCCGGAGGGCTGACCAGAAGGTGATGCGTGTCTTCCTGCCGGTCCTGCTGCTTACGGTCCTGCCGGTACTGCTCGTACCGCCCGATCGTGTGTCTCCGCCGCCACCTCCGCAGGCGCTGAGCGCGCCCGTCAGAGGCAGTGCGGTGATCGTGGCGAGCACGGATCGACGGCTCTGTCGACCAGGCATGTGCGCCTCCCGCGGCTCCTGATTCGAGACACGGGGAATACTGATCGGCTGATCGATAGCGGTCAATAGATCGATCAAAAGAAGATTGAAGTGTTCAAACGATCAGTCTGTCGAACGGATCAACTCCTGGGTCGATCCGCGCACTTCGAGGCGGGGGAGCAGCTCCACCCGGCGCACCGGGCCATGGGTACCGGCGGGGTGGGCCAGCCGGTGCAGCAGCAGCTCGGCCGCCGCCCGTCCGATCTCGGCCCTCGGCGGGGCGACCGCGGTGAGCGCGGTGCTGCCCAGCGCGGCGACGACATCGTCGTACGCCACCACCGAGCAGTCCCGTGGCACCCGGATCCCGCTCTCCGCCAGCCGCTGGACCAGCATCAGGGCGTCCTCGTCGCCGTGCAGCACCGCGCCGGTCACGCCGCGCTCACGCAGCAGCGCCGTGAGGTCCGGGACCGGTTCCCGCGTACCGGGCTCACCGGGGCCCGCGTTCGGGGAGGAGAGCACGACGGACCAGTCCTCCACCTCCGGCCGGGAGGCGGCGATCTCGGAGAACGCGGAACGGATGGAACGGGCCGTGGGGCTGTCGTTCCTGGCGGCCAGGACCAGCCGGCGGTGGCCGAGCGATATCAGGTGGTCCACGGCCAGATGGATCCCGTACCAGTGGTCGGAACAGACCGAGTCCAGGGCGTGCAGCGCGCTGCCGGGCCGGGGCCGCCGCTCCATGATGACCGTCGGCACCTCCACCTCGGAGAGCCAGCCGTAGTCCGCCTCCTCACCGGCGGCGCTCCGCCACCGGGGGGAGATGAGCAGGCCGCGTGCCCCCGCCGCCAGCGCCCGTTCCACCTGCGGCCGTTCGGCTCCGGCCGCCTGCGGGGCGATGTGCAGGGTGATCCGCGCGCCGGCCTCCTCCAGCGCCGTCCTGGCGCCGTGCAGGGTCTCGTAGAGATAGGAGTGCCGCTCCGGGACGACCAGGGCGATCGCGGCCCCGACCCCGGCCGGCTCGCCGCTCCGGGCGGCCGGCACCGCCTCGGCCGGTACGTCGTCCGCGACCGGCCGGACCACCCCGTGCCCGCGCCGCAGCATCCCCGTCCTGGCCAGCTCCTCCACGTCCCGGCGCAGTGTGACCGCCGAGACGTCCAGCTCGGTGGCGAGCGAACTCACCTTGACCGCACCGCGCGCGTGCACCACCGCGAGAATGCGCTTGCGCCTCAGTTCGACCGGCTCCCGCATGCTGGCCCCCTTGCCTACCGCTGTGCGATGTTCGTTTGAACGTTTGCCTGAGTGATCGCAGCATAGCGACGGGTGGGTGCTCCCGAGGGCCGGAGGATGAAACGATGATCCGCCGAAGGGAAGATGTGTCTACCATCTGATCCGGAATGGACACCATCACACTGTGGCAACTGGCCGCGCTCGCTGCGGCATCCCTGCTCGTCGGCTTCTCCAAGACCGCCGTCAGCGGCGCCAACACGATCAGCCTCGCGGTCTTCGCGGCCGTACTCCCGGCCCGCGAATCGACCGGAGTGCTGCTCCCGATCCTCATCGCGGGCGACATCCTCGCTGTGCTGGTCTACCGCCGGCACGCCCACTGGCCCACGCTGCTCCGGCTCTTCCCCGCCGTCGCGGTGGGCGTGGTGGCGGGAACTGTCTTCATGCTGTGGGCCGACGACGAGGCCGTGGCGCGCTCGATCGGCGCGATCCTGCTCTTCATGGCAGGCGTCACCCTGTGGCGCCGACGTGCCCGACCCCAGCCGCCCCCGGAAGGGGAGGACACGGACGAGCCCTCGCGCGGCGGGCGCCTCAAGGCCCGGTCGTACGGGGTGCTCGGCGGCTTCACGACGATGGTCGCCAACGCGGGCGGCCCCGTGATGTCGCTCTATCTGCTCTCCGCGGGATTCCGCAAGCTCGGCTTCCTGGGAACCTCCGCGTGGTTCTTCCTGATCGTCAACACGTCCAAGGTGCCCTTCAGCGTGGGACTCGGCCTCATCGACGCGCAGTCGCTGATGCTGGACGCCGCCCTCGTGCTGTTCGTCATCCCCGGTGCCTACCTCGGCCGCGCCTGCGTCGGCCGCATCAACCAGAAGCTCTTCGACCGGATCGTCATCGGAGCCACCGTCCTGGGCGGCCTCCAGCTGCTGCTGCGCTGAAGACCGCCCGGGGGAACGGGTGTCAGACGATGCCCTCGGCGATCTCCGCCTGCTCACGGGCGTTCCCGTACGCGGCCGGAGTGCTGTACGAACGGCGTGCGACGAACCACCAGACCGTGGCCAGCACCAGCACGGCGACCAGGGCGATCGACGCGTAGTTCATCGAGTCGATCGTCACCGGCGACGACTGCGGCAGCAGGAACAGCACGGTCACTGCGGCGACCCACGCCACGGCGATCCAGCCGATCGGCTTCGACCAGCGGCCGAGGTGCCAGGGGCCGCGCTGGAAGCGGTCCCCGGCGCGCAGCTTCAGATAGATCGGGATGGCGTACGCGGGCGTGATCCCGATGACGTTGATCGCGGTGACCGCCCCGTACGCCGTCGCCGAGTACAGCGACGGCACCGCCAGCAGCGCGGCGACACCGACCGAGAGCCACACGGCGGGCACCGGGGTCTGCGTACGCGCGCTCACCTTGCGCCACAGCGCCGAGCCCGGCAGCGCGTTGTCACGGCTGAAGGCGAAGACCATCCGGCTCGCGGCCGCCACCTCGGCGTTGCCGCAGAACAGCTGGGCCGCGATGACGATCAGCAGCATGGCGGTCGCCCCCGCCGTGCCCAGCGCGTCGATGAGGATCTGGGCGGGCGGGACCCCGGTGGCGCTGTTCTGCGTACCGGCGTAGTCCTGGATGGCGAACGTCAGCCCGGCCAGCAGGACGAAGCCGGCGATCCACGAGACCCAGATGGCCCGGACGATGCCCTTGGCCGCCGTCACCGACGCGTTGGACGTCTCCTCGGACAGGTGGGCGGAGGCGTCGTAACCGCAGAAGGTGTACTGGGCCAGCAGCAGACCGATCGCCGCCACATAGATCGGGTTCTCCCAGCCGGTGTCGTTGACGAACTCGGTGAAGACGAACGACGGCGACTGGTGGTGCGAGGGCACGATCGCCAGCACCGTCACGATCACCGCGACCCCGGCCAGATGCCACCAGACGCTGATCGAGTTGAGCACACTGACCAGGCGTACGCCGAAGAGGTTCAGCACGGCGTGCAGCAACAGGATGCAGAGGAAGATCACCATCGTGGAGCCGGGCGTCGGGTCGAACCCCCACTGCAGATTGAGCAGGGCGCCGGTGAACAGCGCCGCCCCGTAGTCGATCCCGGCGATCGCGCCCAGCAGACCGAGCAGATTCAGCCACCCGGTGTACCAGCCCCACTTACGGCCGCCGAGCCGGTCGGCCATGTAGTACAGGGCCCCCGACGTCGGGTACGCGCTGGTGACCTCGGCCAGGGCCATGCCCACACAGAGCACGAACAGGCCGACGCCGGCCCAGCCCCAGAGCATCACCGACGGGCCGCCGGTCGACATGCCGAAGCCGTACAGCGTCATGCAGCCGGAGAGGATCGAGATGACGGAGAAGCTGATCGCGAAGTTGCCGAAGCCGCCCATGCGGCGGGCCAGCACCGGCTGGTAGCCGAGCTCGCGCAGCCGCTGTTCTTCGTCCGTGTGCGGCGTGGGCTCCGTGCTCGACGGGGTCGAGGCGGATATGGACATGGAGACGACCTCCAGGTGGGGGGACGGGGACGGGAATGGTCGTGGTGCGGTGCGGCGGCCGCGGTTCTCGCGGTGGCGGGCGACGGACGGTCAGCCGTGCGGTTCCCTCCCGGGCTCGGGCCCGGCGGCCAGACAGCGGCTCCTGGCCCGGAGGAACACCTCCTCGGCGCCGGCCGGATCCTGCGGGGAGCGGGTGCGATGGGCCCAGGGGACCGACGTGTAGTACGGGCCCATCGCCCGGAACACCGGGGCGGCGTCGGCGAACCGGAGCGAACCCCACAGCGCGTGCGCCAGATGGTTGAGGTCGAGCAGGGACCGGGCGGCCGGTTCCGCCGCGGCGAACCAGACGCGCAGGGCACGCCGCGCGTCACGTTCGCCGTCCTCGGTGACCCAGTGCAGGTCCAGCGCCCGCTCATGGCCCTGTTCGCGGCGGTAGCGCTCCACCCGGACGTACAGCGGCAGCACATGGAGCGCGGACCCCTCCGGGGCGGAGGAGGCAGCCCACTGAACGAAGTTGACCGCCTCGGAGAGCGTGCCGCTCGCCTGTCGCGCGTAGACGAACTGCAGCATCCGGTGGTAGGCCTCGCGATTGAACGGATCGCGTTCGTCCGCCTCCGCCAGCAGCCCCCACGGCCCGGGGAAGAGCATCGGGCCGGGCGGCCGCAACCGGTGCTCCTCCAGGCGCTGCCCCTCGTCGATCTGGGACAGGGCGAGAAGGCAGACCCACGGCACGGGATCCGCGGGCGAGGCGTGCGCGGCGGAGCGGCACCCCTCCCACGCCTCCTGCCACAGCTCCTGGGCCCTCGGGTGCTTCTCCCGGTGGGCGCGGACGGCCCGTTCCACGGCTACCCGGGCCTGCATCACCGTCGCCGCGACACTCCGCGGCTCCTCGGCGAGCCAGGCGTGCACCGTGTCGGAGCCCGCCGCCACCGCTGCCAGAACCTGGGTCCGCTGGGTCCACAGCGCCCAGTCCGGTGTGCTCTCCAGCAGATTCCGCATGGCGAGCCAACGGCCGGTACGCAGGTCCTGTAACGCCACACGCAACGCGTGATCGTGCCCCGCGGGGTGGTAGACCGGCCGGAAGTCACCGGTAGCCATGTACGCGCCCCGCCCCTGGACGCACGGTGGGGGCGGGGCGGTGAGCCGGGCACAGCGGCACGGCGCAAGTTCTTCTCGTCATGAATCCTCATGCAGCGTGGGGGGTTGAGCTGTTCGGTCATGAACCACCGGTGGTCATCGTCCGGTTGTCCACTGGGCGGAGAGTGTAGAGCGCCGCGGGCCCGCCTTCTGCCGACTCCGCGGATCTTACTCAAGTAGCCTGTATATACCGGAGGTTGATCTCCTCCGGTGGCTGTGGGCGGGATGTTCGGGTGAGGCTTGACGCGGGGCCTGGTCTGCACGACTGTGGGTCACAGGGACCAGATGATCACGATTCCGCCCGGGTCCGGGCGGTCCGCACGGCTGGAGCGTGGGTTGACAGGACCGGTACTCGCCATCGACCAGGGGACGTCCGGGACCAAGGCGCTGGTGATCTGTCCCGAGCGCGGGGTGATCGGTTCCGGTTCCGCGCCCGTACGCCCCCGGTACGGCGCCGGGGGACTCGTGGAGGCCGACCCGGCGGAGCTGATCGGATCGGTGCTCGACGCCGGCCGGCAGGCGGTCGCGGACGCCGCCGAACCTGTGGCGGCCGTCGGCCTGGCCAACCAGGGCGAGACGGTCCTGGCCTGGAACCCCGCCACCGGCCGGCCGCTCACCGACGCCGTCGTCTGGCAGGACCGGCGCGCGGAGGGGATCTGCGCGGAGCTCGCCGCACACGGGGACGAGCTGAAGCGGCTCACCGGGCTGCCGCTCGATCCGTACTTCGCCGCGCCCAAGATGGCGTGGTTACGCCGCGAACTGACCCGGGAGGGTGTCGTCACGACCAGCGACTCCTGGCTGGTCCACCAGCTCACCGGAGCCTTCGTCACCGACGCCGCGACCGCCGGACGCACCCAGTTGCTCGGCCTCCACGACGTCGGCTGGTCGCCCGCCGCCCTGGAGATCTTCGGCCTCTCCGACGAGCGGCTGCCCGCCGTCGTCGACTGCGCGGGACCGGTCGGCACCACCACCGCGTTCGGCGGTGAAGTCCCCCTGACCGGACTCCTCGTCGACCAGCAGGCCGCCCTGCTGGCGCAGAACGCGCTGGAACCCGGCCAGGCCAAATGCACGTACGGGACCGGGGCGTTCCTCCTCGCCCAGACCGGCGGGCGGCCCAGCACCGGCTCGACCGGCCTGGTCAGCTGCGTCGCATGGCGCCTCGGCGGGCGCACCGACTACTGCCTCGACGGCCAGGTCTACACCGCCGCGTCGGCCGTGCGCTGGCTCACCGACCTCGGGGTGATCTCCGGAGCCGGTGACCTGGACCCGGTGGGCGCCTCGGTCCACGACACCGGCGGGGTCACCTTCGTCCCCGCACTCGCCGGCCTCGCCGCCCCCTGGTGGCGCAGCGACCTGCGCGGCTCCCTGACCGGACTCGGCCTCGACACCACCGCGGGCCATCTGGTCCGCGCCCTCTGCGAGGGCATCGCCGCGCAGGTCGTCGCCCTGGCGGACGCCGTCGCCTCCGACCTGGGGGCCCCGCTGACGACGCTGCGGGTCGACGGCGGGCTGACCCGCTCCGCCCTGCTCATGCAGACGCAGGCGGACCTGCTGCAACGTCCGGTCGAGGTCTCGGCGCTGCCCGATGTGACCGCCCTCGGCGCCGGTGTGGTCGCCAGGCTCGGGCTCGACCCCCAGCTTCCGCCGGGCCGGGCGACCCCCGAGTGGCGGCCCTCCGCCGTGTACGAACCACGGATCGGCCCCGGGGAGGCGGCGGAGCGCCTCGCGGGCTTCCGCGCCGCGGTGGACAGCCTGCTGGAGCGCGCATGACCGTCACCCTCACCACCACCGGCCCCCTGACCCCGCCGAGGGGCGCGCAGAACGGCGCGGAGGGCACGTACGACGTCACCGTGATCGGAGCCGGTGTCGTGGGCACGGCCATCGCCCGCGAGCTGGCCCGCCACCCCCTGCGCACCGCCCTGATCGACGCGGCCGACGACATCGGCAGCGGCACATCCAAGGCCAACACCGCGATCCTGCACACCGGTTTCGACGCCCACCCCGGCTCGCTGGAAGCCCGCCTCGTACGCGAAGGGCGGGATCTCCTCGCCGCGTACGCCGCCGAAACCGGCATCCCGGTCGAGCGCGTCGGCGCCCTCCTCGTGGCCTGGGACGAGGACCAGCTCGCCGCCCTGCCCCGGCTGCGGGCCAAGGCGGAACGCAACGGCTACCACGCGTCCCGGATCCTCGACGCCGGTGAACTGCGGTCCCGCGAGCCGCGCCTGGGGCCCGGCGCGCTCGGCGCGCTCCACATCCCCGACGAGAGCATCATCTGCCCCTGGACCACCCCGCTCGCCTTCGCGACCCAGGCCGTCCGCGCGGGCGTGCACCTGCACCTGAACTGCCGGGTGCAGGACATCGGCAGCGACGCCGAGGGCCACACGCTCACCACGTCGCGCGGCCCGCTGCGCACCCGCTACCTGGTCAACGCCGCCGGGCTGTACGCCGACGAGATCGACCTGCTCCTCGGCCACGACGTGTTCACCGTGACCCCGCGCCGCGGTCAGCTCATCGTCTTCGACAAGCTTGCCCGCGACCTCGTCGGCCACATCCTCCTGCCGGTCCCCGGCCCGGCCGGCAAGGGCGTCCTGGTCGCGCCGACCGTGTTCGGCAACGTCCTCCTCGGGCCCACCGCCGAGGAGCTCGACGACAAGGCCGCCACCGGCTCCACCGCCGACGGCCTGCACGAGCTGCGCGAGAAGGGCCGCCGGATCCTGCCCGACCTCCTCGACGAGGAGGTCACCGCGGTCTACGCGGGCCTGCGCGCCGCCACCGGACAGGAGGACTACCGCATCCAGGAGTACCCCGGACTCCGCTACGTCGCCGTGGGCGGCATCCGCTCCACCGGCCTCACCGCGTCCATGGCCATCGGCCGCCACGTCACGGGGCTGCTCACGGCCATCGGCCTGGAGACCGCGGAGCCGCACCCACTCCCGCCCCTCACGATGCCCAACCTCGGTGAGGCCTTCCCCCGCCCCTACCGGAACGCCGAGCTGATCGCGGAGGACCCGGCGTACGGCACGCTCGTCTGCCACTGCGAGCAGGTCACCCTCGGAGAGATCCGGGACGCGCTGTCCGCGACGGTCCCGCCGCACTCCCTGGACGGCCTGCGGCGCCGCACCCGCGCCCGCGGCGGCCGCTGCCAGGGCTTCTACTGCGGCGCCGCCGTCCGCGCCCTGTTCGAGGAGGCGCGACCGTGACCCGGAACGCACGCGAGGCCGACGTCCTGATTGTCGGCGGGGGCCCCGCGGGCCTTGCCGCCGGAGCCGAACTCGCCGCGGCGGGCGTGGGCCGGGTGGAGATCCTGGAACGCGAGCAGAAGGCGGGCGGGATCCCCCGCCACTGCCACCACGGCGGATTCGGCGGGCGCCTCACCCGGTCCGCGTACGCCTGGGCGTCGGCGGCAGGATCCTCGTACGCGCCGGCAGGGACGGACGGGCCCTCCTACGCCCGGCGGAGCGTGGCAGCCGCCCTCGACGCGGGAGCCACGCTGCGCACCGGAGTCACCGTCACCGGCTGGGCGGGACCCCTCACGGTCGAGACCACCGGACCCGCCGGACTCGAACGGATCACCGCCAGGGCCGTCGTCCTCGCCACCGGCGCCCGCGAACGGCCGCGCAGCGCCCGCCTGATCCCTGGCACCCGGCCGCCCGGCGTCTACACCACCGGCGAACTCCAGCAGGCCGTCCACCTGTACGGACAGCGGATCGGCACCCGGGCCGTCGTCGTCGGCGACGAGCCCATCGGCCACGCGGCCGCCGCCACCCTGCGCGCCGCCGGGGTCCACATCGTCGCCATGGTCACCGACCGGCCGCCCCGCCCGGTCCGGCCGCGGAACCGGCGCACCCCGCTGCTCACCGGCGCCACCGTCACCGGGCTCACGGGCAGGACCCGGCTGTCCGGGGTGGCCCTGCGCCACGACGACGGCCGCACGACCACGCTGCGCTGCGACACCGTCGTCCTGACCGGTGACTTCGTGCCCGACCACGAACTGGCCAGGCGCGGTGGGCTCCTCCTCGATCCCGGCACCCGGGGGCCCGCGTACGACGCGGCGTTCCGCACCTCGCGGCCGGGCGTCTTCGCCGCCGGGAACCTGCTGCACGCCGTCGAACACGCCGAGTTCGCCGCGCAGGAGGGCCGGGCCGTGGCGGTGCCCGTACTGCACCGGCTGGCCGGCACCGAGGAAGCCGCGGGAGGCGGAGCACGCCTGGTCGTCGACGCGCCCCTGCGGTGGATCGCCCCCAATGTGACGGGGCCGGACGGCACGCGCCCGCCGGGCGGCCGGTTCGTGCTGCGCACCGCGCGGCGGCTGCCGTGGCCGCTGCTCGTCGTCTCGCAGGACGGTCGCGAACTCCACCGGCAGCGGCTGCTGTCGGCCGCCGTCCCCGGCCGGCCGTTCCATCTGGTTGCCGACTGGACCGACCGGGTCGACCCGGACGGTACGGCCGTACGGATCACCGCGCTCTGACGGGCGGGGGGCGGCCGGACCCGCTCAGGGAATGAGCAGCCAGTCGGCGCCGACGGCCGCCACCAGACCGACGCCCAGCAGCCAGCTGCCCAGCCTGGTGCGGCCGTTCCTGCTGAGCTCGATCACCACACCGCAGAGGATGAGCGCGAGCCCGTAGACCCCGACGACCAGGACCGAGGAACGGCTGGCGATCCGCAGCGCCAGGACGAAGGCCATCGCCGCCATGCCCACCGAGGAGAGGACGATCCGCAGCCGCCGCGCCTGACGTGGGGTGAGTCTCCGTTCCGGAGCGGCCGGCTCCGGTATCTCCCCCGGTATCGCCGCGGGGCTCTCGCCGGGCTCGTGGTCCTGCCCCTGCTCCTGCTCTTGCAGTCGGTCCTGGTCCTGGTCCTGGTCAGAAGTGGTCATGACGCCGGATCGTAATAGCTGTGCACGGTGATGTTCGCCGGACCGGGGATCCCGGGGCGGTCAGGCGATCGACGCCGAGACGATGGCGGACACCGCAACGTTGCACGCCGCCGTCACCCACACCGCCGGGTGCGGCTCCCGTTCGACCAGCGTGGCCCCCAGCTTTCCGGGGGTGACCAGGTCCACGACGAGGAAGGCCACCGCCATCATGACCAGGCCGAGCAGCCCGAACGCGGCCGTCGAGGCGAGCCCCTTGCCGAAGTCCTCGTACGTCGTCCAGATCGACGTGAACACGATGCCGCCGATGCCCAGCAGCGCCGAGCTCAGGACCAGCGCGGCGTTGCGGTTGCGCTCCTCCCATATCTGGCGGCCGAGCTTGCCCGGTGTCAGGGCGTCGATCAGGAATATGCCGAGAACGAGCAGTACGACGCCGAGGGCCCCGTACGCGGTGGCACGGCCGAGGCCGTTGATGATGTCGGTCATCGGGGCGTCCGTCTCCAGAGCGAGTGGTCGAAGAATGGAACGTAAAGGCGACAGGTGCGATCAACGCACCGTCAGGAAGGAGCAAAACCTATCGCATCCGCGTGTTCACTCCCCGGCCCGGTCTCCCCTCCGCAGCCGGGGGGCCTCCGCCGCCGCGTCCACGACCCGCGCGCCCCCCTGAGAACCGGTGGGACCCCCCGCGCCCCCGGGCCCCGGCGGATCCACCCGGCCCGCCAGCTCCCGCGCCCAGCCGATCAGCCCGTCCACCCCGATCCCGTGCGGATCCGCCGCCCGGAACCCGTCGACGGCGCCGGCGCCCCGCCTCAACAGCCGTGCCCCGCCCGCCGCGTTGCCCCGAGCGGCATGGGTCAGCCCCACCGCCATCTGCGCGAGGCCCCGCCACAGCTCGCGCTCCTCGTCCGGCCCCGACTTCCACGCGTCCTCGAACACCTCGTGGGCGTGGAACGGCATGCCCGCGTCCAGGAGCCGCTGGGCCTCGCGCACCGTCTCGTCGGGGGAGCGCACCACCCCCTCGGGCTGCCGCTCCACCCCCGGAGTCCCGTACGGCAGGGGGCGGCCCAGCCCGTCCCGGGGGCGCGCATTACGCGCCCGCCCTTCCTCGTCGCGGTCCCTGCGAGATTCGTCCACCCCCCGATTGTGCCTCGCACCTGCGAAGAACGGCCGGAACCCTGTCCGCCCGCACCCGCGCACGGTTAGGCTCGGTGCTCTTCGCAACCACCCTGGGAAGGGGAGGCATGAAGCCGTCCCGGCCGTTGTACGAGCGCGAACCGGAACTCGCCGCAGCCGAACTGGCGTTGGACGCCCTCTGCGGCGGACAAGCCGCCGGCGGGCTGCTGGTCTTCAGCGGCGAAGCCGGCATCGGCAAGACCGCGCTGCTCGGCGAGATCCAGGCCATGGCCGCCGACCGCTGCACCATCTGGTCCGCCCGTGGCGGTGAGACGGTCACCTCGGTGCCGTTCCACGTCGTACGCCAACTGCTCCAGCCCGCACTGGTCCGGTTCCCCGCCGACGAGATCCGCGCCCTGTTCGGCGACTGGTTCGAGATCGCGGCGCCCGCCCTGGGCCTCGCCGACCCCAGCGGCCCGCAGCCCGACCCCCAAGGTGTCAGGGACGGCCTCGACTACGTCGTCTCCCGGCTCGCCTCCCGCCTCAGCCACCGGCCGCTGCTCCTCATAGCGGACGACGCGCACTGGGCCGACGGGGAATCCCTCGCCTGGCTCGCCGGATTCACCGCACGGCTGTCCGAACTGCCCGTGCTGGTGGTCCAGGCGCACCGCCCCCAGGAGCTCGCCGACCGCAACGCCGACTGGGCCATCGCCCGCACCCCGGAGAGCGGCACCGCCGGCCACCCGGCGCTGACCCGCGTGGCGTTGCGCGCGCTCACCCCCGATGCCACGGCCGAACTGGTGCGCGCCGGCCTCGGGGACCACGCGGACGACCCCTTCTGCCGCGAGGTCTGGGCCGTCACCGGAGGCAACCCGTACGAAGCGGTCGAGCTCGTCGCCAAGGCCCAGGACCGCGAACTGGCACCGGTCGAGGAATCCGCCGGTCTCCTGCGCGAACTCGGCGCCTCCGCCCGGGGCAGCGGGCTCGTCGCCCGTCTCGAACGCCTCGGCACCAACGCCAACCGCTTCGCCTGGGCGGCGGCCGTGCTCGGCACCGAGATCTCCCAGGAACTCGCGGCGACCCTGGCCGGAATGAGCTCGGCGGAGGCCGCCGACTGCACGGCACGGCTGCGGGACGCCCGTATCGTCAGCGGCTTCGACCCGCTGGAGTTCGTCCACCCCCTCATCGCCACCGCCGTCTACCGCTCGATCCCGCCCGCGACCCGCACCGCCATGCACGGGCGGGCGGCCTGGGCGATCACCCAGGCCGGACTCGGGGCGGCCGCGGCCTCCCGCCACCTCCTCGAAGTGCACCCCGACGACGACCAGGAGCTCGTCGCGCAGCTCCGCGAGGCGGCACGGCAGCATCTCGCGGTCGGCGCCCCGGAAGCCGCCAGGCGCTGTCTCGAACGTGCCCTGGACGAGCCGCCGCGCCCCGGCGACCGGGCGGCCCTGCAGTACGAACTGGGCTGCGCCACACTGCTCTTCTCGCCGGCCACCACGGTGCAGCACCTGCGCGCCGCGCTCGACACGCCCGGGCTCGACGAGACGCTCCGGATCGACGCCACCTTCCGGCTGGCCTCCGCCCTGTCCCACAACAACCAGCTCAAGGACGCGGCGCTCTCGTTGGCGGCCGAGGCGTCTCGAACCGCCCCCGGTCCCGGCCTGATGCGTCTCCAGGCCGCGCACTTCCTGTGGGAGGGCATGCAGGCCACGGAGGAGGACGGACCCGCACGGTCGGCCCGCCTCGCCCGTAACGCGGACCACCTCAAGGGCCGCGACAACGCCGAACGCGCCCTGCTCACCCTGCGGGCCTTCGACGCCATGCTCCGGGGCGAGAACGCCCAACTCGTCGTGGACTTCTGCGAACGCGCACTCGTCGACGGGCGGCCCGCGCGCGGGCTCGGCTGGACGGACTCCGAATGGGGCTTCGAGCTCCCCACGATGGCGGGCATCACCTACGCGTTCACCGACCAGCTCGACCGCGCCGAAGCACTCTTCGGCGAGGCCGTGCGCGCCTTCGAGATCTCCGGCTGGAGCGGCGCGCACCTCGCGTTCGCACACACCCTCCTGGGCCTCGTGCACCGGCGGCGCGGACGTCTGGCCGAGGCCGAGGGCTTCCTGCGCGAGGGCTTGCGCCTCGCCGACCGGGCCGGCAGCGGGCTGCCCGTCCACTGGGACGCCACCTGTCTCCTCGTCGACACCCTGCTCGCTCGCGGCCGGACGGCGGAGGCCCGGCTCGTCGCCGACCGGTACGACTTCGGCCCGCCGTACCCCAGCGCCATGGTCCTGCCGGACGCCCCGTGCGTACGCGGACGGCTGCTGCTGGCCGAGGGACGTACGGCGGAGGCCGTGGCCGAGCTGGAGTCGGCGGGCGCCGCACTGGAGCCGCGCGGCCGCTTCAACGGGGTCTGGGCACCCTGGGCAGGGGATCTCGCCCGCGCCCTTGCCGACACCGAGCCGGTCAGGGCCGCCCAGCTGGCCACCCGGGCACGCGTCCACGCGGAACGGTTCGGCACGGACACGGCGATCGGCGAGGCCCTGCGCTGCATGGCCCTGTTCGTACCCGAGGAGGAGGCGACCCACCTGCTGGCCGAGTCCGTACGCCACCTGGAGGCATCCTCGTCCGCCTACGAGCACGCGCTCGCACGCTTCGAGTACGGCACCGCGATCCGCTCCCGCCAGGAGCTCGCCCGGGCCGGGAAGCTCGCCACCGCCTGCGGCGCCGAAGGGCTGGCCACCCGCGCCCAGCAGGTACGGGCGTCGATCCGGTCCTCGGAGTGAGGTAATGTTTGTCCTGCGCAGCCCCCGGGAACACCGGGAGGAAACGCATCGGGACGTGGCGCAGCTTGGTAGCGCACTTGACTGGGGGTCAAGGGGTCGCAGGTTCAAATCCTGTCGTCCCGACTGGAGACAGTCGCAGATCAGGGGCGGTTTCGGAGGTATCCGAAACCGCCCCTTGGTCATTCCTGGGGACCAATGGGGGACCGGCGTCCTTGACCGAGGTCAGCAGGCCGGGCTGCTGAGCCCTTCGCCGCCGGCTGTGACCGGTCCGGCGGCGCGGCCCGTACGGATCTCGTGACGTCCCGTCCGAGCAGGGACGCGAGGACGGCCGGCAGCTCGTCCATGACGCCGTCGTCCTGGGCCGGATGCGGGCGGATTCGAGCATGCCGGCCTGCAGCCAGGGCGCGGAGATGGAGCTGATGGTGCTGCCGTCGTCAGGCGTGCAGCCGCTCGACAGCGTCTCCGGCGCCCAGAAGCGCGTGCATGACCGCGTTGACGGCCAGCAGTCCGACCGCGGCGGCGATGCCCTGGCCGAGTTCGCTGATCGCCACGGCCACGAGCGCGCGGCGATCCGCGCCCCAGGCCATCCGCAGGGTGGCGCTGACGAGCCTCGGCATCTGCCGCAGCGCCGACCACATCGTCAAGTCGAGTCCCGCGTGCTCGTGTTGGGCCCAGCCCATGTCGTAGCGTAGCGGCGCACCGAAGAGCTCTCGCTCCGCGTCGGAGACATGAGGCTCCGCCATGCTGACTTTTCCGAAGAATCGCTTCACTCGCTGCCTCCCGGTGTGGGCATGTACACGGCGGTGGTCCGGTTCCGGTTTCACGGCCGGTTGGTGGACCTGGGTCGCGTCAGCGACCAACAGGTGAGGCGCGTCGCTCACGGACGGCCCTCCTGCAGCAGGCGTTCGACGGTGCGCCCGGCCGCGCGCGGTCGCGAGCGCGTCGCCGTGCCGGGGGCCGTAGGCGAGGGCACTGGCGGCGTCAGCGGGCCCCAGGTGGCGAGTGAGGCGGGAGGACGAGCCGAGTCCGTGCCCTCATGGCGGCCGTGGACGGCACGACGGAGGACATCCTGAAAATGACCTTCCGGCTCGCCGGCTACCGCGAGCGGGAGGCGCTCAACGGGGAGCGAGGGCGGCCCCGCGGGCGGAGCCCGTACGGGCCGCGGTCCGTTTGCGTTCCCTTCCGGTGCTGGAGGAGTGGGTCAGGGCCGGTTCCGGAGTGATCCGGAACCGGCCCTCGGTCATTGCGCCGAGAGCCGCCGGCGGACCCCGGCCGAGCGCCCGTCAGCAGAACCGGAGGATCCCCGCCGCCCCGATGTAACCCAGGTCACATCACGTGACCCATTGACGGCCCGCCTCTCAAACCGGTTTAGTGACGCCGGTTGAACGTTCAAACCGGTTTAGGCGCCGGTGGAGACGTCGCTCGGTCCCCTTGCCCGGTCCCCGGGAACACAGAGAGCGGAAGGCGCCATGGCTCGCAAGCCCACCATCGACGACGTCGCACAGCGTGCGGGTGTCTCGCGCAGTTCCGTCTCGTTCGCCCTGAACGACCGGCCCGGGATCGCCCAGGAGACCAAGGAGCGCATCCTCGCGGTCGCGGCCGAACTCGGCTGGACCCCGAGCCGCCCGGCCAGGGCGCTGTCCCTCGGCAAGGCGGGCGCCTTCGGTCTCGTGCTCGCCCGGGAACCCGACCTGATCGGCGCCGACCTCTTCTTCCCCGCCTTCATAGCGGGCGTCGAGGTGGCCCTGGGGGAGCGCGGTGACGGGCTCATGGTGCACCTCACCACCCCCGAGCGGGAGCAGTCCGTGTACGAGCGGCTGGCCGCCGACCGACGGGTGGACGGCGTGCTCCTCACCGACCTGCGCCACGACGATCCCCGCCCGGCCCTCATGCACCGGCTCGGACTGCCGGCCGTCGTGGTGGGGCAGAGCGAGTGGAGCGACGGGCTCAGCTCGGTGAGCCTCGACGACCGGCCCGCCTACGTGGAAGCCGTACGACGTCTCGCCGAGCTGGGACACCGGCGTATCGCCCATGTCGAAGGCCCTCAGGAGTTCCGCCACGCGCACCGGCGCAGGGCGGCCTGGGAGGAGACGCTGCGCGCTCTCGGCCTGCCCGAAGGCCCCGTGATGCCCGGCGGCTTCACGGCGGAGGGCGGTGCGCGGGCCACCCGCGCACTGCTCTCACTGGCCGAACCGCCCACCGCGATCGTCTACGGGAACGACCTGGCCGCGACGGCCGGGCTCTCCGTGGCCCAGGAGATGGGGGTTCCGGTGCCGGACCGCCTCTCGGTCGTCGGCTACGACGACACCAGCCTCACGCGCTACACCTACCCGCCGCTCTCCTCCGCCCGCGCCGACGCGCGCGGCTGGGGCGAGGCGGCGGCCCGGGCCCTGGACCGGGTGCTGGCAGGCGAGGAGGTGGCGCACGTCGTGCTGCCGCCCGCCGAGTTCGTCCCCCGCGCGTCGATAGGCCCGGCCCCCGGCGCCTGACGAGCGGGCCGCCGGGCCTTCGTGGCCCGGCAAGGCATGTCCGTCCGGCGACGAGGCCGGGCGTGAACAGTTCGGAGATTTTTCATGCTGAGGAGAACGGCGTACTCGCTGCTCGTGCTCGCCCTCGCGAGCGCCGCGACCGCCTGCGGCCGGCCGGCCCCGGACCAGGAGACCGCCGCGAAGGCGCGGGGTCCCATCACGATCTGGTTGTCGAACAACGCCCAGGAGGTGGCCTGGGGCAGGAACATGGTCGCCGCCTGGAACAGGAGCCACCCCGGACAGCACGTCACGGCCCAGCAGATACCTGCGGGCAAGACCTCCGAGGAGGCGATCAGCGCCTCCATCATCGCGGGCACCAGCGCCTGCCTGGTCTTCAACACCGCGCCCGCCTCGGTGCCGACCTTCGAGAAGCAGAACGGCCTCGTCGCGCTCAGCGACTTCCCGGACGGCGACTCCTACATCGAGCGCCGGGGCGGCGCCCTCACCGGCCAGTACGCCTCGCCGGACGGCAAGTTCCGCCAACTGCCGTGGAAGAGCAACCCGGTGATGATCCTCTACAACAAGAAGATCTTCGAGAAGGCCGGCCTCGACCCCGAGCACCCGCGGCTGGCGACATACAGCCAGTTCCTGGAGACCTCCCGCACCCTCGTGCACAGCGGTGCCGCCAAGGCGGCGATCTGGCCGGCGCCCAGCAGCGAGTTCTTCCAGTCCTGGCTCGACTTCTACCCGGCCTTCGCCGCGCAGAGCGGCGGCAAGCAGCTCATCGAGGACGGCGAGCCGCAGTTCGACTCGCCGGCCGGCCGCAAGGTGGCCTCGTTCTGGCGCCAGTTGTACGCGGAGAAGCTCGCGCCGCAGGAGGCGTACCCCGGGGACGCCGTGAACGACGGGAAGGCCGCGATGGCCACCGTCGGGCCGTGGGCGGTCTCCGCCTACAAGGACAGCGTCGACATCGGTGTGGCCCCCGTGCCGACCGCCGACGGGAAGTCGCCCGAGGACACGTACTCCTTCAGCGACGAGAAGTCCGCCGCGATGTTCAGCGCCTGCCGCAACCGGGCCACCGCCTGGGACCTGCTGAAGTTCGCCACCTCCGCCCAGCAGGACGGGAAGTTCCTGGAGGCGACCGGGCAGATGCCGATGCGGGAGAACCTGACTGCGCGCTACCCGGACTACTTCCAACGGAAGCCCGTCTACCAGGCCTTCGCACAGCAGGCCGAGAACGTCGTCGAGGTCCCCAACGTGCCGGGATCCGTCGACGTCTGGCAGGCCTTCCGCGACGAGTGGACGAAGTCCGTCGTCTTCGGCGAGGAGCCCACCGGCACCGCGCTGCGCCGGGCCTCGGCCAAGATATCCAAGCTGCTCGACGAGTACGGGGACCCGGCATGACGAACCTCCGTCCCACCGCCACCGCCACCGCGGGCGTCGCACCCGGCGTCCGGCCGCAGGGCGAAGGCGCCGCCACCCGCCACGGCAGGGCCCGCTCCCGTACCGGCGCGCTGTTCGTGACGCCGTACGTGCTGTTCCTGCTCGTCGTGTTCGCCGTCCCGATGGTCTACACGCTGTGGATCTCCGTCCACCGCTTCTACTTCACCGCCCCCGGCACGGACATCGACTCCCCGTGGGTCGGGCTGTCCAACTACCGGGACGTGTTTACCGACCCGGTCGTGGGCCGGGCCTTCCTCAACATCGCCGTCTTCCTCGTGATCAACGTGCCGCTCACGGTGATCCTGGCACTCGTCCTGGCCTCCGCGCTCAACGCGAAGATCCGCTTCCGCGCCTTCTTCCGCGCCGCCTACTACCTGCCGTACATCACGGCGAGCGTCGCGCTGGTCGCGGTGTGGCAGTTCCTGTTCGGCTCGGACGGCTTCGTCAACAACCTCCTCGGGTCGCACGCGCCGGACCCCTCCTGGCTGGTCAACTCGCATCTCGCGATGCCGATGATCGCCGTCTTCGTCACCTGGAAGCAGCTCGGCTTCTTCGTCATGCTGTACCTCGCCGCGCTCCAGAACGTCGGCAAGGAGCTGTACGAGGCGGCCTCCGTCGACGGGGCCGGTCGCGTACGGCAGTTCTTCGCGGTGACCGTGCCCGGAGTGCGTCCCGCCACGACCCTCGTCCTGATCTACGCGATCATCACCGGCGCCAACCTGTTCAGTGAGCCCTATCTGCTCACCGGCGGCGGCGGCCCCGACCACGCCTCCACCTCGCCCGTCCTGCTCATGTACCAGAAGGGCATCGAGCAGGGGCACCCCGACTTCGCCGCCGCCCTGGGTGTCGTCCTGGTGGGCTTCGTCCTCGTCATCTCGCTGGCCGCCCGCAAGCTCTCCGAGAGGGGCAACTGACATGAGCGCCTCGAACCCGGCCACCGACACCCCGCTCGCCGACACACCTGCCACGGGCGCTCCGGTCACACAGGCCCCGCCCACGGCCGGCCGCTCGCGCCGGTCCGGGGGGACGGCCCTCAAGTACACCGTTCTCTCGCTCGGCGCGGTCGCCTTCCTCTTCCCCTTCTACTACATGGTCGTCGGCTCGCTGCGGAGCACGACGACGGGCGACCTGTCCTCCGCCGTCCCCAGCGGTCTGACCGGCAGCAGCTACACGGCCGTCAACGGCGCGATCTCGCTGGGCCGGTCCCTGCTCAACTCCGGGATCATGACGATCGGCGTCCTGCTCTGCACCCTCGTCTTCGGGGTGCTCGCCGGATACGCGCTGGCCCAGCTGCACTTCCGCGGCCGGGGGACCGTCTTCGCCTCGCTGCTGCTCGTGCAGATGGTGCCCTTCCAGCTCCTGACGCTGCCGCTCTACGTCCTGGTGGTCCGCGACTACGGACTGGGCGACAACTACATCGGGATGATCCTTCCGTTCGCGATCAACTCGACGGCCGTGTTCCTCTTCCGCCAGTTCTTCCTCCAACTGCCGCAGTCCCTCTTCGAGGCCGCCCGCCTCGACGGCGCGGGCGAACTGCGCATCCTGTGGAAGGTCGCGCTGCCGATGGCGCGGCCCGCCGTACTGACCGCGATGCTGCTGACCTTCATCGGACCGTGGAACGAGTTCCTGTGGCCGTTCCTCGTCACCAAGGACGCCGACATGCAGCCGCTGGCCGTCTCCCT
Source organism: Streptomyces sp. NPDC102451 (assembly GCF_044765485.1). Taxonomy (NCBI): domain Bacteria; kingdom Bacillati; phylum Actinomycetota; class Actinomycetes; order Kitasatosporales; family Streptomycetaceae; genus Streptomyces; species Streptomyces sp. NPDC102451. The sequence continues at coordinate 128,199 of NZ_JBIWKD010000013.1, read as the reverse complement.
GGCCAGCTTCCTGTCCAACCTCCAGGGCACGGTCGCCAACCCGACCGGCGCCCTGCTGGCCGGCGCATGTGTGCTGGCCGCCCCCGCCGTGGCGCTGTTCCTCCTGTTCCAGCGCCACTTCACCTCGACCGACATCGACTCCGCGACAAAGGGCTGATTCCCCGTATGAGCACCACCGGCGCCACCCCCCGCATCCCCTACCGCCTGGTACGCAAGGGCCTGATCATGTCCCCGCTGCCCGGCGAGGCGAACGAGGCCGAAGGAGTCCTCAACCCCGCGTCGGGACGCACCCCCGACGGCCGTCTCCACCTGCTGCCGCGCCTGGTCGCCGAGGGCAACGTGTCCCGCGTCGGCCTCGCCGAGGTCACCTTCACCGACGGCGTCCCCAGCGGCGTCGAGCGGCGTGGAGTCGTCCTCTCGCCCGACGAGGGCTGGGAGCGCGGCAAGAACAACGCCGGCGTCGAGGACCCGCGCATCACCTGGATCCCCTCGCTCGGCAAGCACGTCATGTCGTACGTCGCCTACGGGCCGCTCGGCCCCAAGCCGGCGCTCGCCGTGTCCGACGACCTGACCACGTGGACCCGCCTCGGGCCGGTGCAGTTCGCCTACCAGCCGGACCTCGACACCGACCTCAACCTCTTCCCGAACAAGGACGTCGTCCACTTCCCGGAGCCCGTCCCCGGCCCGGACGGCGAACCCGCGTACGCGATGCTGCACCGCCCGATGTGGGACCTCGGCTGGTTCCGGCCCGGCGAGGGCGTCCACCTGCCCGCCGGAATCACCGACGAACGGCCCGGCATCTGGATCTCGTACGTGCCCGTCGCCGAGGTCGAGGCCGACATCCGCGCCCTGGTCCGCCCGCGCGACCACCGGCTCGTCGCCCTGTCCGAGCACCCGTGGGAGGACCTGAAGATCGGCGGAGGACCCGCCCCGGTCCGCGTGCCCGAGGGCTGGCTCCTCATCCACCACGGCGTCTCCGGCCACATCGAGGACCCCTTCGCGCAGAACCAGACCGTGTCCTACGCGGCCGGCGCGATGATCCTCGACCCGGCCGACCCCGCCAAGGTCCTGGCCCGCTCCGAGGAGCCGCTGATGGCGCCCGAGACCGAGGAGGAGCGCGCGGGCACCGTCCCCAACGTCGTCTTCCCGACCGCGATCGAGGAGATCGACGGAGAGCTGTACGTCTTCTACGGCATGGCCGACGCGCACATCGGCGTCGCCCTCCTGGAGCGCACGGCATGACCCACGCGACGGCCCCCCTCGGCCTCGGACTGGTCGGCTGCGGAGGCTTCGGGGCGTACGTCCTGGACGCCGTGGCCGGCCTGCCCGGGCTCCGCCCGACCGCTGTCGCCGACCCCGACCCCGTACGGGCGAAGGCGCTCGGCGAACGGCACGGCGTGCCCGCGCTCGGCTCCCTGGAGGAGCTGCTGGAGCGCGAGGACGTGGGGGCCGTCGCCATCGCCACACCGCCGGCCGCGCACGCCGCGATGGCCACGGCCGCGTTGCGCGCCGGCCGGCACGTGTTCTGCGAGAAGCCGCTCGCCACCACGGCGCTGGACGCCCGCGCCGTGGCCCGCGAGGCCGAACGCGCCGGGCGCGCCCTGGTCGTCGACCACGTCCTGCGCTACAACCCGCTGCTGCGGGCCGTGGAACGGCTCACCGCGCAGGGGCTGCTCGCCGCCCCGCGCCGCTTCCTGTTCGAGAACGACGCCTCCGACCAGGACCTCGGCCCCGACCACTGGTTCTGGGACCGGGCGCACAGCGGCGGCATCTTCGTCGAGCACGGCGTGCACTTCTTCGACGCGGCGCGCGCCCTGCTGGGCTCCGACCCGGTCAGCGTGCGGGCGACCGCCGTACGACGGCCGGGCGGGCCCGTCGACATGGTCAGCGCCGACGTCCTCCACCCGGGCGGTGTCCTCGCCTCCCACCTGCACTCCTTCACCCACGCGCACCGCTGCGAACGCCAGTTGATGCGCCTGGACCACGGATTCGCCGAGACCAGGATCGAGGGCTGGATCCCGGTACGCGCCGAGATCTCGGCCTGGACCGACGAGCAGGGCGCCGAGGCCTGGGAGCGGCTGCCCGCACGGGCCGATGCGCTGCTGCACGTGGACGGCTTCCGTCCGCACGGCGGCGAACGCGTCTCGGTCACCGTCGAAAGGGACGCCGGCCCCGCCACCCCGGCGCGCGGACGCGGAGAGACACGGGTCGTGCCCCACCACGTACGCGCCGTCCTCGACCTCGGCGGCGAACCCCGCAAACCGCACGTCTACAGCGAGAGCGTGCGCGCCGCCGTCGCCGACCTGGTCCGCGTGGCGCGCGACGGCTCCACCCCGGTCGCCGACGCCGTCGCCGGCCTCACCGCCGTCGCCGTCGCCGAGGCCGCCACGCTGGCCGCCGACACCGGCATCGAACAGCCCGTGCCCGCCCCGGGCACCACGTACCACCCCCAGGAGTCCTCATGAGCTGGTGGCAGGACGCCGTCTGCTACGAGCTGTACCCGCGTGCCTTCGCCGACTCGGACGGCGACGGGACCGGCGACCTCGCCGGTGCCACGGCCCGGCTCGGCCACATCGCCGAACTCGGCGCGGACGCCGTGTGGATCACCCCGTTCTACCCCTCGCCGCTCGCCGACGGCGGGTACGACATCGCCGACCACACCGGGGTCGCCGCCGACCTCGGCAGCTCCGAGGACTTCGACCGGCTCACCGCCCGCGCCCACAGCCTGGGGCTCAAGCTCATCGTCGACCTCGTGCCCAACCACACCTCCGACCGGCACCCCTGGTTCCAGGAGGCGCTCGCGGCGGGGCCCGGATCCGCCGCGCGCGGACGCTACCTGTTCCGCGAAGGCCGTGGCGCCGACGGTGAACTCCCGCCCAACGACTGGCAGTCGGCCTTCGGCGGGCCGGCCTGGACCCGGGTGGCCGACGGCGCGTGGTACTGCCATCTGCACGCGCCCGAGCAGCCCGACCTCGACTGGCGCGCGCCCGAGGTGCGTACGGCTTTCGAGGGCGTCCTGCGGTACTGGCTCGACCGGGGCGTCGACGGCTTCCGCGTGGACGTCGCGCACGCCCTGTTCAAGGCGGAGGGCCTGCCCGACGCCGGCCCCGGACAGCACCGCGACCCGCTGCGCAACCACCTCATGCCGTACTACGACCAGGAGGAGCTGCACCCGCTGTACCGGGAGTGGCGCACCCTGCTCGACACCCACCCCGCGCCGCCCGGCGCGGTGCCCCCGCGCGAGCGGGTCATGGTTGCCGAGTCCGCCGTGTTCGACCCGGCCAGGCTGGCGCGCTACACCCGGCCCGACGAGATGCACCAGGCCTTCAACTTCGCGTTCCTGGAGGCCGCCTGGGACCCGGCCGAGCTGCGCCGCGTCATCGACGCCTCGCTCTCCGCGCCCGGCGGCGGGGCCGTCACCTGGCTGCTCTCCAGCCATGACGCGGTCCGGCCGGTGACCCGCCTCGGCTCCCCGGCCCGCGCACGGGCCGCGGCCCTGCTCATGCTCGCCCTGCCCGGCTCCGCCTACCTCTACCAGGGCGAGGAGCTCGGCCTGCCGCAGGCCACCGTCCCCGACGACCGCATCCGCGACCCGCTGTGGGAACGCTCCGGCCACACCGACCGGGGCCGCGACGGTTCCCGGGTGCCCCTGCCGTGGTCCGGCGACCGTGCCCCGTACGGATTCACCACCGCCGGCCCCGACCGCACCTGGCTGCCGCAGCCGGACGACTGGGCGCCCTACACCGTCGCCGCCCAGGAACACGACCCCGCCTCCACGCTCACCCTGTACCGCGAAGCGCTCCGGCTGCGCCGCGCCCACCCCGCGCCCGACCCGACGGCAACGCCCCATTGGTACTCGGCGCCCGGGGACCCGTATCTCGCCTTCCGCCGCTCCGCGCTGACCTGCGTCGTCAACCTCGGGAACCGGCCACTGACCCAGGCCGAACTCCGCGTGCGGGGCCGCCCGGTGCTGGCCAGCGGCCCCCTCGACGGCGACGCGATCCCGCCCGACACCGCCCTGTGGTTCCTCGACACGCCTGATCCGCAGCACCACGAAGGAGACGGCCATGGCCGCGCCCACTGACCCCGCCCCCCGCACCGACCTGTCCGGGCTCGTCAAGGCGTACGACGTGCGCGGCATCGTCCCCGACGCGTGGGACGAGTCGACGGCGGAGCTGTTCGGCGCCGCGTTCGTCCAGGTCACCGGGGCCAGGGCGCTCGTGACCGGACACGACATGCGCGCCACGTCGCCGGGTCTCGCGCGGGCCTTCGCGCGCGGGGCCGTCGCGCAGGGTGCGGACGTCACCGAGACCGGCCTCTGCTCGACGGACCAGCTCTACTACGCCTCCGGCGCGCTCGGTCTGCCGGGCGCGATGTTCACCGCGTCGCACAACCCCGCCCGCTACAACGGCATCAAGATGTGCCGCGCCGGCGCCGCGCCGATCGGCCAGGACAGCGGACTCGCCGAGATCCGCACGCTCGTCGAGCGGTGGACGGACACCGGCGGGCCCTCACCGTCCCCCGACCGGGCGGGCGTCGTCACGCGGCACGACACCTTGGAGGAGTACGCCAGGCACCTGCGCACGCTCGTCGACCTGGGGGCGATCCGACCGCTCAAGGTGGTCGTGGACGCCGGCAACGGCATGGGCGGCCACACCGTCCCGACCGTCCTCGCGGACCTTCCGCTCGACGTCGTACCGATGTACTTCGAGCTCGACGGCAGCTTCCCGAACCACGAGGCCAACCCGCTCGACCCGGCCAACCTCGTGGACCTCCAGGCCCGCGTCCTGGCCGAGGGCGCCGACCTCGGCCTCGCCTTCGACGGCGACGCCGACCGTTGCTTCGTCGTCGACGAACGCGGCGAACCGGTGTCGCCGTCCGCGGTCACCGCGCTCGTCGCCTCCCGCGAACTCGCCCGCAGGCCCGGCGCGACGGTTCTGCACAACCTGATCACCTCGCGCACCGTGGCCGAGGTGATCCGCGAGGCGGGCGGCACCCCTGTGCGCACCCGCGTCGGCCACTCCTTCATCAAGGCCGAGATGGCCCGCACCGGCGCCGTCTTCGGCGGCGAGCACTCCGCGCACTACTACTTCGCCGACTTCTGGAACGCCGACACCGGCATGCTCGCCGCGCTGCACGTCCTCGCGGCACTGGGCGGACAGGACGGCACCCTGTCGGCCCTCACCCGCGGCTTCGACCGGTACGCCGCGTCCGGAGAGGTCAACTCCACGGTCGACGACGTGGCGGGCCGTCTCGCCGCGGTCCGTACGGCCTGGAGCGGACGGCCCGGCGTCACCCTCGACGAACTCGACGGCCTCACCGTGAGCGGCTCGGACTGGTGGTTCAACCTCCGCCCCTCCAACACCGAGCCGCTCCTGCGCCTCAACGCCGAGGCCCGTGACCCGCACACCATGCGGACGCTGCGCGACGGACTGCTGGCCCTCGTCCGCGCCTGAGGGTGCCGGCCGCTCAGTCAGAACCCGTTGAAGAAGCCGTACAGTCGGCTGATCCGGCCGCCCTCGAAGACCGCGACGTCGTATCCGCTCACCGCCGGTTCCTCACCCGCGGGGCCCAGCTCCCACGGGAAGTGGGCGGTGTCGTGGTGGGTCAGCACCGGCCCGTGGGTGAAGAGCATCCCGGGGAAGTTCTGCTGGGAAGCGGCGATGTACGAGTCGATCGCCGCCATGCCGTCGGCCTCCACCATCGGATCGACGTAGGTGCCGTCCGGGGTGAAGATCTCGTCGAGCAGGGCCCGCCGCACGCCTTCGTCCGTTTCGTTCCAGACCGCGATGTACTTCTCGACCAGTTCCGTGACCGCACTGCTGTCCATGACCGGAACCCTATCGGCGGGGCCGCCGCCGGGCCGGTGTTCCCGCACATCCGGCCGCCCCGCCACGAAGGTGTGCGGCAGCGGTCGTCGGGCTCACCCCGCGAGGGCCGTACGGATCTCCTGGACGAACGGTTCCAGGTCACCCGGGTTGCGTGAGGTGATCAGCGTCCAGCCGCCGGAGCCGTCCGTCACGACCGGTTCGTCGGTCCACTCGCCCCCCGCGTTGCGGATGTCGGTCCGCAGCGAGGCGTAGGAGGTCAGCCGCTTGCCCGTGAGCACGTCCGCCTCGACCACCGCCCAGGGGCCGTGGCAGATGGCCGCCACCGGGCGGCCGGAGTCCGTGAAGGAGCGGACGATCCCGGTGGTGGCGCCCTGGAGCCGGAGGGTGTCGGCGTTCAGGGTGCCGCCCGGGATGAGCAGCAGGTCGTACTCCGCGGGGTCGGCGTCGTCCAGCGTGAGGTCGGGACGGACGCTCTTCCCGGGATCCTTGTCGCCGACCAGCGTCACGATGTCGTCCATCGACACGGCCGCGACGTCCACCTGGACTCCCGCACCGCGGAGGTGTTCGAGAGGCACCACGAGCTCGTCCTGCTCCACGCCGTAGTTGGTGACGACGGCCAGTACCTTGCGCTGCTTCGTGCCGTTGTCGGTCATCGGGTGTCACCTTTCCTGTGTCCTGCGCGCGGTCCACCGGTCGTGGCCCGCGATCCACTGATCGGCGGGGGTCCGGCGCTCAGGCCCCGTCGTCGTCCTGGATGTGGACGGCTGCCTCCTCGGCGGAGGCCGCGCCTCCGTCGATGCCGACGTCCCGGCCCAGCACCCTGTTGTTGCGTACGGCTCCGGGGTCCTCGTCCGTGGTGGCGACGCGTCCGGCACGCTCGTCCCCGGCGTCCTCCTCCTCCGGGCCGTTGTCCTCCGGCCCGTCGTCGGCCCGCAGCGGGTCCTCCTCGGGCACCTCCTGTGCGAGGCGGCCGTCCAGGGACTCGCCCTCCCTCTGCTCCTCGCCGGTCGTGCCGAACTTCGACACGCCCAGGGGCTTCTCCGGAGGGGAGTACCCGGTGTCCAGCATGTCGTCGAGGTCGGGCTCGTCGATCACGTTCTCCGGGTCGAGGTCGTCCGTCGGCGGGTTGTCCACGTCCGAATGATCGGGCTGGTAGACGTCGTCACCGCGTCCTTGTTCCGGCATCGGGCCGCTCCTTCCCTTGAGGTCTGCCGTGCCGCCGCCCGCCCGTACGAGCGCCTGCGGCGTCGCCGCTCTCCTGCCCACCCGTGCGCAGGTCAGTGCTCCGGGTTTCCGCCGGTCGCTGTCCTCCCGGGTACGGGCGGATACGGGAGGTCCGGCTGCCGTGCGGAGCGGAAGTCCTGGTCAGGCCCATCGCGGCCGTACCTCCGGCCTCGGCAGCTTATGGCCGATCCCTGGCTGCTGCGACCGGGGCGGGCTGCCGGGCCCGGCCGTCCGTGAGACCTGTCAATAAGAACGTTTGTTCTAATCGCGGGGTAGACTTGTCCCCATGTCCGCTCATCTCCAGGGTTCGCTGTTCGACCAGGCCGACCGGCCGCGCCTCGGTCCGCTCACGGGGCTGCGCAGGACGGTCCTCGGCGACGGGGCGTGGATCGACCTGCTGCCGGGCTGGCTGAGCGGCGCCGACGAGCTCTTCGCCGAGCTCGCGGAGGAAGTGCCCTGGCGGGCCGAGCGCCGGCAGATGTACGACCGGACGGTCGACGTGCCCCGGCTGCTCGCGTTCTACCGCGCGGAGGACACACTGCCGAACCCCGTGCTGGACGAGGCCCGCGACGCGCTGTCCTCCCACTACGGGGACGAGCTGGGCGAACCCTTCACCACCGCCGGGCTCTGCTACTACCGGGACGGGCGCGACAGCGTCGCCTGGCACGGAGACCTGACCGGACGCAGCTCGCACGAGGACACGATGGTGGCGATCCTCTCCCTCGGCGCCCCGCGCGATCTGCTCCTGCGCCCCTGCCGGGGCGGCGAGACCGTGCGCCGGCCGCTGGGCCACGGCGACCTCATCGTCATGGGCGGCTCCTGCCAGCGCACCTGGCAGCACGCGATCCCCAAGACCGCCCACGCCCGGGGGCCACGGATCAGCGTCCAGTACCGCACCCGCGGAGTGCGCTGACGCGGGAGCGAGGGGCCGAGGGCTCGCCCTGAGGGCGGCACCGCATGTCGGCCCCGGGGCAGGGCGGGCGCCGCCTCCGGCGCGTACGGGGCCATGTGGCGCCCGGCCTGCCGGGGATCACCGGCTGACCTGGGAACTTCCCGACGCGGCCGGCCCCGGTGCCCCGCGGAAATACACAGTCAACAATCTCATGCCAGATCTTGCCGACATCCACTTCGGGCGATTACGGTCACCGCCAGGAAGCCGGGCCGGGGGTCAGGCCATCTGGTCGGCCGCCGAGAGGTGTTCCACCGTCACGCCGGTCTCGGTGAACGTCCGGGTGACCGTTCCCGAGGTGTAGACCCACAGGATGCGCAGCGGTGTGTCGCCGACGTTCCGGAAGAGATGCGGTATCGGGGAGGGGATGTATGTGGTGTCGAAGCGCTCGAGACGGGTCACCTCCCCCTCCACCAGCACCTCCGCCTCGCCCTCCAGGACCGTCACGTGCTCGTCGCAGTTGTGCGAGTGCATCGGCGCCCCTGATCCCACCGGGTACACGCTCATCCCGCTGGTGATCAGGTTCTCGCCGTTCGACGCCGGGGTCGTGACCAGAGGGGTCGTCACGATCGCGCCTCCCCGGTCCAGCAGGCGGACGGAAGCGGTCTTGATGATAACGGTCATGCGGAGGTCCTTTCGACGTCGGTGCGTCGTCAGACGTTAGGCGCCCGGGAGGTGGATGAGAGGCATCCGGCGTGCAGCTTTACCTTGCATTCCGAGGAGGGTGAGCCTCGGCGGCCCGGGGGTACGGTCGGCTCCCGTTACACGGTCGATCCGCTCGTGTCACCTAACGAAAGGCAGGCAACGCCCATGCGAATCCCCGTACTCGCCGCCGAAGAGATGAACGAGCATCAGCAGGAACTCCACGCAAGGATCACGGCACGCCGCGGCGGCGTCCGCGGGCCGTTCCGGGTGTGGCTGCAGAGCCCCGAGCTCTGCGAGCGGGTGGAATCGCTCGGTGCCTTCGTACGTTTCGAATCGAGCCTGCCGAAGCACCTGCGGGAACTGACCCTGCTGATGGCGGCGCGTCACTTCGACGCGCAGTACTCCTGGAACGCACACGTCACCGCGGCCGTCGAGGCCGGCATCCCCGCGGAGGCCGTCGAGGCCATCGCGGAACGCCGGGAGCCCGAGTTCGCCGACGAGGCCGACACCGCCTTCCACGCGTTCTGCCAGGAACTCCTGGAGACCCACTTCGTCTCCGACGACACCTTCGCCCGTGCCCACAAGCACTTCGGTTCGCAGGGGCTGGTCGACGCCATCGGCTCCCTGGGCAACTTCACGATGCTCGGCATGTGCCTGAACGCCTTCCAGGTCGACCTCCAGGCCGACCGCCGCCCCCCGTTCCCCGACATCCGCGGCTTCGAGCACGTCACCGGCGGCGGGGACCGGACCCGGCCATGACAGCCCGCCCCGAGCCACGTACGAAAGGGAGCGAGGGCATGTACACCACGGCAGCTCCCGGGATCACCGGCACGGTGGACCGCCCGGCCGTGGAGCCGGTGGTCCGCCTGCGCGACCTCACCAAGCGCTTCGGCGGGGCCGTTGCACTCCGAGGCGTCTCCCTGGACATCCGCCCCGGTGAGGTCCACGCCCTGATGGGCATGAACGGCGCCGGCAAGTCCACCCTCGTCCAGCTCCTGTCGGGGGCGCACCAGGGGGACGGCGGCACGATCGAGATCGGCGGCACGAGCCAGTCGGGGCTGACCCCGCGCAAGGCCCGTCAGCTCGGCATCTCGACGGTCCCGCAACGCCGCGAACTGGTGATGGCGCTGACCGTCGCCGAGAACATCCTCCTCGGCGACCTGCCCGCCTCCCGCTCCGTGGTGTCCTGGAGGTCCGTCGAGCGCCAGGCCCGCAAGGCCCTGCTCGACCTGAACATCGACATCGACGTGAAGCGGACCGCCGGGGAACTCACCGTCGCCGAACAGACCATGGTCGAGGTCGCCCGTGAGGTACGGCGCGGCGGCAAGGTCCTGATCCTGGACGAGCCGACCGCCTGCCTGGGCGCCGCGGCCGCGGACCGGATCCGCGCCCTCGTGCGGACCCTGCGCGACGAGGGCGTCGCCGTCGTCTACATCTCGCACTACATCGACGAGGTCCTCTCGATCGCGGACCACGTCACAGTGCTCCGCGACGGAGCCGTGGTCCACAGCGGACCCGCCTCGGGGACCGATCCGGCCGGGCTCGTCCGCCACATGGCCGGCCGCGACGTGGTGTCCCGGCGTCCCGAACGGCCGGCGCCGGCGCGGACGGTCGCGCTCACGGTGCGGGGCCTGTCCCATGGCCGGCACATCGCCGACTTCGGCGTGCAGGTCCGCAAGGGCGAGATCGTCGGCGTGCTCGGGCCGGCCGGGGACGCGCAGTCACGGCTGTTCGACCTGCTGTCCGGACGGCGCCGTCCTGACGCCGGGCAGCTGGAGGTGGGCGGCGCGGACGTGCCGTTCGGCCGCGTCTCGCGCTCCCTGGCCAGCGGCCTTCGCTGCGTCACCGGGGACCGCCGCGCACTGGGGCTCATACCGGGACTGTCCCTGGACGAGAACCTCATGCTCGCCACCGACCGGCTGGCCGGGCGCCGGCTCCAGCGCTGGGCCGACATGACCCGCCGCGCCGCCCCGCGCCGCGAGAGCTACGGGGTGGTCTCGCTGACCCGTAACCCGGCGGTCGGCAGCCTCTCCGGCGGCAACCAGCAGAAGGTCCTGCTGGCCAAGTGGCTGGAGACCTCGCCCGTCGCCTGCTTCCTCGAAGACCCCACCAACGGTGTCGACGTGGCAGCCATGGCCGACATCCACGTACTGATCGACGAACTCGCCTCCCGGGGTGTGGCCGTCCTGCTCGCCTCCTCGTCCGCCGAGGAGGTCATGCGCCTCTCCGACCGCGTGATCGTCGTCAGCGCCGGCCGTGTGGTCGCCGAGCACGACGTCAACGCCATCACCCACGACGAACTCGTCGCCACCGCCCTCGGAGGACAACCCCGATGAGCACCACAGCCCCGCCGGAGACACCCGGAACCACGACGACGAGGAAGGACACCCGGAAGCTGGGTCCCTTCCGTACGCTGAGCGGCTTCCCGCACGCAGGACTGATCGCCGTACTGGTCGTCGTCATCGTGTTCGCCGGAGTGGAGACCGACTCGTTCGCCACGTCCGTCAACCTGGTCAACGTCCTCAGGCAGGTCAGCGTCGTCGCCGTCATCGCCGCCGGCCTCACACTGCTGATGACGGCCGGTGGCATGGACTTCTCGATGGGAAGCAACGCCGCCGTCACCACCGCCGTCGCCGCGCAGTTCCTGGCAGGTGGCAGGTCGACCACCTTCACCGTGGTCGTGTCGCTCCTGCTGGCCACCGCGATCGGGCTCGTCAACGGCCTGGTCGTGACCTACACCAACGTGGCTCCCTTCGTCGCGACCCTCGCCACCGCCACACTCCTGGACGGCGTCGCACTCCTGGTGCTCAACGGGCTCAGCGTCTCCATCGGCGAGCACCTGTCCACCCTGGGTACGGAGAAGACGCTCGGCCTGCCGAACCTCCTGATCGTGGCCGTCCTGGTGCTGGCCGTGGTCGGCCTGATCATGAAGTTCACGGTCTTCGGGCGGGACGCCTTCGCGATCGGCGGCAACGAACACGTCGCCCGGCTCAGCGGCATCAACGTCAACTGGCAGAAGCTGGTGCTCTACGGTCTGGCCGGCGCGCTGTCGGGCCTCGCCGGGCTCATGCTGCTGTCCCGGCTCGGAGCGAGCAGCCCGGGAACGGGCGGCCTCCAGCTGCAGCTGACCGCGGTGGCCTCGGTCGTGATCGGCGGCACCATGCTCGCCGGCGGATACGGCACCGTCATCGGCACCTGCCTCGGTGTGGTGCTGCTCGGCGTCGTCGCCAACGCCCTCAACCTCCTCCAGGTCTCCAGCTACTTCCAGCAGATCTCCGTGGGCGCCGTGCTGCTCGTCGCGGCCATCGCCAACCAGCTCCACAAGAAGTCCGCACCTCACTGACCGCCCGCCCGTACGCTTCGAAAGGCCCCTCTCATGACCCTTTCTGCCCGTTCACGCAGAGCCACTGCCGCCTCTGTCGCCGGACTCGCTCTCGTACTGAGCGGTTGCGGTGCCGGTGCTTCCGACGACGGGTCGGTCTCACTGGGGTTCGTCAACGGCGGTGACACCGAGTTCCACACGTGTCTCCAGGCATCCATCAAGGAAACCGCCGAGGCGAAGGACGCCAAGCTCTACACGGCCAACTCCCACCAGAACCCGGGTACGGAGCTGTCCAACATCGAGGACATGATCTCGCGCAACGTCGACGCGCTCATCGTGCAGACGGTCAACGTCGACGCGCTCAAGGGGGATATCGCCAAGGCCAAGAGCGCGAACATACCCATCTTCCTGACCTCCGTGGTGACCGACGACCCCTCCGACATCCTCGGAGCGGTGGTGGTCGACCTCAAGCAGGTGGGCGAGCTGGACGCCGGCTACGTCGAGAAGGACGCGGCGGGCAGGGCCGTCGAGGTCGGTGTGATCGCCGGGGCACCCGGAGCCGCATCCGACCTGCTGGTCAACGGCTTCACGAAGGCCCTGCCCGCCACCGCGAAGGTCGTGGCGAACCAGCCGGGCATGTTCAACGCGGCCAAGGCCCAGGACGTCGCCGAGAACATGATCCAGGCCCACCCGGACATGAAGTACGCGTTCGTGGCGAACGAGGAGATGGCCTTCGGCGCTCTCAAGGCGTTCACCGCCGCCAAGGCGGACGTGAAGATCGTGACGGTCAACGGGACCGACCGCGGTGTAGCCGCGGTCAAGGACGGACGCTTCGCCGCGACCGTCGCCAACTCCGCGATGACGACCGGAAAGATCGCCATCACCAACGCCATCTCATTGCTCGGCAAGAAGAAGACCGACAAGATCGCCATGACGCCGATCAGCCTCATCACGGCCGACAACGTGAACAGTGCCCCCCAGTACTGCTCCGCCGAGGAGAAGAAGTCCTGACCGCCCGGGCCCCACGCCCGTGATCCGACTCCCCCCTCGTCCGACCCGCACCTGGAGCCCCACGCTCACCCGTACGCACCGCAACCGGGCCCCCACGCTCAACCGCACCGATCTCACCTGACACGGCCGGAGGCGCCTCCGGCCGTGACGGGGCCGGAGGAAACATGGACCGCCTGCTTCTCATGCGAAGCTTCGTGACCGTCGCCAACGTAGGCAGCTTCAGTGGTGCCGCCAAACTGCTGAGCTCCTCGGGATCGCTCGTCTCGCGCCACGTGGCCGAACTGGAACGGCAGATCGGCGTCCGCCTCGTCAACCGCACGGCCCGTTCCGTGAGCCTCACGGAACCCGGCCTGCGCTACGCGGAGTTCTCCGCGCGCATACTCGAGGAGATCGAGGCCGAGGACTCCACGATCGCGCAGCGCCACGACAGGGCGGAGGGCTCGCTCAGCATCATCTGCCCCAAGTGGATCGGGAGTCTGGACCTGGGGGACGCCATCGCCGCGTTCTCCGCCGCGCATCCGAAGATAGTGGTGCGCTTCGAGCTGGGCGGAATGTCCGACCGGACCTACGACTTCCTCGACAGCGGATTCGACGTCGCCTTCCACACCAGAGATCTGCGCGACTCCAGTGTCCGCCTCAAGAAAGTCTCGTCGCTGCCGTTCGTCCTGTGCGCCTCCCAGGAATACCTGGAACGGCACGGCACCCTCGGTCATCCGAACGACATCGCGGCCCACGACTGCCTCGTCCATGTGAACGACCCGGTCTGGCGGATCGGCCACGGACACGCGAGCACGCTGCACAAGATCCGGAACGTCGCCTTCTCGTCGAACTCCTACATCGCCCTGCAGAAAGCAGCCGTGCACAGCCGCGGCATCGCGCTGCTGCCCCAGCGTTCGGCCTACGACGACCTCGTCTCCGGTGCGCTCCAGGTGCTGCTCCCGGAGCTGGCGGTGCCCGACAGGCCCCTCTACGCGATCTACGGGCCCGGGCAGGACACCCCCCGGAAGGTCACCGTCTTCCTGGACTTCCTCACCCAGTGGTTCTCCAGCAATCCCATTCCCGCCATCACCAGCTGAACGGGAAACGGCCGTACCCGGGAATGTGACCGGGTGCGCAACCAGCGATTGCGGCATAAGGGCATCCGGGGCCGTTGAGGCGCCCCCGGCGGAAATTTACGATCAGCTGAGCCGGCATCCGTGCAGGTCGACGAACGCGGTCCGGGAAAAGAGGAGTTCATGGGAATCCAGAGAATCGAATCGGTGACCTACGGAGTCGACGATCTCGATCAGTGCGTGCGTTTCTTCGAGGATTTCGGCCTCGCACTCGTGGACCGCACCGGCGGACGCGCCTCGTTCGAGACGCTCGCAGGACAGACCCTCCACCTCGACACCACACCCGACCCGTCCCTGCCGGCGCCCCTGGAGACCACTCCCACCATCCGGGAAGTCGTCTGGGGCGTCGACACCCCGCAGGAGCTGGAGACACTCGTGGCCGCCGTCGCCGCCGACCGCTCCGTCGTCACCACCGAGGACGGGACCCACCACAGCGTCGACGAGACCGGCTTCGGTCTGGGCCTCGCACTCGCCCGGCCGCGCGAACTGCCCGTGCCCGAGGTGCGCCGGCCCAACGTGTCGGGCAGCGTGCGCCGCTGGAACGAGTCGCTCGGGCCCGTGGGCCGGGTGCGTCCGCTGCGCATGTGCCATGTCGCCCTCAACATCCCGAAGGCGGGCCAGGAACAGGCCGTCGCGTTCTACACCGACCGCCTCGGCTTCCGGCCCACCGACATCGTCAAGCCCATGGGCACCTTCATGCAGTGCGAGGGCGACGACGACCAGCACAACTTTCTCCTGTGCCACCGCCCCGACCGGGCCGGCGTGAACCACGTGTCCTACGAGGTCCCCGGCTTCGACGACGTCATCGAGGGCGGCAACCACATGATCGCCCAGGGATGGACCGAGGCCCGCAGGCTCGGCCGGCACACCGTCGGATCCAACGTCTTCCGGTTCATCCATGCACCCTGCGGAGGCCGCGTGGAGTACGCCGCGGACATGGACCGGGTCGACGACTCCTACGGGACGCGCGTCCACGAGACCACACCGCCGCACCACATCTGGACCCTGCGCAGTTCCCGTGACACGCCCGGGAACCCCGCCTCCTGACAACCCCATCCGCCGAGCGTGAGAGGGCACACGCACCCATGACGACGAACCATGACTATCCCGCCATCGGTATGTACATAGCAGGCGAGTGGTGCGAGGGCGGGACCGGGAGGACCGCGCCCGTGCTGAACCCGGCCACCGAAGAGGTGCTCGGACAGGTACCGCTCGCCACCGTCGCCGACCTCGACCGTGCCGCCGAGGCCGCGGCCGCGGGGTTCGCGACCTGGCGCGACACCCCGGTCGCCGCGCGCACGGCCATCCTCCACAAGGCAGCCGACCTGCTGGTCTCCCGCAGCGAGGAGGTCGGCCGGACCATGACCCTGGAGCAGGGCAAGCCGCTGCGCGAGGCGAGCGGCGAGGCCGCGCGCGTCGCCGGAGCCCTGCGCTGGGACGCCGACGACGCCCGCCGTGCCTACGGCCGGGTGATCCCCTCCGAGCAGGGCACGCTGCTGACCGTACGCCGCCAGCCGGTCGGCCCGGTCGCCGCCTTCACCCCGTGGAACTTCCCCGCGGGCGGGCCGATGCGCAAGATCGCCGCAGCGCTCTCCGCCGGCTGCTCCATCGTCATCAAGGCCTCCGAGGAGACCCCCGGCACCGCCGTGCGGCTGGTCCGCTGCTTCGAGGACGCCGGTGTACCCGCAGGGGTGCTCAACCTGGTGTTCGGCGAGCCCGCCGAGGTCTCCGACCACCTCATCAGGCACCCGGCGACCCGGCTGATCGCCTTCACCGGCTCCGTGCCGGTCGGCAAACTCCTGTCGGCCGCCGCCGGCGCCGAGATGAAGCCGTCCCTCATGGAGCTGGGCGGACACGCCCCGGTCATCGTGTGCGAGGACGCCGACCCCGTCGCCGCCGCCCGTCGGGCCGCCGCCGCGAAGTTCGTCAACGCCGGTCAGGTCTGCACCTCGCCCAGCCGCTTCCTGGTGCACGAGAGCCTCCTGGAGGAGTTCACCGAGGAGTTCGTCCGTGCAGCCGAGGCGGTCGTCGTCGGCGACGGGCTCGACGAGGGCGTCACCATGGGCCCGCTCGCCAACGAGCGCAGGCTGAAGGCCGTCGAGGCCCTGACCGCCGACGCCGTGGCGAAGGGCGCGAAGGTGCGCACCGGCGGTGAACGCCTCGACCGCCCGGGGTACTTCTTCGCGCCCACCGTCCTCACCGGGGTCTCCGACGACGCGGTGCTGATGTCCGAGGAGCCCTTCGGCCCGATCGCGCCCATCGTCGCTTTCAGCGACCTCGACGACGCCCTGCGCACCGCCAACTCGCTCCCGTACGGCCTCGCCGCGTACGGCTTCACCCGCTCCACCGCCACCGCCGAGCGCCTCACCCGCGAGTTCGAGGCCGGCATCCTCTCCATCAACCACTGCGGGGGATCGGTCCACGAGGCACCGTCCGGGGGAGTCAAGGCCAGCGGCTACGGCCGCGAGGGCGGCCCCGAGGGCCTCGACGCCTACCTCGTCACCAAGCGCGTCTCGCACCTGCTGGCCGGCTGAGCGGCCATGCGCTACACCCGAGTCTCCATGGGCGGCCGGGCGGTGTGGGGCCGCGTCGAGGACGACGCGGTGCGCCTGCTCTCCGACTCGCCCCTGGAGAGCGACCCCACCGTCATCGGTACGGTCCCGCTCGCCGAGGCCGTCTGGCTGCCACCCGTCGTACCGCCCGTCTTCTACGCCGTCGGCATGAACTACCCGCGCCACATCGAGCACGCACGCCTGCGGGGCGACAAGGCCGGGGTCATGCCCGAGCGGCCCGAGCCCGGATACCGGGCCAACAACGCGCTCACCGGCCACGGAACGGCGATCGTGAAGCCCACCGGGGTGCAGGGCAGGTTCGAGGCCGAACCCGAGCTGGTCGCCGTCATCGGGCGGACCCTGAAGCACGCCACGTACGAGGAGGCGCGGGACGCCGTCTTCGGCTGGACGATCGGCAACGACGTCAGCGCCCGCACCTGGCAGCACGAGGACCGCTCGTTCTGGCGCAGCAAGAACAGCGACACCTTCAAACCGATGGGCCCCTGGATCGAGACCGACGTCGACGCCCTCGCCCAGACCACCACCCTGCGGGTCAACGGTGAGGAACGCGCCCGGTTCCCGACCGGCGACATGGTCTTCGACCCCTTCGACCACATCGTCGCGATGACCGAGCACCTCACCCTGCACCCCGGCGACGTGCTGTGGATGGGCGCCGAGTCCACCTGCCCGATCGAGCCGGGCGACACCGTCGACGTCGAGATCAGTGGGATCGGCGTCCTGTCGAACACCGTCAGGGCGGAGACCGCCCGCCCCCAGCCACCTCACCCGAAAGGCAGCAAGCCGTGAGCAAGGAACCCCGCTACATCCACCACGTCAACTTCCCCACCACCGACCCCGACCGCACCGCCGAGTGGTACACCAAGGTCTTCGGGATGAAGCGGATCATGCCGAAGTCCAACACCCGCGTGGTGCTGATGACCCGCGGCAACTTCGACCTGCACTTCACCCCGGTCGAGGAGATGGACCGGATGGCGCCGTACCACTTCGCCGTCGAGGTCGACGACTGGGACGACTTCCTGGAACACCTCACCGAGCTGGGCATCCGCCACACCCGCCCCATCGAACGCCCCGAGAACCAGTCCAAGTTCTGCTACATCCACGACCCCGACCACACCATGATCGAGCTGGTCTTCCACGGCAGGCGCCCCCACTGAGCCGCAGGGCTCCCTAAGGAGATCCTTCTCATGCCCTACGCCGAATCCGACGGCGCCTCCGTCTACTACGAACGCCACGGCGCCGGCCCCGCGATCGTCCTCGTGCACGGCTCGGGGGGACACCACGCGGCCTGGTGGCAGCAGGTCGCCGCGCTGCGCGACGGGTTCACCGTCGTCACCCTCGACCTGAGCGGCTTCGGGAGGACGGAGCTGTCGGTGCCCCGGACCGAGTTCGACAGCCAGGCCTTCCACGGCGACGTCGTCGCCGTCCTCGACCAGGAGGACCTGACCGACGCCATGCTCGTGGGCCAGTCCATCGGCTCGATCGCCGCTCTGCGCGCCGGCCTCGTGCGCCCCGAGCGCGTCGGCTCCGTGGTCCTCGGCCACTCTCTCGGCGGGATCAGCCACCCCGAACTCAAGGAGCTGGCAGCGGCCGACCGTGCCGAGGCCGTCAAGCTGCCCGTCATCGACCGCCTGCTCACCAGGCGGTTCCAGCAGGAGCGCGCCGACCTCACCTTCCTGTTCCGGCAGATGGGCACGTTCAACGTCGCCACGATGCAGGACCTGCGCAACCTCGACACCGACGGTCCGGGCCTCGACGAGATCCGCGCGTCCGGCGTCAGGGTCGCCTTCCTCGCCGGGGAGAAGGACGCGGTGCTGAGCGTGAAGACGGTCACCCGCGCCCACGAGCTGGTGGAGGGCTCACACCTGGAGATCGTCCCTGGCGCCCCGCACTCCATGTACTGGGAGACCCCACGGGCCTACAACGCCGCCGTCGCCCGCCTGCGCCGCACCCTCACCGCCCCGAAGGAAACCGCATGAGCAACATCACCCTCGGCGCCGCCGAAGAGATCATCGACGCCGCCCACAAGCGTGCCCAGGAGTTCGGGAAGGCGGTGAGCGTCGCCGTGGTGGACGCCGGCGGCTTCGTCGTGGCCGTCCGCCGCCCGGACGGGGCCCGCCCGCTCACCCCGGACATCGCCAGGGCCAAGGCCTACACCGCCGCCGTCATGCAGCGCCCCGGCAGGATGCTGAAGAAGTGGCAGGAGAGCCAGCCCGTCTTCTTCTCCCAGCTCTCCCAGCTGCCCGGCGCGGCCATGCCCATCCTCGCCGCCGAGGGCAGCGTCACGATCAAGAAGGACGGCGAGATCATCGGCGGACTCGGCATCGCGGGCGGTACCGCGGACGAGGACCAGAAGATCGCCGACGATGTCCTCGAATCGCTCGGCTACGAGCTGGAGTTCGCCGCCTGGGGCGTCTCCGGCAAGCCCGCCGGAAAGGAAGCCTGAGCCATGGCGGACACCTTCAACTACCGCATCGACCACCACGGCAGCCTGGTCCGCCCGGCCACCCTCCTGCTGGCCCGCGAGCGGGCGGCCAAGAGCGAGTCGGACGCCGCGTCGCTGCACGAGGCCGGACGCGCGGCGGTCAAGGAGGCCGTGGTCCTCCAGCGCAGACTGCGCTCCACGGTCGTCACCGACGGAGACCTGCCCCGCGAGGACTTCCGCAGCGCGGTGCTCGACGGAGTCTCCGGCTTCCGGCGCACCGGCGAGGAGACGGACGGCCTGGCGCGCTGGGTCGCCGAGTCCCTGCCCAAGGCGAACGGCCCGCTGCTCGGCGACTGGGCCTCCCTGCTCGGCGAGCTCACGCTGATCGCGCCCAAGGCCGCCCTGCCCTCGCCGGCCTACCTCGCCGCCACCTGCTTCGACGCCGGGGCGGCGGGCTCGGGCGGCCCGGCCTCGGCACGCGAGCTCGGCGAGGCACTGGCGGAGATCATCCACGCGGAGACACAGCTGCTCATCTCCCGGGGCGTCCGCCTCATCCAGCTGAACAACCCGCTCCTGCTCGCCCATACGGCCGCCGAGCCGGGTGACACCGGCGCGCTCTCCTTCGAGGACGCCCTGGCCGTCGACGCCCTCGCCGTCCCGACGGGGGAGCGTCCCGAGGGCGTCCGGGTGGGCATGGCGCCGGGGTGGTCCGCCCCCGCCTCCGTGGACCGCGGCCGCGCCGAGCGCCTGTACGCCGCCGTCCCGGTGGACCGGTGGATCCTGCCCTACGTCCACGGCTCCGACGCCGAGCTGGACCTTCTGCGGGCCCTCCCCGAGGACCGTGACGCCTGCCTGGGGGTGGTCGACGTGACCAGCCCCGACATCGAGGACATCGACACGGTGATGACCCGGATCGACGCCGCCGCGGAGGTCAAGGACCTGGAGGACATGGCGCTGGCGCCCTCCCGCGGCTTCGCGGACGTCGTCGGCCGCCCGCTGCTGGGCGCGGAGGACCAGAACCGCAAGCTGATCCAGGTGGAGACCCTTGCCCGCTACTGCTGGGGCAACGAGTTCTGACCCACCGCGGCCCGGGGCCGGACCCACCAGGGGCCCGGCCCCGGGCTGCCGGCCCTTACAGGACGTCGGCGAAGGTGACCGCACGCTCGGTCAGCAGCGGCCGGACCGTCCCGACGATGAGCTCGTCGAAGTAGTCCGCCCCGGCGTGGGAGTCGAAACCGGCCCGGTCGGCGTACCGCTCGTACAGGACGAACCCGCCGGGGCGGTCCACGTCCGCGTGGACGTCGTACGCCAGGTTTCCCGGCTCGGTCAGCGTGTGCTCCCGCATCTCGAGCAGAGCGGCACGCACCGTTGCCTCGTCGGCGGGTTCGCAGCGGTAGTGGGCTATGACGGCGAATGCCATGGGTCGGTCTCCTTGTCGGGTACGGCGTCGAGCGTGCCGATTCCAGCACAGGGCAGGCCCTCCGGGCCGTGCGTGACGTGCAAGCAATGTCTGCCGCCGCGGCTCTGGTCCCCGTTCCGGTCTTCCTGTGTTGTCGTCACGACCACAAGCCGTCTCATCTGCACACCGCGGACCGCCGCGGTCGAACGGGAGAAATGATCCAGATGCGCACCATGGAAACCCTCCTCGGCGGACAGTGGGTGACGGCCGACGAGTGGCTGCAGGTCCATGACCCGTCCGACACCCGCACCCCCGTCGCCCGGGTGCCCGCGCTGAGCTCCCGGGAGGTCGCCCGGGCCTACGACGAGGCGGAGAAGGGCTTCGCCGTCTGGCGGCGCACCAGCCCCTTCGACCGGGCCAGGATCTTCCACGGAGCGGCCGGGCTGCTCCGTGAGCGGGCGGCCACCATCGCCGGGGCCGTGGTCGCCGAGAACGGCAAGACGCTGAAGGAGGCGAGCGGCGAGGTGCAGAAGTCCGCCGACTTCTTCGAGTACTACGCCGGTCTCGCCCGCAACGGCTACGGCACGCTCATCCACGACGCGCGCCCCGACACCCGTACGAGCTTCCACCACGAACCGGTCGGGATCGTGCTGGCCATCACGCCGTGGAACGACCCCCTGCTGACGCCCGCCCGCAAGCTGGCGCCCGCCCTGGCCACCGGCAACGCCGTCGTCTTCAAGCCGGCCTCCGAGACCCCGATGTCCGCTCTTCACCTGGCCCGCGCGCTGCACGACGCGGGTCTGCCCGCCGGGGTGCTGGGCGTCGTCACCGGGCGCGGCAGCAGGATCTCCGCCCCCCTGCTCGACGATCCGCGGGTCGCCGCGGTCACGTTCACCGGGTCCAACTCCGTCGGCGAGGGGATCCGCAGGTCCCTGGCCGACCGTAACGTCCGCTTCCAGGGGGAGCTGGGCGGCAAGAACGCCACCGTCGTCCTCGCCGACGCCGACCTGGAGGCCGCCGTGCGGGCCCTGATGGTCGCCGGCTTCGGACAGGCGGGCCAGCGGTGCACCGCCACCAGCCGTGTCCTCGTCGAACGCCCGGTCTACGAGGAGTTCACCGGCCTGCTCCTGGAAGCGGTTGCCGCGCTCCGGCTCGGACCGGGGGCCTCCGACTCGACCGGTGTCGGCCCGCTCGTCAGCACCGGCCAGCGCGACAGCGTGCTCAAGGACATCGCGCGCGCCGTGGAGGAGGGGGCGACCGTCCTCACGGGCGGCGCGGCCCCGCAGGGGGCGGAGTACGCCGACGGCTGCTACGTCAGCCCGACCGTCCTGGGCGACGTCACCCGGGAGATGGCCGTCTGGCGCGAGGAGGTCTTCGGGCCCGTCGTGGTCGTGCGCCCCGTCGACGGCTTCGACGAAGCCGTCGCGGAGGTCAACGACTCCGACTTCGGGCTCGCCGCCGCCCTCTTCACCCGCGACCTGCGCGCCGCGCACCGCTTCGCGGACGAGGCCGACTGCGGCCAGGTCGCCGTCAACACCGCGACCACCGGCTGGGACGTGCACCACCCCTTCGGTGGCTTCCGCGACTCCGGCTCGGCCTTCAAGGAGCAGGGCACCGAAGCCCTTCGCTTCTACACCCGCGTCAAGACCGTCGCCTTCAACTTCGGCTGCTGACGGGCACATCCGGCTTCGACAGCAAGCTTCCACAGCAAGCTTCCACAGCAAGAAAGGAGGATGCCGATGGCGGAAGAGACGATCGGCATCGTCGGCGCGGGGATCGTCGGTCTGGCGACGGGCCGGGAGATCGCACTGCGCCGGCCGGGCACCCGGGTCGTGGTGTTCGAGAAGGAGGACCGGGTCGCGGCCCACCAGACCGGACACAACTCGGGTGTGGTGCACGCCGGGATCTACTACCCGCCCGGCAGCCTGAAGGCCGATCTGTGCGTGCGGGGGGTGTCCCTGCTGCGCGAGTACTGCCAGGACCGGAAGCTCCCGTACCAGGAGATCGGCAAGCTGGTCGTCGCCGTGCGCCAGGACGAGCTGGGCCGCATGGAGAACCTCTACGAGCGGGCCAGGAACAACCACGTGCCCGACCTTCGGAAGATCTCCCAGGACGAGATCAGGGAGATCGAACCCAATGCCGGCGGTGTCGCGGCACTGCACTCCCCCCGCACGGCGATCACCGACTACCCGGCGGTGGCACGGCAGTTCGCCGAGGACATCGCGTCCTCCGGCGGTGAGGTGAGGCTCGGCTTCCCGGTGACCTCCCTGACGGACGTACCCGACGGCATCGAGGTGGCGTCCGGCGAGGAGCGGATCCGGGTCGACCGGCTGATCCTGTGCGCGGGGCTCCAGTCGGACTCCGTCGCCCGCCTGGCCAAGGACACCAAGGAGCCGAGGATCGTTCCCTTCCGGGGTGAGTACATGCTCCTCAGGCCGGACCGGACCGATCTCGTGCGCGGCCTGATCTACCCCGTGCCCGACCCCCGCTACCCCTTCCTCGGGGTGCACTTCACGCCCCGGGTCGACGGCTCGGTCGAGGTCGGCCCCAACGCGGTCCTTGCCCTCGCCAAGGAGGGCTACCGGCTCTCCGACGTATCCGTGAAGGACCTCGCACGGCTCGCCGCCTACCCGGGTGTCTGGAAGATGGCCGCGCAGCACTGGCGAACGGGCATCAGGGAGTACCGGGGCTCGCTGTCCACCCGGGCCTTCATGAGGGCCGCGGGTGACTACGTGCCCGGTGTGGGCACCGAGGACGTGGTCCGCGGCGGTGCCGGGGTACGCGCCCAGGCTCTCGATCCGGACGGCTCGCTCGTGGACGACTTCCGCATCCACCGGATGGGCCGCGTCACCGCCGTACGCAACGCTCCCTCACCCGCCGCCACCGCCTCCATGGCCATCGCCGAGCACATCGGCGACGCCGTGTTCGCGAGCGCCGGCGGCACGGTGTGACCTCGCGCCACCTGCACATCCGCGCAACAACTGCTTGCACTCCCAGGGCTGCGCAAGCACCCCTCACCAGTTCTAACGTCTGACGCGCACCACCTCACCACCCCGAGACATCCGCAACGAAAGAGGCACACCATGTTCGTGGTCGACACCCAGATCCACATCTGGAAGGAAGAGGCCCCGGATCGCCCCTGGGTCCCCGGAGCCCGCGAGCGGATCCGCCTCAACGGCCACCGCGAGGAGGCCTTCTCGTACGAGGAGGCCCTCGAGCTGATGGACGAGGCCGGCGTCAACCGGGCCCTCATCCTCCCGCCGTCCTGGGAGGGCAACCGCATCGACTACGCCCTGGAGGCGTGCGAGGCCCACCCCGACCGCTTCGGCATCATGGCCCGCGTCCCGCAGGACGACGAGGCCGAGGGCACGGCCATGCTGAAGGACTTCGCGCAGAACCCGCACATCAAGGGCACGCGCCTCACCTTCCACCGGCCGCAGGACCGCAACTGGATGATCGACGGTACCAACGACTGGTACTGGCCGATCGCCGAGGAACTGCGCATCCCGACCATGGTGCACGCGCCGATCTGGAAGAGGGAGCTCGGCGAGATCGCGGCCAAGCACCCGAACCTGAAGATCATCATCGACCACATGGGCATCATGGCCCGCTGCGTCGACGACGCCATCGGCTACTGGGTCGCCGAGACGGCAGACCTGCACGAGCACCCCAACATCTACGTCAAGATCTCGGCCCTGCCGGGTTACTCCACGGAGGCCTTCCCGAACAGGAACATCGAGAAGTACGTCCGCGAGATGGTCGACAAGATGGGCCCCCAGCGCTGCTTCTACGGCACGGACATCACCCGCCTCCTCGGCCACGGCATCACCTACACCGACACCATCGAGCAGTTCACCAAGCACTGGGACTTCACCCCCGAGGAGCTCGAGTGGATGATGGGCCGCGGCATCAGCGAGGTCCTGGACTGGCCGGTCGAGGGCTGAGGAACTTCTGAGATGACGGACAGCAGGAACACCCCAGGCGTCGACGGCATTGACGGCGGAGATGCTGTCGTGTCCGCCTTCAACGCCGTCGGCGCCGACTACCTCTTCTGCTCATCGGGGTCCGAATGGGCCCCGGTGTGGGAGGCCCTGGCCCGGCGTCACCGTGACGGTGACCCGGCCCCCACCTACCTCGACCTCACCCACGAGACCGTCGCGGTCGGCATGGCCACCGGCTACGGCCTGGTCACCCGCCGCCCGCAGGGCGTCCTCCTGCACGCGGCCCCCGGGCTGCTGCAGGGCTCGATGGCCATCCACGGCGCGCTGCTGGCCGGCGTCCCGATGGTGGTGGCCTCCTCGGAGTCCAGCACCTACGGCGACGGGCCCGGGCCGGACCCGGGCGGCCAGTGGTACCGCAACCTCTCGATCGTGGGCGGCCCGCACGGAGTCGCCCAGCCGTTCACGAAGTGGTCCAACGAGGCCGCCAGTGTCCACACCCTGCCCACCATGATCACCAGGGCGGCCGAGCTGTCCTGGCGGGCACCGGCGGGACCGGCCTACCTCAACATCCCCCTGGAGATCCTCCTGGAGGACTGGGACGGACGCGAGGCCAAGCCCCTCGTCGCGCCGGGCTCCACGCACAGCTCGCCCCAGGAGGCCGACACCGTCGCCCGGATGATCCGGGAGGCCCGGAACCCGGTGATCGTCACGGAGACGGCCGGCCGTGAGGCCGGCGGCTTCGAGGCGCTCGTCGCCTTCGCCGAGGCCTGGAACATCCCGGTCGTCGAGCCCGACTCCGCGGTGTGCGGCAACTTCCCGCGCGACCACCCACTGCACGCGGGCAGCGACATCGGCCCGTGGATGGACGAGGCCGACCTGATCCTCCTGGTCAACTGCCGCGTCCCCTTCTACCCGCCGAGCCGGCGCCCCTCGAAGGCGACGATCGTCGTGATCGACGAGGTGCCGCAGCGGCCGCACGTCGTCTACCAGGTGCTGTTCGCCGACAAGTACCTCGAAGGCAACGTCACCCACACCCTGCACCAGCTGGCCAAGCGGGCCCGGGACCTCGACGACGCGTACGAGGCCGCCGCCGTCCTGCGCCGCGCGGCACAGGAGGAGCGGTACGCCGCCGAGCAGACCGCGATCGCCGGGGCCGAGGCCGAGGCGGAGCGGCAGTCCGAGGGCATCGACCCCGTCCTCCTCGCCGCGGCACTGCGCGGCCTCCTCGACGGCAAGGACCCCATCGTCGTCGACGAGACCATCACGCACAGCCGGGTCGTCAAGCGGCACCTCAAGACCTCCGACCCCGACTCGTACTTCTACGTGCAGGGCGGGCTCGGCCAGGGCATCGCCGTCGCCCTCGGGGCCAAACTCGCGGCGAAGGACCGCCCGGTGGTCTTCACCGTCGGGGACGGCGCCCTGACCTACAACCCGGTGATCCCGTCCTACGACGCCTCCGCGGCGTACGGACTGCCGCTGCTGATCGTCGTCTTCAACAACCGTGTCTACAAGTCGATGAATCTCAACCACCGTCGGTTCTACCCCGAGGGAGCCGCGGCCGGGACGGGCGAGTGGCTCGGCACCGACCTGCACCGGCTGCCCAGACTCGCGGCCTTCGCCGAGCCGTTCGGGATGCACACCGAGACCGTCGACACGCCCGACGCCCTCGCCCCCGCCCTGGAGCGTGCGCTCAAGGCGGTGGCGGAGGGCACCACCGCCGTCGTCGACGTCCTCGTCACCCGCTGAACCAGGAGACACCAGCCACCATGACCGACACCCCCGCCCCCAAGGCCGCCAGGACTCTGGTCGAGGCCGAGGACCTGCTGGAATTCGCCGCCGCCCTGCTCGAGAAGGGAGGCCTGAGCACCGAGGACGCCCGCACCACCGCTGACGTCTTCGTGTGGGCCGCGCAGCGCGGAGTCGACTCGCACGGCACCGCACGCGTCCCCGCCTACCTCGATCTGCTGGCCAAGGGCGTCGCCAACGCCAGGCCCGACCTCAGAATCGAGTCCACGACCCCCGCCGCCGCCGTCCTGGACGCCGACCGCGCCCCGGGCCCGGTGGCCCTCACCGCGGCGGCGGACGAGGCGGTGCGCCGGGCCAGGACGACCGGCATCGCCACGGTCGGCGTGCGCCGTACGGTCCACACCGGAGCCATCGGCTACTACGTCTCCCGGATCGCCGAACAGGGCCTGGTCGGCATCGGGTTCGTGTCCGGCATGCCCAACATGGGCTACACCGGCGTCAAGGGCGCGGCCGTGGCCACCAGCCCGCTCGCCATCGCCGTACCGACCGCGGAGTCCTCGGCCCATGCCCCGCTGCTCCTGGACATGGCGACGGCCACCATCGCGCTCGGGAAGATCCGGCAGGCGAAGGCGAGCGGGACGCCGCTGCCGGAAGGGGCCGCGGCCACCGAGGACGGGACCCCGACCACCGATCCGGAGAAGGCGGTCATGCCGCTGCCGCTGGGCGGGGTGAAGGGTTCGGGCATGTCACTCGCCTTCGAGCTGCTCACCAGTGTGCTCGTCGGCGCGCCCATCTTCGCGTCCTTCCACTCGGACGACCCCCAGGGACGCAAGCACCGGCAGAACGCCCTGCTCATCGCGGTGGACCCGGCGGCCTTCGGCGGTGCGGAGGACTTCGCCGAGGGGGTGGACGCCACCCTGAGCACGCTCAAGGGCCTGCCGGCCGCGGACGGGGCCTCGGGGGTCTTCTACCCGGGCGAGCGCTCGGCCGCCCTGTCCGCCGAGCGCGGGCGCTCGGGTGTGCCGGTGGCGCCGAAGGTGTGGCGGGACCTCCTGGAGCGCGCGGAAGCCCTCGGCGTCGTACCGCCGAAGGCCGTGGGCGACGCCGGCTGACAGCGGCGACGAGCGCGGTGCCCGGCCCACCGCGGGGAGCGGCGGGCCGGGCACCCGGCTGTGAAGTGTGGGGGGAGGCGGAGCGGTGCCTCATGGTGGAGCGTGGGGGAGGGGAGGCGGGGTGTCCGGTGTCAGCGGGCGACGCGGAAGGTGTGGATCTGGTCGGCGCCGTCGATGCCGGCTCCGGACTTGTCGACCACGTAGGCGGTGCCGTCGGCGATGGTGACGTGGTTGGGGTTGGCGCCGGTGGTCACGGTCCGCAGGACGGTGCCCTTGGCCGGGTCGACGACCGTCGCGGTGGCGTCGGTGCGGTTGACGACGACGACGTTGCCCGACCGGTCGTCGTTGGCGACGGAGAGGGCGCCCGCGCCCGTGGCGACGGACTTGCTGACGAGACCCTTCTTGAGGTCGATGACCGAGAGGCCGCCACCGTTCTGGTCGGCGGTGTAGGCCGTCCTGCCGTTCTTGGACAGGGCGATCGAGATCGGGCCGTCACCGGCGGGGATGAGCCGCGGGGTGGTGGACCTGACGGTCGCCTCGATGACCTGGTCACCGTTGAGGTCCGCGGCGTAGGCGGTGCCGGTCCGCTCGTTCACGACCAGGCCGGTCGGGCCGGAGCCGACGACGGTGATCCGCTGCTTCTCCTTGAAGGTCTTCGAGTCGAAGGCGACGAGGGCGCCGTCCGAGAAACCGCTGGTCCATACGGTGTTGTGGCGCTCGTCGACGACGATCTCGCGGGGGTGGTTCACGTTCGGCAGCGTGGCGAGGTGCTTGCCGGTGCGCTGGTCGTAGACGGCAACGGTGTTGTTGCGGGTGTTCGTCGTCCAGACGGTGTTGTGCTCGTCGTCCACGGCCACGCCGTAGACCGCTTCCAGGGCGCCGGTGGCGGCGTCGGTGACCGGCGGGGTGATGGTCTGCTTCACCTTGAGGGTCTTCGGGTCCACCTTCAGCAGGCTGGACGCCACGACGGGCGGACGGCCCACGGCGGACGTGGTCCACAGGACGTTGTTCCGCTCGGAGTACGAGGACTGGTAGAGCCCCTTCCCGAGCGACGCGACCGTGACGGCGTCGGCCGAGGTGTGCGCGGAGGCGGTGCCCGTCAGTGCGGCGGTGCTGCCCGCGGCGATCGCGAGGGCGATGGCGGCACGGGTGACGGTGCGACGGCTGCTGCGGTGGGACGAGGTCATGCTGGGGTCAACTCCCTGACAGGGGTTTCAGTAGGAAATACAACACTTGTAACTTAGCTTAGGCTTACCTAAGTAACGCACCCTCAGGTATGTGGGGTGTACAACAACTTCTCTGTGAGGGCGCTGTGTTCGTCTGCGCGGCGTCAGGCGCGCGCGGCGCGCCCGCCCGGGCGCCGGCGTACGACGACCAGGGTGGTGGCAGCGGCTCCGGCCGCCCCGCCCACCGCGGCGGCGGCCGCCGACCAGGCGATCGTCGCGTACGAGACGGAACCCTCCACGGAGGCTGCCGTGACGGTGTTCGGCGCGGCCTGGGGTGCGGTGGCCGACGCCGGATCCGTGCCGGTGGCCGTCGCGCCGGGCTCGGTGACCGTGAAGTCGACCTTGAGGGTGGTGGAGGGGTTCGGCGCCAGGAAGCGCAGCCAGTGGGCACCCACGGGGGTGTCGGCGGGGATCGTGACCTCACCCCTGTACGAGCCCGCGGCGTCGGCCTTCCACTGGCCCAGGATCTCCTCGTCGTCGAGCTTGATGGTGACGGTCTGTCCGGCCGGGAACTTCGTCACCTCGAACGGGATCTTTCCGCCCGGCTGCACCTGGCTGGCCGATATCGCGGCCTTGGCGCCCCGGGAGTTGGACGCGTCGGCGGGCGCGCCGGTGGCCGCGGGCACCTCGGTGGCACCCGTGGATCCGCCGGTTCCGCCCGAGGAGGCGCTTGCCGCGGCCTGCTCGGCCGATGCGCCGGAGGTGACGGTGAAGTCGGCCTTGAGGCTCGTGGACGGGTTGGGCGCGAGGAAGCGCAGCCAGTGGGCGCCCTTCGCGGCGTCCGCCGGGACGGTGACGGTCCCGGAGAGCGAGCCGTCGGCGCCGATGCCGTTCGGCCACTGGCCGATGATCTTCGAGTCGTCGAGCTTGACGGTGAGCTGCTGGCCCGCGGGGAAGCCCGTCACCCGGAAGGACACCTTGCCGCCAGCGGCGACCTGTGAACCCGCGGTGATCGTGGCCGAGGTGCCGGTGCTGCTGCCCGAACCGCCGCCGGTGCCCGACGATCCGCCGGTGCTGCTGCCCGAACCGCCGCCCGTGCCGGCGTCCGTGCTGCCGCCCGTGCTGCCTCCGGTGGTTCCGCCGGTGCCCGAGCCGCCGGTGCCGCCCGAGCCGGACGACGTCACCGAGATGGTGGCCTTGAGGCTCGTCGAGGGATCCGGCGCGAGGAAACGCAGCCAGTGGGCCCCGGCCGACGTCGCCTTGGGGACGGTGACGCTCGCGGTGAGTGTGCCGTCCGCCTTCACGGCCGAGGGCCACTGCCCGATGATGTCGGCGTCGTCCAGCTTGACCGTGACACTCTGGCCCTTGGCGAACCCGGAGAGGGTGAAGGTGACCTTCTTGCCCGCCGCGACCTCGGAGTCTGTGAGCCGTACGGCCGGTTCGGCCGCGGGCGGTGCGGTCGTCGGAGGCGTGGTGGGGGTCGGCGTGGGGGTCGGGGTCGGCGTGGGAGTGGGGGCCGGCGAGCTGCCGGTCACCGTCAGATTCTCGCTGCGGACGCTCGTCTGCGGTGCCAGGAACCGGAGCCAGTGCTCGCCGCCGGGGGCGGCGTCGGCCGGGACCGTCACCGCGCCGTGGACGCTGCCGTCGTCGCCGATGGGGAACTGCTTGAGGAGGGCCGCGTCGTCGAACTTGACGCTCAGGGTGCCTCCGGCGGGGAAGCCCGAGGCCTCGAACGGTACGGATCCGCCCGGCTTCACGGCGGTCGTGCCCAGGGTGACCGTGGGTGCGACCGTGTCGGCGACGAGGGCGACCGTGCCCGTCCCGTCGGCTCCGGTGGGGCCCGCCGCCACCGGCGCCACGGCCAGGGCGCCGAGGCCCAGCGTCGCGCCTGCGGCGAGAGCGGCCATCCGGCCCAGCCGGGGCCGGGCGAGGGCGGCCGTGGAGGTGGTGGTGCGAGAGGGTCTGGCGGGGTTCATGGTGAGCTGCTCCTGGCGGGCGGCGAAGAGGGGTGGAAGAGAAGGGAGTTCGGGAGGGCGGCCTGGTGAATCGGCCGACAAGAGCTCCCAAGCTAACTTAGGTTAGCCTAGCCTCAGTGCCGCTGATGCCCCTGTGGGGCTTGAGAGGTAAGGTGACCCTAAGTTGCCATTCCTCAGCATTCGGAGTCCCTCTCGTGATCACGTCAGTGCCGCCGCAAGACTCCCCGCGCCGGCCTCCGCGGACCGTGCGCCCGGACGAAGTGCCGCGGCTCCGGGAGCCCGGATGCGGGCTTCCCGGGCCGGGGGAGACCGAGGAGTTCTGGGCTGCCGTGCGCGGCAGCGGCACGCCTCTCGTCTCCCCGGACCCGCAGGGCGGCGCCGATCACCGGGCGGTGACGTTCCTGTGGCGCGGCACCCCCGCCACCCGCGCCGTGCAGGTGCTCCCCAACAAACTCGGCGACCCTCGTGCGCCCGAGGGCAACCTGATGGAGCGGGTGCCCGGCACCGATGTCTGGCACTGGTCGCTGCGCCTTCGTCACGACTGGCGCGGCACCTACGACTTCTACGTGGACGAGGGTGACGGCCCCGAGCCCGGCACCGCCGGCTACTGGCAGTGGCTGCGCCGACAGCGCCGGCACGACCCGCTCAACGGCCGTACGCTGCCGCGCCGCTGGGACGGCGGCCCGGTGTCCTACGCCGAGCTCCCGGCCGCCCCCGGCGGGCAGGACTGGCAGCCGAGGCCGGACGTCGCCCGCGGCCGGGTAGCCGCCCACGAGGTACCGGCCGGGAAACTGGGCTGCGGCACCCGCCGCGTCTGGCTGTACGAACCGCCCCTGGGCCAGGGGCATCCGGGCGAGCTGCCCGTGCTCGTCCTCCTCGACGGTGAGCACTGGCAGCCGCACCTCGGGCTCGCGCACCTGCTGGACAACCTGATCGCCGACGGCCGCATCCCGCCGCTCGTCGCGCTGCTCCCGGACTCCGTGGACGCGGACACCCGATGGTCCGAGCTGACCTGCCGTCCGGAGTTCGCCGCCTTCCTCGCCGACGAACTGCTGCCCTGGGCGGCGGCCCGCCTCCCGGTCACGGACGACCCCGCCCGTACGGTCGTCGCCGGGCAGAGCCTGGGCGGCCTCTCCGCCGCCCACGCGGCGATGTCCGCGCCCGGCCGCTTCGGCAACGTCCTCGCGCAGTCCGGCTCGTTCTGGTGGCCCGACGGGCTGCGGGCACAGTGGCTCACCGACCGGATCGCGCGGTCGCCGCGCCTGCCGGTCCGCTTCCGGCTCTCCTTCGGCGAGCAGGAGTGGGTCGCCCTGCCCGCCGCCAGGCGCCTGCGCGAGGTCCTGGAGCGGGCGGGCTACGACGACGCCTCCTACCGGGAGTTCAACGGCGGCCACGACTACCTGTGGTGGCGCACCGAGCTGGCCGACGGCCTCGTGGACCTGCTGGGCCCCGCCGCTCCGTCAGCGTCCCCGCGCGTCCCAGTCCGCGAGCACGCCGTCGGCCGCGGCGTGCAGATGCCCGGCTGAGGTCCCGTCGCACACCTGCGTCGAAACGCCGAGCAGAAAGCCGTGGATCATCGACGTGACGCCGTCCACGTCACGGACGTCGTCCTGCTGCGTGAGCAGCTCGCGGCGGCGGGAACGGAGGACGTCACGCTGTTGCAGGACAGCCCGTTCGGACCGGTGTTCACGTTCACCGGCCCTCAGGGCTGCCGGCTCACCGGCCACGGGAGCTGATCGCGCCCCCGTACCTCACGGCGTGCGGCGGGCGGCCGGCGCCGGCGCAGCGGTGCACGCCTCGTGCGGGGCCGGGCCGAACCGGACGGACCACCCCTCCGGCACCTCCCGCCAGACCGGCCAGAGGGACAGCTGACCCGCGGCGTTCTCCAGCACCAGGTGCGTGGCACGGTCCTCCGGGCCCGGATCGAACGGGCCGCTCGTCGCGCTCATGCGTCCAACTCCTTCAGACGGGCCGCCAGGACGGCCGCGATGTCGTCGAGGTGGCGGTCCCGCATCAACTGCGGGTGGGTGCAGTCGAGGTCGTGGTTGTCGATGGACCCCGTCACATGCGCCCGCCACGCCTCACGGGTGAGCCAGTCCTCCGGGCGCGGGGCGGCGGCCGTGAAGAACAGCAGGTCGCCGTCGTAACCCCGGTGCTCGTGCTCGCGCATCATCCGCGCGTGGTTCGGCACGATGTCGACGATCTTCGACAGCGCGCGGTCGCTGAGCCCCGCGAGCGGGCTGCCCGCACGGCGCAGCGTCGCCAGCACGTCCTCACGGTCCTGCTCGTGGGTGCGCTCGAAGCCCGCCATCCGCAGTACGGCGGTCAGTGCGTCGCCCTCCTCGGGCGCCGCGCGTTCCCGCCACTGCTCGGCCGGGAACGCGTCGAGCAGCGCGAGCAGTTCGACCTCCTCGCCCGCCTCCTGGAGCAGCACGGCCACGGTGTGCGCCAGCACCCCGCCGACGGACCAGCCCAGCAGCCGGTAGGGGCCGTGCTCCTGGATCGCCCGGATGTGCTGGAGGTAGTCGGCCGCCTCCTCCTGCAGGGTGCGCGGCAGCGGCTCGTCCCCGGCCAGCCCGCGGGCCTGGATGCCGTACACCGGCTGCTCCGGGCCGAGGCGCGCCGACAGTCCGGCGTAGCACCACGCGATCCCGCCGGCCGGATGGATGGCGAACAGCGGTGGACGCCCGTCCCCGCCGCGCAGCCGCAGCACGACGTCCAGCGCGTCCTCGGACGCCGGTCCCGTGGAACCGAGCCGTGCGGCGAGCGCGGCCGGGGTCGGGGACTCGAACAGCGAGCCGATGGTCAGCTCGGCGCCGAACTCCTCCCGTACGCGCGCCACGAGCCGCACGGCGAGCAGCGACGTGCCGCCCAGGTCGAAGAACGCGTCGTCAGGGCCCACCCGTTCGACGTCCAGCACCTTTGCGAAGAGCCTGGTCAGCGCCTCCTCCCGGGCGTCCGACGGGCGCCGCGCCCCCGTGCCGCCGCCGAACACCGGGGCGGGCAGGGCACGCCGGTCCAGCTTGCCGTTGGGGCTCAGCGGGAAGGCGTCCAGCGCCACCACCGCCGCCGGGACCATGTGCTCCGGCAGCTCCCGCGCCAGCGAGGCGCGTACGGCCACCGGGTCGGCGCCCCCGGTGACGTAGCCGACCAACTGCTGCTCGCCGGGACGGTCCTCGCGTACGAGGGCGCAGGCGGCGTCCACCCCTTCCCGGGCGGCCATCGCCGTCTCGATCTCGCCGAGTTCGATGCGCTGCCCGCGCAGCTTGACCTGGTCGTCCGTGCGGCCCAGGTAGACGACCTCGCCCTGCGCCGTCCAGTGCGCCAGGTCGCCGGTGCGGTACATGCGCTCCGCCGGCCGGCCGAGGGGGTCGGCGACGAAGCGGGACGCGGTCAGCTCCGGGCGGTTCAGATACCCGGCGGCGAGCTGACGCCCCGCCAGGTAGAGCTCGCCGGGCACCCCCGGCGGGCAGGGCTGCAGCGCCGCGTCGAGCACGTACAGGCGGGTGTTCCAGACGGGCCGGCCGATCGGCACCGGACCGGTGGCGTCCGCGGCGCACGCGTGGAAGGTGACGTCGACCGCCGCCTCCGTGGGGCCGTACAGATTGTGCAGCTCCACGCCGGGCAGCTCGCGCCCGAACGCGTTCGCGGTCTCGCGGGGCAGGGCCTCGCCGCTGCAGAAGACCCTCGTGAGGCTCCCGCACGCCTCGGCGTCCGCCTCCGCGAGGAAGACCTGGAGCATCGACGGCACGAAGTGGCAGGTGGTGACGGACTGTTCACGGATCAGCCGGGCCAGATAGGCCGGGTCCTTGTGACCGCCCGGTTCGGCGAGCACCAGTGCCGCGCCCTGGCGCAGCGGCCAGAAGAACTCCCACACCGACACGTCGAACGACGACGGTGTCTTCTGGAGCACCCGGTCGTCCGCCGTCAGCCCGTAGGCACCCTGCATCCAGCGCAGCCGGTTGTCGATCGCCGCGTGCGAGACGACGACGCCCTTGGGGCGGCCCGTCGAGCCCGAGGTGTAGATGACGTACGCCGGATGGGCGGGGGTGAGGGGCCGTGACGGGTTGACCCAGAGGTACTCCGAGACGTCGAGGCCGTCCAGGACGACCAGCGGTGTCCCGGTGTCCTCGGGGAGCCGCCCTGCCCGGTCGGTCACCGCGCACACCGGCGCCGCGTCCCGCAGCATGTACGCGAGCCGCTGCTCCGGGTAGTCCGGGTCGAGCGGCAGATACGCGGCCCCCGCCTTCAGCACGGCGAGCAGGGACACCACGAGCTCCACCGAGCGCGGCACCGACACCGCCACCACCGCGCCCGGCCGGGCGCCCAGCGTCCGCAGGTGCCGGGCCAGCCGGTTGGCGCGGGTGTTCAGCTCCTCGTAGGTGAGCGAGATGTCACCGAACACCAGAGCCGTCGCGTCCGGGGTGCGTGCGGCACGCGATTCGATCGGGCCGATCAGCGTCGTGGGCGGCAGCGCCCGGGCGGTGTCGTTGAACGTACGGACGACCAGCTCGAGTTCGTCCTCCGTGGCGATGCCGTGCGCGGCCGTCGGCACATGCGGATCGGCCCGGCTCAGCCGCTCCACCAGATGCAGGAAGCGCGCCTGGTGGGCGGCCAGCTCCTCGTCGCCGTACAGCGCGGGGTTGCCGTCGTGGTCGATGCGCAGACCACGGCCGTCGGAGCGGTCGTAGATGTTCAGCGTCAGGTCGTCGACCGGTCCCGCGGACAGGTTACGGGCCCGCGCTGGGGCGCCCGCGAAGTCCACGTCGTAGTCGAAGGGCATGACGTTGACGAGGGGGCCGACCAGCCCGCGGTTCTCCCCGAGGAGCCGCAGCTCCCGGCGGATGTCCTCGTAACGGAACCGCTGGTGGCGGCGGACCTCGCGGATGCGGAGCACCACCTGGCGCACCAGCTGGGCGAAGGTGGCGTCGGGGGAGACGTCCAGCCGCAGCGGAAGCACGTTCATCACCATGCCCGGCACCCGCAGTGAGACGGACCCCATACGGCCCATCATCGGCAGCCCGAGCACGACCTCCTGACGGCCGGTCGCCCGCGCGGTGTACAGCGCCTGGGCGGCGATCAGGACGTCAGGCCACGAGGCGCGGAGCCGGTCGGCCAGGTCCCGCACACCCTCGGTGGCCTCCGGGCCCAGGTGGGCCGTGCGGCGGAGGAACGTCCGAGAGGGCAGCGCCCCGCGGCCCGCCAGCCGGGGCACCTCCGGGCGGTCGGCGAACGCCTCGGTCCAGTGGGCGCGGTCGGCGCTGAAGGCCTCCGACGACCGGTACGCCTCGTCCTCCGCGACGAGCTCGGCGAGTGCCCCGAACGCCCGGGCCCCGGGCTCCTCGCCCCGGGCCAGCGCCGTGTAGACCTCGGCTGTACGGCGTACGAGGAGCGAGTAGCCGAAGCCGTCCATGACCAGGTGGTGGATGCGCTGGTACCACAGCCACCGCTCCTCGCCGACACGGAACAGGGCGTGCCGGAACAGCGGCCCCGTCGACAGGTCGAAGGGCTCGGCCAGGTCCGCGCGCATCCACTCCTCGGCCTGCCGGCCGGGGTGCGGCACGTCCCGCAGGTCGTGCGTGGTGAGGGGCAGCGGGACCGAGGGGCGGACGCGCTGGCGCGGGCCGTCCGGGGAGTCCTCGACGGTCACGCGCAGGGCGTCGGCCTCGGCGGTCACCCGGCGCAGAGCCGCCGCGAACACCTCCGGGTCGAGCGGTCCGTCGATCTCCAGGCACTCCGCCGTGTTCTGCGCCGGGCTGAGCGGGTCCAGGGACTGGGCGAACCACATGCCCGACTGGGCGGCCGTCAGCGGCAGCAGGGCGGGCGGGGCAACCGGGCCGGGGGCCGGTCCCGGCCCGTCGGAACCGGTGAGCAGGACGGTCATGAGGCCTCCAGCAGCGGCGCCCAGACATCGATGGCGGGCTGCTCGGCCAAGTCCGCGAAGTCCGCCTCGACACCGTGGTCCCGGCGCCAGCGCCCCAGCAGAGACATGATGCGCACCGAGTCCAGGCCGTAGTCCAGGAGGTTCTCGTCGAGGGGGATGTCCGCGGGGTCCTCACCGAGGGCGTCGGCGACATCGTGACGGATCAGTTCAAGGGTGAGCGTCACGGTGTTCACACCCCCTTCAGGAGCGCGTCGGTCGAGGTGACGACCGCGCAGCGGCCCGCGGCCCAGCGCAGGGCCATGTCGTGGTCCTCGCGCGAGAAGTCCGCCACGGCGTCGGCGACCACGAAGGCCTGGACGTCGCGCATCCACGCGTCGCAGGCGCTCATGAGCACCCCGATGTGCGCGTACACACCGGTGATCACCAGCTGGTCGCGTCCGGACTCCCGCAGCAGGGCGTCGAGTTCGGTGCGTACGAACGCGCTGTACTTCCACTTGGTCAGGACGGTGTCGCCGTCAGCGGGCGCGACGGCGTCGGGTATCGCCAGCGCCTCGGGGTCGTCGGCGGCGCCGGGGCCCCAGAAGTCGAGCTGGAGACCGCGTTCCTCCGCGGTCTGGCCACCGCGCTGCACCGAGTACACGACGGGCACACCGAGGCTGCGGTACTCCTCGATGACCCGGGCCGTGTTGTCGAGCATGCCGGTGAGCGGCTGCTCACCGGGCGGGAAGGCGCCGAGGAAGTGGTTCTGCAGGTCGTGGACCAGGAGCACGGCCCGCGCGGGGTCGACGGTCCAGTCCACGCGGTTCGCGGGCAGTTCGGCTTCGGTCGGCAGTGCGTAGGAAGCGATGGCGGGAAGAGCCATGGGGTGGAACCTTTCGGTGCCGCTCTGGGCGGAACTCGGTGCTGATCTCAGTGCTGGGGGGCAGGTTCGGCGGCGGGGCCGGGGACCGCGTCGGAGCGCAGCCCTTTCTTGCTGACCTTGCCGATTCCGGTCTGCGGGAACGCCTCGACGAACTCGACGAGGTCGGGGACCTTGTACGCGGCGACACCGCGCTCACGCACGAGGCGTTTGATCGCGGCCGGCTTCAGCGGCTCGGCGCCGTCGCGCAGGATGACGTAGGCCAGGGAGCGTTCCCCCAGGTAGGCGTCGGCCACCCCCACGACGGACACGTCGTGCACCGACGGATGGCCGAGGATGATGTTCTCGATCTCCTCCGGGGCGACCTTCTCACCGCCCCGGTTGATCTGGTCCTTGGCACGGCCCTCGACGACCAGGTGGCCCGTCGGGGTGCGGCGCACGATGTCGCCGGTTCGGTAGAAGCCGTCCTCGGTGAACGACTTCCGGTTGTGCTCGGGCGCCCGCCAGTAGCCCCGGATCGTGTACGGACCACGGGTCAGCAGGTGCCCGAAGCCCCCCTCGGGCACGTCCTCGTCCGCGTCGTCGACGACACGGATCTCGTCGTCCTCGGAGATCGGCAGACCCTGTGTGGTGACCACGGTCTCGTGGTCGTCGTCCAGGCGGGTGTAGTTGACGAGACCCTCGGCCATGCCGAAGACCTGCATGAGCCGGCAGCCCAGCGCGGGCTCCAGCCGTCGGGCCGCCGCCTCGCTGTACTTGGCGCCCCCGACGAGGATCAGCTCCAGGCTCGACAGATCGTGCCCGGTGCTCTGCCCCGCCTCCGTCCACACCAGCGCGAGGGGCGGCACCATCCCGGTCATCGTGACGCGTTCGCGTTCCACGAGCGGGAACGCCGTCGCCGGGTCGGGGCTGGGGCACAGGACCACGGTGCCCCCGGCGTACAGGGTTCCGAGCCAGCCCGGGGAGCTCATCGGGAAGTTGTGCGCGGCGGGCAGCACGACGAGGAAGCGGGTGTCGCCGTCGACGCCGCAGATCTCGTTGGACCCGCGCAGCGAGTAGATGTAGTCGTCGTGCGTACGCGGGATGAGCTTGGGGACCCCCGTGGTGCCGCCCGACAGCTGGAGGAACGCCAGATCGTGCGGCTCCGGCTCGTACCCGGCCCCGGTGGGCGCGCACGGCACCTCGGACAGGGCGGTGTGCTCACCAGGCGCACCGACGACGAAGACGTGCTTCAGGCTCGGCGTACGCTCCTTGACCTTCGTCGCGAGCGCGAGGTGGTCGAAGCCGGCGTGCCGGTCGGGCACCACATAGGCGACGGCCTCGGTGAACGAGCAGAAGTACTCGATCTCCGTCTCCCGGTGCGCCGGGAGCGCGTAGACGGGCAGCGCGCCGATCCGGAAGAGCGCGAAGACGACCTCGATGAACTCGGCGGTGTTCGGGAGCTGTACGACGACCCGGTCGCCGGGCGAGATGCCGCGCGCCGCGAAGCCGGCGGCCAGCCGGGAGGCCCGCTCGTCCAGCTCCCCGTACGTCCACGTGCGGCGTTCGGGGGCGGGGTCGACGACCGCGACGCGGTCGGGGTGCGCGGCGGCGCGCTCGCGGAGCACCCCGCCGAACGTCTCGCCGCGCCAGTGGCCCGCCGCGCGGTAGCGCTCGGCGAACTCCTCGGGCCAGGTGGGCGCGTCGGCTGCCTGGAAAGTGTTCACAGGGCGGCTCCCACGGCGCTCAGGAAGGTACGGAACTTGGCAGCGGTCTCCGCCGTCTCGGCGGCCGGTGAGGACTCCGCCACCACGCCCGCGCCGGCGAACAGCCGCAGGGTGCGGCCCTCGGCCTCGGCGCAGCGGATGGTCACCACCCAGTCGCCGTCGCCGTCCGCGTTCTGCCAGCCGACCATGCCGGTGTACGCGCCGCGGTCGAAGGGCTCGGAGTCCGCGATGACCTGACGGGCCACATCGGTCGGCGTGCCGCAGACCGCGGGGGTGGGGTGCAGGGCCGACGCCAGGTCCAGAGCGGTGGACGACGGGTCGCGCAGCTCCCCGGTCAGGGTCGTCGACAGGTGCCACATGGCGGCGGTCCGTACGAGGGTGGGGCGTTCGGGCACGTCCAGGCGCACGCAGAACGGTGCGAGGGCCTCACGGATGGCGTCGACCACGACCGCGTGCTCGTGCAGGTCCTTCGGCGAGTCCAGCAGCGCGGCCGCCCTGCGGACGTCCTCCGCCAGATCGCTGCTGCGCTGCGCGGATCCGGCCAGCGGGTTGGCGACGAGACCGTTGCCCCGGCGGGCCACGAGGAGCTCGGGGCTCGCACCCACGAGCGTACGGCCGGGGCCGCTGGGAACGGCAAAGGTGTAACCGCCCGGGTCGCGCCGGGCCAGCCGGCTCAGCATGGCGGGCAGATCGAGGTCACGCGCCGAGGTCAGTTCCAGGGTGCGGGCGAGGACGACCTTGTCGAACTCACCGGCCCGCATCCGCTCCACGGCGGCGGCGACCGCCGCCGAGTACTCCTGGGCGGCCGGCACCTCGCGTATCCGCCACTCGTCGCCCTCACCGGCGTCGGGACCGTGCAGCGCGATCAGCGGGTCCGTCCGCAGGGCGGTCGCCCAGCGGACGGTCTCCGGGACGGCGAGTGCCGCCGCAGCGCCGGGAGCGAAGGGTACGGAGCCCACGACAACCGGGGCGGGGACACCCGCACTCCGGGCGGCGTCCAGGGTCTCCTGCACCCGCACGGGCAGGGGCCGTGCGTCGTGCGGCACCAGCGCCGAGGTGCCGGAGCCGAGCAGGGTGTGGGCGGGTGTCGCGAGGAAGCGGTCCGTGCCGGGCCGGTAGGCCTCCAGCAGGGCGGTCGCCGCGCCGGGGGAGTCGAGCGGGGGCGGAGCGGCAGGGACGCGCAGAGATGCAGACATGGGTGGTCTCCAGTGGGGAAGGCTCGAGCGTCGGCAGGATGACGTGGCGGCGCGGGCTCAGGCCCGCAGGGTGGCACCGCCGTCGACGTACAGGTCGTGCATGGTGATGTGCCGGGCGCGGTCGGACACCAGGAAGGCGACGGCGTCGGCTATGTCGGAGGGGTCGGCTATCCGCCCGAGCGGGATGCCGGTGCGGTACGTGGCCGGGTCCCCCTCGATGACGCGGCGGGCCGCGGCGTCCTCGTCCCCCGCCGTCCACATGCCGCGCTGCATGTCGGTCAGGGTCGAGCCGGGGGAGACGGTGTTGCACCGCACCCCCCGGGCCGCCACTTCGAGGCCGAGACACTTGGTGAACATCACGGCCGCCGCCTTGGAGGCCGCGTACGCCGCCATCTCCGTACGGGGGATGCCCGCGGCGTTGGAGGCCACCGTGACGATGCTTCCCGAACCCCGCTCGGCCATCCGGCGGGAGACCGAGCGCGACACATGGAACACGCCGTCGGTGTTGACGGCGAACGTGGCCGCCCACTCCTCGTCCGACAGGTCGGCGACCGACGAGACACGGAGGATTCCGGCCACGTTGACCGCGATGTCCAGCGGACCGAGCGTGCGCTCCGTCCCGGCGACGAGGTTCTCGACGGCCGTCGGGTCCGTGACGTCGAGCGTGCGCGCGGTCACCAGGCCTTCGTACGTCTTCTCCAGGCCGTCGATGCCCTCCGGGGCCAGGTCGGTGGCGAGGACGCGGGCGCCACGGCCGGCGAGGGCGTGCACGACCGCTTCGCCTATGCCGCGTCCCGCGCCCGTCACGAGGGCGAGGCGGCCGGTGAGTTCCTGGTCGGCGCTCACTTGACCATCGCCTTCCGGATGTCGTCGAGCACCGAGACGGCGGCCTGCGCACCACCGAGGCTGGTCCACTTGGTGCCGTCGATGACGGTCGCGTGCTTGTCGCGCACGGCGCCCAGCTGCTGGTAGGCGGGCTTCTTCGCCAGTTCGGCGAGGAGGTCGGCGTCGCTGCCGGCGTCCAGGGAGCCGATGAACAGCCAGTCGCCGTCGATCTCCTTGAGGTTCTCCTCGCTGAGCGGCGTCGAGTGGCCCTCGCCCTTGTCGTTCTGGATGCCCGGGCGCGCGAAGCCGAGGTCCTTCAGGACGTCGCTGATGAAGACGCCCTGCTGCATGACCGCGGTGCCCTTGGCCGAGTAGCGGGCGACCGACACGCTCGCGCCGGCCTGCGTGCCGAGGTCGGTCTTGAGCGCCGCGGCCTTCGTCTCGTAGTCGGCGAGGAACTTCTCGGCCTCGTTGGACTTTCCGAGTGTCGTGCCGGTCAGCTGGAGGGCCTTCTTCCAGTCCTTGGTGCCGTCGATGGTGACGACCGTGGGCGCGATCTTCCGGAGCTGCGCGAGCACCTGCTCGTCGGCGAGCTGCCCGGCGAGGATGACATCCGGCTTCGCCTGGACGACCTTCTCGATGTCCGGGCCGGTGACGGCGCCCACCACGGGGATGCTCTTCGCCTGGTCCGCCAGGTACTGGGGAGCACCCTTCTGGCCGCGGCCGGCGGTCAGCCCCACCGGCTCGACGCCCAGGGCGAGGGACGCGTCCAGGTCCATCTCGCTGAGGGCGACGACGCGTTCGGGGGCGGCCGGTATCTTCACCTTCGTCCCGGTCGCGTCCGTGACCTGGGTCGTCGCCGCGGCCCCCGAGCCGGCGGCGTCGGCTTTGTCCTCGGATCCGCAGGCGCTCAGGGTGAGCGCGCAGAGCGTGAACAGGGTTGCCGACACGACAGGACGTGCGATTCCGCGGGACGAGGGGGACGAATACGGCGCCATGGCCTTGGATCTCCGTTTGCGTTCAGACGAATCCAGTTCCGGCTGGGCGCCCTCCGAACCTGAATCGGAGAGAAGCGGTACACATCGCGCCACTTCAGGGCATAGGTCTGCCCATGACCCGCCAGAACCGGACGAGTGCATTTAGGTTAGGCTAACCTTATGTCGATAGCGCAAGGGGGTCGGCCAAGATCAGCCGGATCCCGCCCCTCCGAAACTCCCCCGCCCCGGGACCACTCAACCCCCTGGATCGCGGCGGGACTTCTGCTACTTCTCATGGCCCTTGTGCTGCTCTCCCTCGTCATCGGCACCGGTGAAAGCCCCGTCGGGCGCGCCTGGGACTTCCTCCTCGGCGACCCCGCCGCCAGGGCCGACGCCCAGATCCGACTGGCCGTCATGGACGTACGCCTCCCGCGCACGCTCGCCGCGCTCCTGGTGGGTACCTGCCTCGGTGCGGCGGGCTGTCTGCTCCAGGCCGCCACCCGCAATCCACTGGCCGAAACCGGTCTGCTGGGCGTCAACTCCGGCGCCGCCTTCGCCGTTGTCGTCGGGCTCACGTTCTTCGGCGCCGGCTCCCCGGGCGCCCTGCTCGTGTGGGCGCTCGTGGGCGGCATGGCCGCCAGCGCCGTCGTCCTGCTCTTCGCCGGATCGGGACGGACCGCGGGCTCACCCCTGCGCCTGGTCCTGGCCGGATCCGCACTGGGCGCCACCTTCCACGGCTGCACCTCCTACGTCCTGCTCGGCACGCAGTCGACCTTCGACACCTACCGGTACTGGACGATCGGCTCGCTCGCCGGGGTCGAGGTCTCCGATCTCGTCCCCCTGCTGCCGCTGGTGGCCCTCGGCCTCCTCACCGCGCTGGCCTGTGCACGCCCGCTGTCGGCCCTCGGCCTCGGGGACGACGGCGCCCGCTCGCTCGGCCACCACCCCGGCCGCATCCGGCTCGTCGTCGCCGGAGCGGTATCGCTCCTCGCCGGCTGCGCGGTGGCCGTGGCGGGGCCCATCGCCTTCCTCGGCCTGCTGGCCCCGTACGCCGCGAGGGCGCTGACCGGGCCCCGCATGACGGCCCAACTCGTCCTGTCCGCCCTCATCGCGGCCGACATCATGCTCCTGGCCGACATCCTCGCCCGGGTCGTCATCCGCCCCTGGGAGACACCGGTCAGCGTGCTGCTCGCCTTCGTCGGCGGTCCGATGCTCGTCTGGATCGCCCGCTCCTCCCGCCTGTCCACCGCGGGGGCCGGGGCATGACCGACCTGAAACCTGCCGGGGCGACGACCCCGCGCGCCGGTGCCGCAGACGTGACACCCCCCGACAGCGCCCGTGCCGCCGAGGTGACACCCCCCGACAGCACCGTGCTCCGCAGGGGCGCGTACTCATGGCTCCTCCCGCGCCGCAGCGCCCTCGCCGCCGCGGTGCTCCTGCCGGTCGTGGCCGTCCTCATCGCCCTCGCGGTGATGGCGAGTTCGACCGGGATGAGCCTGTCGGAAACCCTCTCCGGACTCCTCGGCACCGGCGACCCGGGCACCGTGATGATCGTGCGGGACTTCAGGCTGCCCCGCATCTTCGCCGGGCTCCTCGTCGGTGCCGCGCTCGGCATCGCCGGCTGCCTCACCCAGACGCTGGCGGGCAACCGTCTCGCCACCCCCGACCTGGTCGGCGTCAACGACGGTGCCACCGCGGCCGTCGTGGCCGCCGCGGCGGGCTCCACCACCGGCATGGTGGGGAACTGGTGGCTCGGCCCGATCGGCGCCGTCGCGGCCGCCGCGATCGTCGTCCTGTGCGCGGGCGGAGCCGGAAGCGCCGGCTACCGCGTGCTCGTGACCGGCATCGGGGTCTCCACGTTCCTGGGCGCGGTGAGCGACCTGATCATGTCCCGGGAGAACGACAACACGGCGGGCGGCGTCTTCCTCTGGGCCGTGGGCAGCCTCAACGGCCGGGACTGGGGCGTCGGTACGCCGCTGGCGCTCGTCCTGCTCCTCCTCGTCCCGCTCGCCCTGGCCGTCGGCCACCGGCTCCAGCTGCTGCGCTTCGACGACGACGTGGCGGCTTCGCTCGGCGTCGACCTGCGCAGACTGCGCGCGGGCGCGCTGGCCCTCGCCGTCGCCCTCGCGGGCACGGCCGTCGGCGTCGGCGGCCCCATCGCCTTCGTCGCGCTCGCCGCCCCGATCCTGGCCCAGCGACTGGCCGGACCCACCCGGGTCCCGATCACCGGCTCCGCGCTCACCGGCGCAGCCCTGATCGCCGCGGCCGACGCCCTGGGGCGGGTCGCCGCCCCCGTCGAACTGCCCGTCGGCGTCGTCACCAGCGTCCTCGGCGGCCCCTTCCTGCTCTGGGTCCTGTTCCGCCCGGACCGTGCCACCGGAAAGGCATGACCAGCACCATGACCGAAGCACCCCCCGAGACCGCCCCCGGTCTCGAAGTCACCGCGCTCC
This sequence comes from Streptomyces sp. NPDC102451, assembly GCF_044765485.1. NCBI lineage: Bacteria > Bacillati > Actinomycetota > Actinomycetes > Kitasatosporales > Streptomycetaceae > Streptomyces > Streptomyces sp. NPDC102451. The sequence goes on along the minus strand of NZ_JBIWKD010000013.1, from coordinate 83,873 downwards.
ACGCCGGATACCCCGGCCGGCCCGTCGTCGAGAACGTCGACCTCAGCGTCCCCGCCGGACAGGTCGTCGCGATCGTCGGCCCCAACGGCTGCGGGAAGTCCACCCTGCTGCGCACCGTCGCGCGCCTGCACCGCCCCGAGTCGGGAACCGTCCGGGTGGGCGGCGAGGACATCTGGGAGCTCACCCGGCGCCGGGCCGCCCACCGCGTCGCGCTGCTGCCCCAGTCGCCGCGCGCGCCCGAGGCCGTCACCGTGGCCGGCCTCGTCCGCTACGGCCGTCACCCCCAGCAGGGCCTGCTGCGCCAGTGGTCGAAGGAGGACGAGAACGCCGTACGCGACGCACTGGAGGCCACCGGAACGACCGGACTGGCCGCCGAGCGCCTGGACAGGCTCTCCGGCGGCCAGCGCCAGCGCTGCTGGCTCGCGATGGTCCTCGCCCAGCACACCCCGGTCATCCTGCTCGACGAACCCACCAGCGCCCTCGACCTCGGCCACGCCGTGGAAGTCCTGGAGCTGGTCAGGGAGGTGGCCGCCGCCGGCCGCACCGTCGTCATGGTGCAGCACGACCTGGCGGCGGCCGCCCGCTACGCCGACCTCCTCGTGGCCATGAAGGACGGGCGGGTCGTCGCCCGGGGCGAGCCGGCCGCGACGGTCGACGAGGCGCTGGTGAAGGAGCTGTACGGGCTGGACGCGGACATACTCCGCGCCCCGGGCGACGCCTCGCCCGTCGTGGTGCCCAGGAGCCGGCCGCTCAGGTAGCGGACGGGACGGTCCTCGGCTCCCGTACGGCCGGCCGCGAGGGCCGGGTCCGGGGGCCGAACACCGCGAGGGCCACGGCGCCCACCATCCAGACGCCGGCGATGAAGTAGAAGACGCTCTGGTAGCCGGTGCGGTTGTAGAGCGCCGCGATGATCAGTGGACCCGCGGCGTTCGACAGCCGGCCGATCCCGTAGGTGATGCCCGTCCCCAGGGAGCGGCTCCGGGTGTCGAAGAGCTCGGGGGAGTAGGCGTACGCGAGGGCGGTGTAGCCGCGCTCGAAGAGGTTCACCAGGAAGCCGAAGATCACGATCAGGATCGGGTCGAAGGTCAGCCCGTACAGCAGCCCGCACACCGCGATGACCGTGCCGAAGCCGACGAGACACCACTTGCGCTCGAACCGGTCGGTGACCAGGGAGGCGAGATAGGAGCCGAGGGGCGCGCCGACCGTGGTGAGAGCGACGTAGAAGACGGACTTCTCGACGCTGAAGCCCTCCTTGGAGAGGAGAGTGGGCGCCCAGCTGGAGTAGCCGAAGAAGCCGATGGTCTGGGTCACCCACAGGACGGTGAGCAGGAGCGTCGGCGCGAGGTACCTCTTCTTCAGCAGCAGACGCAGCGGCGCCTTGACCGCCGGGGGCTCCTCGACAGGCTCCGCCGGTACGGCCAGAGGCCCCTTCTCCGCGCTCACCACGGCCTCGATCTCGCGCAGGACCGCGTCGGCCGCGGCGTGGTCGCCCCTGCTCTCGTGCCAGCGGGGTGACTCCTTGAGGTGCTTGGAGAAGAGCACCAGGAGGATGCCGAGCGCTCCCCACAGGTAGACCAGCCGCCAGGACCAGTCGCTGAGCGGGACGACGAGACTGGCGATCAGGTTGGTGGCCGGCGTACCGCAGATCCCGATGACCATGGCGTACGCCTGGTACTTGCCGCGGACGGCGGCCGGATACATCTCGTTGACGTAGATGACCGCCACGACGGTCATCGCCGACAGGCCCGCCGAGGTGAGCACCCGGAAGACGCCCAGCGAGACCACGTCCCACGCGAAGACCGAGACGAACGAGAAGAAGCCGAAGAAGAGCGTGGTGCGGAGCAGGGTCTTCTTGCGGCCCCACCGGTCGGCGACGGCTCCCGCCACGACGGAGCCGAGGAACATGCCGACGAACGACAGCGAGGTGACATAGGCGACCTGGTCGACCGTCACACCCCAGAGGTCGATCAGCTTGGGGGCGGTCGTCGCGAAGCTGTTGATGTCCGCGAACTCGAAGAAGTACGCGAAGGCCACGGCCAGCAGGGTGGTCTTGTGGAAGCGGGAGATCGGCAGCCGGTCCAGCCGGTTCGCCGCATTGGCGTGCTGCATGGGGGACGGTCCCTGTCGGAGTGCGGGGGTGGGGGAGATCAGACGCCTTCGCCGGGCCAGTACAGGCTCATCGGGTTGGCGACGAGGAGGCGGTGCTGCTGCTCGGGGGTGACCGCGATCCGGGGCACGTGGTCGACCAGGAGCCCGTCGTCGGGCATGTGGCCGGTGAGGTTGGGGTGCGGCCAGTCACTGCCCCACAGCACCCGGTCCCCGAACTCCTCGATCACGCGGCGGCCGAACGGCACGACGTCGGCGTAGGCGTGCTTCTCACCGTCGAGCGCTGCGGGGCCGGTCACGCTGAGGCGCTCGGGACAGCTCACCTTCACCCAGACGTCGTTGGAGTCGACGAAGGAGAGGAAGCGGCTGAACTGCGGCCCGTCGACCGGCAGGGTCACATCCGGCCGGCCCATGTGGTCCACCACGAGGGGAGCGGGCAGGGAGCCGAAGAAGTCGCCCAGCTCGGGGAGATCGGCGCTCTCGAAGTAGAGCACGATGTGCCAGCCCAGCGGGGCGATCTTCGCGGCGATGGTGGCCAGGTCCTCCTTCGGGGAGGTGTCGACCAGGCGGCGGAGGAAGTTGAACCGGACCCCGCGCACCCCCGCCGTGTGCAGCTCGCGCAGTTCGGCCTCGGAGATGTCCGGCCGGACGGTCGCGATGCCGCGCGCCCGGCCACCGGCCGCGCGGACCGCGTCGGTCATGGCGGTGTTGTCCGCACCGTGACAGGTGGCCTGGACGATGACCGCGCGGCTGACGCCCAGATGCTCGTGCAGCGCGGCGAGCCGGTCCTTCCCGGCGTCGCAGGGCGTGTACTTGCGCTCAGGGGCGAACGGGAACGCGGCCTGCGGCCCGAACACATGGCAGTGGGCGTCGACGGTGCCCGCCGGAAGCCGGAACTCGGGTACGGACGGATCCTGGTACCAGTCCAGCCAGCCAGGGGTCTTGGGGGCAGGCACACTCATCGAATCTCCTGACGACACGAAAGGCACAAGGGGGCAGGGAGGACCGGGCGCGTGCCCGTTCCGCGGGGAGTTCCTCGGGGGCTCAGCGGCCCTGACGCTTCAGCAGGGCGTCCAGGCGCGGGTACACGGCGCGCGCGTTGTGCTCCTGGATGTCGGCCAGCGCCTCCGGGGGCAGCCCGGCGGCCTCGGTGTAGCGGCGCGTGTCGTCGAAGTGATGGCCGGTCCGGGGGTCGATGTCGCGGACGGCGCCGATCATCTCCGAGGCGAAGAGGATGTTCCGGGCGGGGACGACGTCGAAGAGGAGGTCCGAGCCGGGCTGGTGGTACACACAGGTGTCGAAGAAGACGTTGCCCAGGACGTGCTCCTCCAGCGGCGGCTTCCCGAGCGCCATCGCCAGGCCGCGGAACCTGCCCCAGTGGTAGGGGACGGCACCGCCGCCGTGGGGGATGACCAGCCGGAGCGTGGGGAAGTCCCGGAACAGGTCACCCTGCACGAGCTGCATGAACGCGGTGGTGTCGGCGTTCAGATAGTGCGCCCCCGTGGTGTGGAACGCGGGGTTCACGCTGGTGCTGACGTGGATCATCGCCGGGACGTCGTACTCGGCCATCTTCTCGTACAGGGGATACCAGGAGCGGTCGGTGAGGGGCGGGGCGGTCCAGTGCCCCCCGGAAGGGTCCGGATTGAGGTTCAGCGCGACCGCGCCGTACTCCTCGACGCACCTCGTGAGTTCCGGTACGCAGGTCGCCGGATCGACGCCCGGGGACTGAGGGAGCATGGCCGCGGGGACGAAGCGGTCCGGGTAGAGCCGGCTGACCCGGAAGCACAGCTCGTTGCAGAGGGCCGCCCACTCCGCGGAGGTGGTGAAGTCACCCACGTGGTGCGCCATGAAGGACGCCCTGGGAGAGAAGACCGTCATGTCGATGCCGCGCTCGTCCATCAGCCGCAGCTGGTTCGGCTCGACGCTCTCGCGCAGCTCGTCGTCACTGATCCTCAGGTCGGCCCTGCGCGGGGAGCGGGCGGGGTCCCCGAGTGCCGAGATCTGCTGGTTCCGCCAGGCCTCCAGCGCGGGCGGGGCCGTTGTGTAGTGGCCGTGGCAGTCGATGATCATCGTGTTCCTCTGCGAAGTGCCTGAGTGTCCTGCCTGCGGGTACGTGGCCGGAGGGCTGCGCTCCGGCCTGCCTCGCCCGGCCGGCTGTCACGCCACCGTAACCGTCGATGAAATTGTTGACAATATGCCTGACGAGAAAGTTTCGGGCATCATCGCTGATGTCGCGGCGTGAGATCCACGCGGCGGTGACGATGTCCCGACGACGTACGGAAGGCGGAGGGGTGACGGCGAATCAGGTCACCGGCCGGACAGGCCGGAGCGCGGTCTCCAGCGGTATCCGGGAGGCGCTCGCGGCGGGCGACATGGTGCCCGGGCAGCGCCTGGTCGAGCAGGAGTTGTCCGAGGTCTTCCGGGCCACCCGGAGCTCGGTGCGGGAGGCGCTCCAGGACCTGGCCGCCGAGGGGCTGGTGGAGCTCGTCCCGCGGCGCGGGGCGCGGGTGAGGGTGATCTCCGTCGAGGAGGCGATCCAGATCACCGAGTGCCGGGCCCTGCTGGAGGGTCTGTGCGCCAGGCGGGCGGCGGAGTACGCCTCGGACGAGGTGCGCCAGGAGCTCAAGGGGATCGGCTCGGCGATGAACAGGGCCGTGGAGGACGGTGACCCGGACGCCTACTCGGTGCTCAACCGCAGGCTCCACGAGTGCATCGGCGAGGTCAGCGACCAGAAGGTCGCGCAGGCCCTGCTGGAGCGGATGAACGGCCAGATGGTGCGCTACCAGTTCCGTCTCGCGCTGCGTCCCGGCCGTCCGGCGCAGTCGCTGCCCCAGCACCTGGCGATCATCGACGCGGTCGTCGCGGGCGACCCCGACGCGGCGGAGGCCGCCGCACGGGCGCATGTCGAGAGTGTCATCGAGGCGCTGCGGGAGACCCCCACGCCGGTCCGCCTGGGCTGACGGGTCGCGGGGTCCGCGTCCGGCGCGGTGGTCCGCCCCGGGTGCCGGGGCCCGGGCGCGGAACTCCCGCCCGGGACGCGGTCGTCCGGGCGGGAGTGTGTTCCGGTCAGGTCAGGCGAGCAGCTTCTGCTTGGCCTTCTCGTACTCCGCCTGGTCGAGATGGCCCTTGTCCTTGAGTTCGGCCAGCTTGGCGAGGTCGGACACGTGGTCGCCGCCGGGCTTGGTGTCCCCCTCGTCGCGGGCCGCCTGCCTCACGTACTGCCGGAAGGCGGCTTCGCGGTCCTCCGCCTGCTTGGCCTCACGTCGCCCCATGCCCTTGCCGCGGGCGATGAGGTAGACGAGCACGCCCACGTAGGGCAGCACGATGACGAAGATCACCCATGCGGCCTTGGCCCAGCCGCTCAGCGAGTGGTCCTGGAAGATGTCCGTGACCACCTTGAAGAGCAGGAAGAACCACAGCACCCACAGGAACACGTACATCATGGTCAGGAAGAGGTTCAGGAGCGGATAGTCGTCCATGGGCCTACTCCGATCGCGCGGATGGTCCCTCATTCATACGTCCGTCCCTGCCGCCCCGCACTTCTGGCGGTTCAGGCGGCGAGCAGGTCCAGGAAGCCGGCGAGCTTCCCCCTCGTCCGCTCGACCTGCTGCTCGACGGTCAGCGACTCCTCGAAGCGCCCGCCGGGGGCAGGTGTCTTCCTGCCGCGTACGTAGAGCGAGCAGTCGAGGTCGGTGCAGATGTAGATGCCCACCGAATTGCCGTCCCGGCCCGCCTGCCCCCGCTTCCGCGCGGTCATCAGGGAGACACCGCTGCCCGGGTGCGTGGTCAGGCAGACCGAGCACATGCTGCGGTGCAGGAAGCCCCGCTGCTGGGACGGGAAACGGAGCGTGATGCCGATGAGCTCCCCGCGCAGCTCCGTGACGAGGTAGCTCCGGTCGGGAGCCGAGAGGTCGCGCCAGCCCAGGAAGTCCAGATCGTCCCAGCGGCGCTCGTCGAGGTCGCGGGGGAGCGGCAGCCGCTTCGCCTCTCCCTTGGAACAGTTGACGAACGACGCTCGGATGTCCTGCTCACTGACGGCTCTCATGTCTTCGACGCTAACTCTGCCTATGAGCCCTAGGCAAATGGTTAATGCTTCTAGGCGGTGGCTGACCCCTGCGGCGCAGCGATCCGCAGATGATGGGCCGCGGGGTGCTCGATGGCGAGATCCGGGCGCCACACGGCGAGGATCTGCGCCGACGGATCGAACAGCGGGCCGGGCAGCTCCTCCGGGACGGTCCACCGCCACGCGCTGATGAGATGCGGCTCGGTGACCTCGGCGACCGCCGGCCCGACCCTCACCGACGCGCCCATGCTGATCCGGTTGATGCCGCCCACCACGTCGTGCACCATCGCGAAGACGGTCACGGCGTCCACGGGCACCCGCAGGCCCGTCTCCTCGCGCAGCTCACGGGCGGCGGCCGCCGCGACCGACTCGTGGGTCGGGTCGACCTTGCCGCCGGGCAGCTCCCAGGTGCCGCCGCGGTGCCTGCCCAGCAGGATCCTGCCCTCCCCGTCCTGCACGACGACACCGACCCCGAGGGACGCCTGGGCCAGTGGCGGGCGGCCGTTGCGGGGCGGGACGTTCACGGAATCGGTGGTCATGCTCTGCTCCCGGCTGGTCGGTCACGGGCCCCGGGGCCCGGGGACCCGGTCATCCTCACACGCGCTCACACCACCAGGTTGAGGGCGATGTCCGCGATGCCGATCCGGATGGACTGGCCCCATGTCAGCTCCAGTGCGTCGGACTCCATCCCGTCGCCGAACACCACCATCCGGTCCGACTCGGCGGTGAGCCCGAGGGTCTCCCCGCGCCCCAGCTCACCGGCGGTCATCGAGGTGCCGGTGGCCGGTGAGGGCCAGGCCTCGCGCACGAACCAGACCAGTCGCGGATCGGAGGGCGCCGGCAGCCGGAGCGGGCTGCCGCGCTCCAGCCAGAGGGAGCGCAGCCAGCCGGTGGATCCCGTGCCGGTGCCGACCAGGACGCCCGAGGACGCCTGCGGCTCACCGGCGGACGGGGCGCCGTCGGGGCCGATGCGGTAGCGGGCGGTCTGGTGGCCCGGCGGCCCGAGGTAGATCTCGTTGAGGGCGAGGAGCCGCTGGGTGTCGTCGGCGACGGCCTCGGCCATCGTGAGGGCGTCCACCCGCCCGCCGGCCGACACCGCGGCCCGGCAGAGCGCCGCCGTGTCCCGGGCCCGGTGGCGTACGAGGACCCCGGGGTTGCGGCCCGGGTCGGTGTCGATGCCCACCACCGGCTGACCGGACAGGTACTTCGCGGTGTTGGCGACCAGGCCGTCCTGCCCCACCACGAGGACCACGTCCTCGGGCCCGAACAGGAAGCGGTCGAGGTCCGCGCGCTCCACCCGGCTGCGCCGCCAGCGCAGCGGCACGGCGGCGGCCACCTCGGTGAGCGCCCGCTCGTTGCGGCGGTGGCGCTCGGCCACCTCGTCGAGCGACCGGCCGCGTCCCGCGAGCACGAACGCGGCCTGCCCGTGCGTCCCGTGGCGGGCCAGCAGCTCCTCGTACTCCGTCGTACGGTGCACCAGCACAGCGCGCGGGGCCAGGCTCACGCCCGCGCCTCCGGCTCCGGCCTGCCGAGCCTGGCGAGCAGGCCGGTCAGGACGTCGGGGGAGAGGGTGAGGCTGTCGATCCGGGGCAGGTTCTCGGCCAGCCGCGTCGCCGCCAGGGCGTGTAGCGTGCCCGGGTCGGCCTCCGCGTGCGCCCGCAGCCAGGCCGCCTGCGCCTCGGCGCGCGCCGCGCCGACATCGCGGGCGGCCTCCGCCTCCGCACGGGCCAGGCGCACGGTGCGGGCGGCCTCGGCGGCCGTACGCACCCCGTCGGCCGCCGACTTCTCCTCGGCCTCCCGCCGGGCGTTGGTGCCGCGCTGGTCGACCAGCTGCTCCTCGCGGCGCGCGAGCTCGATCTTGCTGGCGAGCTCGTTCTCCGCGATGGTCCGCTCACGCTCGACCGCGACCGCCCGCCGCTCGTACACCGACCGGTCGGCCTCCTGCTGGATCTGCTCCCTCGCGGGGGTGCGCAGGGCGCGCTCCACCTCCGCCTCGGGGCGGATGGCGACGACGCGTACGGCGACGACGTCGATGCCGGTGGCGGGCAGCCGTGGCTCGGCGGCGAGCCCGGAGGCGACCCGCTCCCGAACGGCAGCGACCCCGTCCACGAGGGCGGTGGCGAGCGGGGTGCGGGCCAGCACGTCCAGGGTGTGCTGCTGCGCGGTCTCGGTGAGCAGGGTGGCGATCTGCTCCAGGGGCGCACCGCGCCACACCCCGGTGTCGGGGTCCACCGAGAAGTCGAGCCGTACGGCGGCCTCGGCCGGGTCGCTGATCCGGTAGGTGACCGTCGCCTGCACGGTGACGTCCTGGAAGTCCGCCGTACGGGCGTGGAACGCCATCGCCAGCTCGCGGTCGTCGACCGGGACCTCGGAGAGCGCCGCCGAGAGCGAGCGGTACCAGAAGCTCAGGCCGGGGCCGTCGTGCGTGAGCCTGCCGCGCCTGTGGTGGCGGATGTGGGCGGTGGGCGCGGAACGCAGGTGCCGCCAGCCGAAGCGCCGGGTGATGTCGGCCATCTCGGAACCCCCTTCTTTCTCGTCATGACGACGATAATGGGTTCCGAGAGATATCGTCAAGGGGACGAGAAGGGGGGGCGGGTATGACGCGGCCGGCCGGTGGTCTCCTCGGAAACCACCGGCCGGCCGGGTGTGCGCCGACCCCGTCCCCACGGTGCGGCGCGCGGGTGGACCGCCGTCATCCGCTGGGGCGACGGTCCACGTTCATCAGGTCCCGCTTCCCCCGGAAGCGGGCGGGGAGGCGGGCGGGCCGGCGGGAAGTCCGAGTGCCGGAAGCACGGCGCACTCGATGAAGCGTGCGAGGAACCCGTCTTCGGGATAGCGCCCCTCCAGGAGCGACCGGGCGCGCATGGCGCCGATCACCTGGGCGGCCACGTAGTCGGCCGCGGGGTTCTCGGCGTCGATCTCACCCCGCTCGACGGCGCGCTCGACCATCGCGTCGATCGCGGCGATGGCCGGCGCGATCAGCGTGGAGCGCAGCGCGCAGAGCAGGTCGGGATTCTGGAGGGCGGCGTGGCTGAGCGCGTGCATCAGCGCGGTGTCCTTGCCGGACGCGGCGTCCACCACCTGTGCCGCGCCGTGCAGATCGCCGCTCAGGCTGCCGGTGTCGATGTCCGAGAACAGCGTTCTCCGGGTGCCGTTCAGTGCCGCGACGACCAGCTCGGGCTTGGAGCCCCACTGGCGGTAGAGCGTGGACTTCCCGCACCGGGTCCGCGAGGCGACGCCCTCCATCGTCAGGGAGTCGTAACCACTCTCGCGCAGCAGCTCCAGCACGGCGGTGTAGAGCTCCTGAGCCCGCTCCGGTGTGATCTTCGACCGGCGTGACGTCGGTGCTGACTCCTGCGCTGAACCGGGCGACGGCATCTGCTTCCCTCTCTGCGGCCCTGTGGCTGGGGATCCTCGATACGCCAGTGTACCGATACGCCAGTGTACCGATACGCAGCCGTATCGGTACACTGGCGTATCGATACGGCATGGAATGGCCATGCCGACGTCGTCACAGCGCATCGTCAGCAAAGGGGCACGGGTGATGTACACCCGCAGTGAGCCTGCGGAGCGGGAGCCGGACGCATCGGCCCGCCCGCCCCTCGTCCGGGAACTGCTTCTGACAGCCGGACTCTTCCTCGTCTACAAACTCGGCCGGCAGGCCGCGAACGGCCATGTCGAGGAGGCCTTCCACAACGCCGGGAACGTCTGGAGCTTCGAACGGGCGCTCGGCCTCCCCGGTGAAGGAGCCGTACAAGGCGTCCTGCTGCACAGCCACACGCTCGTCCAGACGGCGAACACCTACTACGCGACCGTGCACTTCCCGGCCACGGTGGCTTTCCTGGTGTGGCTGTACTGGCGCCGCCCGCGCCACTACGTCTGGTCACGCCGCATACTGGCCGCACTCACCGGCGCCGCGCTCGCCCTGCACCTGCTCTTCCCGCTCGCCCCGCCGCGCATGCTGCACGCCGCCGGCCTCGTCGACACCGGACAGGTCTACGGCCCCACGGTGTACGGGGACACCCCGGCGACCGACTCGATGGCCAACCAGTTCGCGGCCATGCCCTCGCTGCACTTCGGCTGGGCCCTGGCGGTCGCCGTCGGGCTGATCGTCGCCACACGCTCCCGGTGGCGCCTGCTGTGGCTGCTGCACCCGCTGCTCACCCTGCTGGTCGTCGTCGGCACCGCCAACCACTACTGGCTCGACGCGATCGTGGTCTCCGCCCTGCTCGCCGTCGCCTACGCCGCGCTCAGGCTGCCGCGCACGCCGGTCCTCACACACCTGCCGTGGCCGACGGTCCCGGCCCAGAACTACGCGGAGCCCGCGTACGCACGATCCGGAGTGCGTCGATGAACAACGCCACGCTCATAGCCGTCGTCCTCTCCCTCGTCTCCGCCGGCGCCTACGCGGCCGCCGCGGTGGCACAGGCCAGGCTCGCCGGGCGGACCGACCCCTCCGCCGGAGCGCTGAGCATGATGGGCCGCGGCGCCTGGTGGTCGGCGGTCGGCCTCAACGCCGGGGGAGCGCTGCTGCACGTCGCCGCGCTGAAGTACGGACCGCTCACCCTCGTCCAGCCGCTCGGCGCGCTCACCCTCGTCGCCGCCGTACCGCTCGGGGCCCGCTCCGCCGGCCGCCGGGTCAGCCGTACGGAATGGCGTGGCACGCTCCTCACCCTCGTCGGCCTCGCCGCGCTGCTCCTGGCCGCGGGCGGAGCCGCTCCCCACGACACGCTGAGCCTTCCCGAGGCGCTGGGTGTCGGAGCGGTCACCATGGCGCTCGTCGCCACGCTCGGCCGGCCCGGCGCCCGGCCCGGCCTGCGGCACGCCGCCGCCTCGGGCATCACGTCCGGGGTCGCCTCCGCACTCACCCAGACCCTGACGGTGGCCGCGACCGACCACTCGGGCCCGCTGCTGAGCTGGCGCCTGGTGACCGTGGCGGTGCTGGTCTCCTTCTTCGCGCTGGGCGGCCTGATGCTGTCCCAGACCGCCTACCGGGGCGGCCTCGGCGCCCCGCTCGCCGTCGTCACCCTCGCCAACCCGGTCGCCGCCGCGGCGATCGGCCTGATCCTGCTCGGCGAGCGCATCCAGGGCGGGGTGCTCGGCCTGGTCCCCGCGCTCATCGGCGCCGTGGCCGCCGTACAGGGCGTGATCCTGCTCAGCCGGGCGCAGGGGCGGACCACGGCCGGGGACGCCCCGGCGCCCGCCGGGCCGGCTTCCACGCGGGCGGTCACCAGGCCGCCGTCGCCGTCGAGGGTCGTCATCACCGCCCCCTCCATCACCGCCCCCTCCGTCACCGCCCCACGCCCCGCCGAGCCGCTCACGCTGCGCCCGGAGCCCGTCGGGAGCCCGGGCGGCCCCGGCTAGAGCCCGTCCGGGGAACGGGCCCCGCCGCTCTCCGGGGCGGGGCCGTCCAGCTCGTCGATCGCCCTGGTCAGCCAGCCCGTCCAGAACGTCTCCAGGTCGATGCCCCCGCGCAGCACCAGACGGCGCAGCCGGTCCTCGTCCGCGGTCCGCTCCGGTGGGAAGTCCCGCTGCTCGATCTCCAGGTACTCCGCCAGCTGCTCCTGGTGCAGTACCAGGTGCCTGCGCAGCTCCCCGGCCAGCCCCGGGGCGCCCACCACGGCGGCCGCCCGCATCCTCAGCAGCAGCGGATCACGGACCGGCCGCGGATCCTCGGCGAGCGACACCCAGGCGGCCAGCTCCTCACGGCCGGCGGGCAGCACCTCGTACTCCTTCTTCTGCCCACGGGCCGGCTGCGCCGCGGGCAGGACCCGGATGCGGCCGGCCTGCTCCAGCTTTCCCAGCTCCCGGTAGATCTGCTGGTGCGTGGACGGCCAGAAGTAGCCGATCGACCGGTCGAACCTGCGCGTCAGTTCGAGACCCGAGGACGGCTTCTCGAGCAGGGCGGTCAGGATCGCGTGCGGGAGTGACATGGGGAGCATCCTAGGGACCGGTGAAGCGGTGGCTCACAGCCCGGCGGCGAGCTCCGTGCCCTGACGGATGGCCCGCTTGGCGTCCAGTTCGGCGGCCACGTCGGCGCCGCCGATCAGATGCACCGGACGGCCCGCGGCCCGCAGCTCCTCGTACAGCTCACGCCGTGGTTCCTGGCCCGCGCACAGCACCACGGTGTCGACCGGCAGCAGGTGCTGCTCGCCGTCCACGGTGAGGTGCAGACCCTCGTCGTCGATCAGGTCGTACGACGCGCCCGCGATCATCGTCACGCCGCGGTGACGCAGCTCGGTCCGGTGGATCCAGCCGGTCGTCTTCCCGAGCCCGGCCCCGACCTTGCTCGCCTTGCGCTGGATCAGATGGACGGTGCGCGGGGCCTTCGGGCGCTCCGGCGCCCGCAGCCCGCCCCGGTCCGCGTAGTCCGTGTCCACACCCCACTGCCGGAAGAAGACCTCCGGGTCCAGGCTCGCCGCGTCGCCCCCGTCGGTCAGGAACTCCGCGACGTCGAAGCCGATGCCGCCCGCCCCGACGACCGCCACCCGGTCACCGACCTCGGCGCCGTCCCGCAGGACGTCCAGATAGCTGACCACGCTGGGGTGCCCGACGCCGGGGATCGCGGGGGAGCGGGGCTCGACACCGGTGGCCAGGACGACCTCGTCGAAGCCGTCGAGCGCCTCGGGTGTGGCCCGGGTGCCGAGCCGGAGCTCCACCCCCTCCTCGGCGAGCCTGGTGCGGAAGTAGCGCAGCGTCTCGGCGAACTCCTCCTTGCCGGGGACCCGGCGGGCGACGTTCAGCTGCCCGCCGATCTCGTCGGCCGCGTCGAACAGGGTCACCGTGTGCCCGCGCTCGGAGGCCGTGACCGCGCACGCCAGCCCTGCCGGCCCGGCGCCGACCACCGCGACGCGCTTGCGGACGCGGGTCGGCGAGAGCACCAGTTCGGTCTCGTGGCAGGCGCGCGGGTTCACCAGGCACGAGGTGATCTGCAGGCTGAAGATGTGGTCCAGGCAGGCCTGGTTGCAGCCGATGCAGGTGTTGATGGCGTCGGCGCGGCCCTCGGCGGCCTTGGCGACGAAGTCGGGGTCGGCGAGGAAGGGCCTCGCCATCGACACCATGTCCGCCCGGCCCGAGGCGAGGACCTCCTCGGCCAGCTCGGGGGTGTTGATGCGGTTGCTGGTCACCAGCGGCACGGAGACCGCGCCCCGGACCTTCTCCGTCACCCAGGTGAAGGCGCCGCGCGGCACCGAGGTGGCGATCGTCGGGATGCGGGCCTCGTGCCAGCCGATCCCGGTGTTGATGATGGTCGCCCCGGCCGCCTCGATCTCACGGGCGAGGTGGACGACCTCCTCCAGCGTGGAGCCGCCGGGCACCAGGTCCAGCATGGACAGCCGGTAGATCAGGATGAAGTCGGGGCCGACCCGTTCCCGGACGCGGCGCACGATCTCGACGGGGAAGCGGATGCGGTTCTCGTACGAGCCGCCCCAGCGGTCCTCGCGGTGGTTCGTCGCCGCGACGATGAACTCGTTGATCAGATAGCCCTCGGAGCCCATGATCTCGACACCGTCGTACCCCGCGCGCCGCGCCAGCTCCGCCGCCCGGACGAAGTCCTCGATGGTCTCCTCGACCTCGTCGTCGTCCAGCGCGTGCGGGGTGAACCCGCTGATCGGAGCCTTCAGCGCGCTCGGCGCCACCAGGTCGGGGTGATGGGCGTAGCGCCCGAAGTGCAGGATCTGCATCGCGATCCGCCCGCCCGCCGCGTGCACCGCCGCCGTGACCTCGCGGTGCTGCTCCGCCTCGGCCTCGGTCGTCATCTTCGCGCCGCCGGGGAAGGAGCACGCGCGCTCGCTCGGCGCGATCCCCCCGGTGACCATGAGGCCCACCCCGCCGCGCGCGCGGGCCGCGTAGAACGCGGCCATCCGCTCGAAGCCGCGCTCGACCTCCTCCAGACCGATGTGCATCGACCCCATCAGCACCCGGTTCGGGAGCGTGGTGAATCCGAGGTCGAGGGGGCTCAGCAGGGTGGGGTACGGGCTCATCCGGGTCTCCTCGCAGGTGTCGTCGAGCCAGTTGTAGACCACCCGTCGCTTGTTATGCAACAAGTTGCACAATGACGTACGTCGCAGTCCCCCCAAGGTCCGGTCCACGAATGGCTCAACACCACCCGACCCTGCCGCCCGGCCCGGACGAGAGTGGATCCGTACGGCTCACCGCCGCAGCTCCTCCGTGTCGACAGGAGACACCCCATGGCCTGTATCAACCGGCGTGACGTCGGACTCCTCGTACTCAGGGCCGGCACGGGGGCCGTGCTGGCGGCCCACGGAAGCCAGAAGCTGGGTGGGTGGTTCGGCGGCGGGGGGATCGAGGGGACCACCGCCGCGATGGAGGCCATGGGCTTCCATCCGCCGAAGCACAGCGCCCTGGCGGCCGGAATCGGCGAGGCGGGCAGCGGGATCCTGCTGGCGCTCGGCCTCGCCACCCCCGCGGCGGGTGCCGCCGCGGCCGGCACGATGGCGGGCGCCGTCGCCGTGCACGCGCCCGCCGGTTTCTTCGCGATGGGCGGCGGCTACGAGTACCCGGCGTTCCTCGGCTTCGTCGCCGCCGCGATCGGGGTGACGGGTGCCGGCCGCTACTCCCTGGACCACGCCACCGGGCACGTCCTCGACCGTCCGTGGGTCATGGCCCTCGCGTTCGCGGGCAGCGCCCTGGGAGCGGCCGCCGTGGTCGGCCGCCGTGCCAAGGGGCAGGCGGCGCAGGGCGAGCAGGCGGACGAGGGCGCGTAACCTCTCCGCATTGATCGCCGATTCAGGGGCATCCGGCAGTGCATGAATGCGAACGCACTGTCGATGAACGCGCGGAGTCGGGCGAGACGAGCCTCCCGCAGCCGAGCCGTGGACGTGGGCGCCCGCGCGGGGTTCGCGGCGCGCGGGGTGATCTACCTCCTGGTGGGGACCCTGGCCCTGCGCATCGCCTTCTCCGACGGGGGCGGACAGCAGGCCGACCGCGGCGGTGCCATCGCCGAGATCGCGGGGAAGCCCTTCGGGAGCATCCTGCTGTGGGTGCTCGGTGTGGCACTGGCCGGGATGGCGCTGTGGAGGCTGTCCGAGGCCCTCTTCGGCCAGGCGGGCCCCGACGGCGACAAGGCCGGCAAGCGCGCCGTGGCAGCGGCGCGCTTCGTCTTCTACGCCTTCGTGTCGTACTCCGTGCTCTCGTACGCGGCGGGTGACAAGGACAGCGGCAGCGGATCGAGCGACCGGCAGACCGACGACGTCACGGCGCGGGCCCTCGAATGGACCGGCGGTCAGTGGATCGTGGGGATCGCGGGTGTCGGCGTGATCGTCGCGGGTCTCTGGATGGCCTACCGCGCCCTCGCACGCAAGTACCACAAGCACCTGAAGACGGGCGAGATGACGAAGAGGGCCCGTCAGGCCGTCGACGTCGTAGGTGTCTTCGGCGGCACCGTCCGGGGCGCTGTCTTCGCGACGGCGGGCGGGTTCGCCGTGACCGCCGCCGTCCGGCACGAACCGGGCCGCGCCAAGGGCATGGACGACACCCTGCGTTCCTTCACCGAGACCCCCGCCGGGCCCTGGCTCCTCGTCCTCATCGCCGTCGGGCTGGCCGCCTTCGGCCTCTTCTCGTGGGCCAACGCCCGCTGGCGCAAGATCTGAAGCAGGGGCACCTGCGGGATCAGTCCAGCCCCCGGGCCTCCTTGAACCTGGCCAGACCCTCCGACAGCGCGACGACGGGCTCCGGGTAGTCGAAGCGGGCGCGTTCCCGCGCCGGCAGTTTCCACGGCTCGTGCACGGCGGACCCGGAGATCCCCGCGAGCTCGGGCACCCAGCGGCGTACGTACGCACCGTCCGGGTCGTACCGCTTGGCCTGTGTCACCGGGTTGAGCACCCGGTTGGGCCGGCTGTCCGTGCCGGTCCCGGCCACCCACTGCCAGTTGAGCTGGTTGTTCGCGATGTCCCCGTCGACGAGCAGCTCCAGGAAGTGACGCGCTCCGGTCCGCCAGTCCACGTACAGCGTCTTGGCGAGGAAGCTCGCCGTCAGCAGCCGCCCCCGGTTGTGCATCCAGCCCTCGTGGAGCAGCTGGCGCATGGCGGCGTCGACCACCGGATAGCCGGTGCGGCCCTCCTTCCAGGCCGCCGTGTCGTCCGCCGCGGCCCGCCCGGTCCGCCAACGGTCCTGCCGTGGACGGTAGTCGGAGCGGGAGGCCACCGGGCGGGCGGCCAGGACCTGGTGGTGGAAGTCCCGCCAGCACACCTGCCGTACGAAGGCCTCCGCGCCCGGACCGCCGGCGGCGCGGGCGCGGTGGACCAGCTCGGTGGGGGATAGCGTGCCGAAGTGGAGGTGCGGCGAGAGCCGTGAGGTCGCGTCGCCCGCGAGGTCGTCGTGGCGGTCCTCGTACGCCGCGAGCCCGTGGCGGCGCCACGCCGCGAACAGCCTGCGCCCTTCGGTCTCCCCGCCCTCGGCGAGCCCCGGCGACAGGCCCCGTACACCGGTCCGCGACGGCAGGGCGACGGACCCGAGCCCCTGCGGGACACGCACGGCGCGGGGTGCCCGGAACGGGGAGCGGAGCCCCTCCCCGGACCACCGGCGGAAATACGGGGTGAAGACGGCGAAGTGGTCCCTGCCCGCCCCCGAGGGGACCACCCCGCCCGGTGCGACCGCCGTGCCCACCGCGTCGTGGACGCTCAACCGGCAGCCCACGGACGCGAGGGCCCCGCGCAGCCGCTCCTCCCGGCGCTGCGCGTACGCGCTGACGCCCGCCGCCACATGGAGCGAGTCGGCCCCCGCCCCGGAGGCGACCCGGGCGGCCTCCTCGGCCACCTCTCCCTCACGGAGGATCAGGCGCCCGCCGCGCTCGCGGAGTCCCGCGTCCAGGTCCCGGAGGCAGTCGGCAAGGAACGCGCGCCGGTTCGGAGCGGCGAACCCGGCGGACTCCACCCCGTCGTCCAGCACGAAGAGGGGCACCACCTCGTCGGCCGAGGCGAGCGCCGAGTGCAGCGGCGGATGGTCGTGCAGCCGCAGGTCCGAGGTGAACAGGACGATCGCCACCGTCATGCCGCACCGCCCGTGGTTCCCCGGCCGGCCGCCAGTGCGATGTTGCGCGCCATCCCGCCGAAGACGACCGCGTGGAAAGGCGACACGCTCCACCAGTACGCGTGACCGAGCAGCCCGGCCGGATGGAAGACGGCACGCTGCCGGTACCGCGAGCCGCCGCCCTCGCGCTTCTCCACGTACATCTCCAGCCAGGCCAGGCCGGGCAGCCGCATCTCCGCGCGCAGCCGGAGCAGCCGGCCGGGCTCGATCTCCTCGACCCGCCAGAAGTCCAGCGAGTCCCCGACCCGCAGCCGTTGGGCGTCACGCCTGCCGCGGCGCAGCCCCACCCCGCCGACCAGCCGGTCCAGCCAGCCCCTGACCGCCCAGGCCGGCGGGAGCGAGTACCAGCCGTTCTCACCGCCGATCCCCTCGACGACCCGCCACACGGCCTCGGGCGGGGCGTCCACGTCGCGCTCACGCACATCGGTGTAGAGACTCCCGCCCGCCCAGTCCGGGTCGGTGGGGAGCGGATCGCTGGGAATGCCCGGGGTGGAGGCGGAGGACCACCGGGTCGTCACCCTCGCCTCACGCACCCTCTGCAACGCGAGCGAGAGTGACGTGGCGAAGGAGAAGGGCTGCCCGGGGCCGTCGGGGACATGGTCGGCGATGTCGTGTTCGTGGCAGACGACCTCGTAGCGCAGGGACTCGGCGAGCGGGCGGGCGATCGAGGCGGGCACGGGGGTGACCAGCCCGACCCAGTGGCTGGACAGTCCCGGTGACAGCATCGGCACCGGCAGGATGAGCCGGTGGGGCAGCCCGGCGACCTGTGCGTACTTCTGCATCATGTCGCGGTACGTCATGACGTCGGGGCCGCCGATGTCGAAGGTGCGGTTCACCTCGACGGGCATGTGCGCGCTGCCCACGAGGTACCGCAGGACGTCGCGTACGGCGATGGGCTGGATCCGTGTCGACACCCAGCTCGGGGTGACCATGACCGGCAGCCGCTCGGTGAGATAGCGCAGCATCTCGAAGGACGCCGAACCGGAACCGATGATGACCGCGGCGCGCAGCGCGGTCGTCGGTACGCCCGAATCGAGCAGGACGCGCCCGACCTCGGCGCGTGAGCGCAGGTGGGGGGAGAGCTCCTGCTCGGGGACACCGGCGGGGGTCAGCCCGCCCAGATAGACGATGCGACGGACGCCGGCCGCCTTCGCCTGCTCCCCGAAGATCCGTGCCGCCTCGCGGTCGGTCCTCTCGAAGCCCGGCCCCGAAGTGAGCGCATGGACCAGGTAGTAGGCGATGTCGATGCCGTGCAGCGCCGCGCCCACGGACTCCGGGTCGGTCACGTCCCCCTTGGCCACCTCGACCCGGCCCGCCCACGGATGGTCCCGCAGCTTCTCCGGGGTCCGCGCCAGGCAGCGCACCCGGTGACCGGCCTCCAGGAGCTCGGGGACGAGGCGGCCCCCGATGTATCCCGTCGCGCCCGTCACCAGACACCGCAGGCCGCCGCTGTCGTCCTTGTTCTCCATGACCCCTCGTTCCGGCTCGTGTCTCCATCGTCCACGGTGTCCCCGTGCGGGGGGTTCCGCCTGCCGACGGGCTCAGGACACGCCGAAGCCCACCCCACCGGGTGGCGGAGCGGGCGGAGCGGCAGGGCTCAGTGGGACCCGGGCTTCTCGGTGGCCGTTCCCCGGATGACGCGGGGGTCGTGCGCTCCGCCGGCCGGCGGTTCCGCCGGGACGGTGGGGGAGACGCCGTCGGACTTCAGGGCCCGCGCCTCGCTCTTCAGGATCCGGGCCGACTTGCCCAGGGAGCGGGCGAGTTCGGGGAGCTTCCTGGCACCGAATATCAGGACGGCGATGATGAGGAAGATCGCGATCTCGCTGATTCCGAACATGGCGGCTGTCTTCTCCCTGGTGGGTGTGAGGCGCACTCCCGGTCGCCGGGCTCCCGGGACCGCAGCGGCGCGCCAAATCTACAGCACTGTAGAAGGCGGCGGCAGGGTGTCCTCCGGCCCGGCCACGGCACGTGCCACCCCTCTTCACCCTCGTCGCCGGCGGCGGGTACGCGCCCGCCGGGTGCTGTCGTGCGCGCCCTAGTATGGGGCGGTGGACAGTGCAGACGACCCTCGCGACGGATCGGACGCGGATGCGGCCGGGGCGTCGGAGCTCCAGGCCATCGCCGTGGCGCTGCGCCGGATGAACAGTGAGGTCAACCGGCTGATCCACGCCTTCGCGCACGCGCAGGGCCTGCACGCGACGGACGTGCACGCACTCGGCGCGATCCTCGACGCGGAGGCGCCGCTGACGCCCGGTCGGCTGCGTGAGCACCTCGGTCTGACGTCCGGCGCGGTCACCGCGTGCCTCGACCGGCTGGAGCGTTCGGGTCACATCAGGCGCGCACGGGAGAGCTCCGACCGCCGTGTCGTCCACCTGTACTACGAGCCTGGGGCCAAGGCTGCCGCGCGCTCGTTCTTCATGCCCCTCGCGCAGGCGGCGGCCGGTGCGTGTGCCGTGTCCCCGCCCGAGGAGCTGGAGGCCGCACTCCGTTTCATCGGCCGGATGAACGGCGAACTCATTCGCATGCAGGTCCCTCGGCGCTGAACCGCCATGCCGGTGGGAGGGTGAGCCGTGCGCCTATGTAATCTCAATGATTGAGATACATCATGATTGAGAGATCGCGGCCGACCCAGGAGTGCCATGTCCACCGCATCGAGGCCGGTCCGCCGGCTGGTTCTTGTCCCTGTGTTCTTCGTCCTCGCCTGGCTCGTCGTCGGGGGCGTGTTCGGCTCGTACGCCGGGAAGCTCGGGGAGGTGGCCACCAACGACCAGGCCTCCTTCCTGCCGCAGAGCGCCGAGTCCACCCGGGTCATCGACGCCCAGAAGGCCTTCAGCAAGCAGGAGACAGTGCCCGCCATCGTGGTCTGGACGTCCGCCGGGGGTGAGGAGATCGGCCCCGAGCAGCAGAAGGCGGCGACGGCCGCCCTCGCCTCGGTGAAGGGCGGCCCGGGAGTGGCGGGCGAGGTGAGCCCCGCGCTGCTGTCGGAGGACCGCAAGGCGCTGGAAGGCGTCGTCCAGCTGAGGCCGGATCTGGGGGACGAACTCCCCGACGCCCTCGCACACATCCGGAGCGCAGCGGAGGACGTCCCGGGAACGGTGGCCGGGATCGCGGGCCCCGCGGCCTCCCAGGCCGATCTGTCCGACGCCTTCGCCGGAATCGACGGACTGCTCCTGGGCGTCGCCCTGGTGACCGTGCTCGTCATCCTCCTCCTGGTCTACCGGAGCGTGCTGCTCCCGCTGATCATCATCATCGGCGCGGTCTTCGCACTCGCCGTGGCCTGCGCGATCGTCTACGTACTGGCGGACCACGACATGGTCCGCGTCGACGGCCAGGTCCAGGGCATCCTGTCGATCCTGGTCATCGGAGCCGCCACCGACTACGCGTTGCTGCTCACCGCACGGTTCCGCGAGGAGCTCGGACGCCGGCCCGACCGGTGGTCCGCGATGCGTGCGGCGCTCCGTGAGTCCGCGGGGCCGATCACGGCCAGCGCCGCCACCGTGGCCCTGGGGCTGCTCGCCCTCCTGCTCAGCGACCTCACCAACAACCGCGCGCTCGGACCCGTGGGCGCCATCGGCATCGTCTGCTCCGTCCTGAGCGCGCTCACCTTCCTGCCCGCCGTCCTGGTGCTGCTCGGCAGGGCCGCGTACTGGCCGTCGGGCCCGAAGAAGGGGCAGACGGAGCCCGATGCCGGCTCGAAGGGGATCTGGTCGAGGATCGCGGGTCTGGTCGACCGGTCCCCGCGCAAGGTGTGGGCCGTCACGCTGGTCGGCCTCCTCGCCTGCGCCGCGTTCATGCCCACGCTCAACTCCAAGGGCGTACCCCTGCAGGAGATCTTCGTCAACGACGCGCCGTCCGTCGCCGCGCAGGAGACCCTGGGCCGCCACTTCCCCGGAGGATCGGGGAACCCCGCCGTCGTGATCGCGGACGCGGACCGCTCGCAGCAGGTGGCCGCCGCGGCCGAGGAGGTCCCCGGGGTCGCGGGCGTCTCCCTCCTGACGGCCTCCGGGCGCCCGGGCGGCGGAGAGCCGCTCGTCGTGGACGGCCGGGTCCGCGTCGATGCCACCCTGACCGACGCGGCGGACAGCGACGCGGCCAAGAAGACGGTCACGCGACTGCGCGAGGCGGTCCACGCCGTGCCCGGCGCACAGGCGATCGTCGGCGGCTACACCGCACAGCAGTACGACACCCAGAGGACCGCCGAACACGACCGCAACATCATCGTGCCGGTGGTGCTGGTCATCATCCTCGTCATCCTGATCGGCCTGCTCCGCTCCCTGCTGATGCCGCTGATCCTGGTGGCCACGGTCGCGCTCAACTTCCTCGCCACCCTCGGCGTCGCGTCGCTGGTCTTCGAGCACGTCTTCGGCTTCAGCGGGACCGACTCCTCCGTGCCGCTGTACGGATTCGTGTTCCTGGTCGCCCTCGGCGTGGACTACAACATCTTCCTGATGTCCCGGGTCCGCGAGGAGTCCCTGATCCACGGCACCCGGCAGGGCGTGCTGCGCGGGCTGACCACCACGGGCGGGGTCATCACCTCGGCGGGCGTGGTCCTGGCGGCCACCTTCGCCGCCCTGGGTGTCATCCCGCTCGCCTTCCTCGTCCAGGTCGCGTTCATCGTCGCGTTCGGCGTCCTGTTGGACACCCTCGTCGTGCGCTCGCTCCTGGTGCCCGCCCTGGTCATGGACATCGGGCGTACCGCCTGGTGGCCGGGCGCGCTGAGCCGGGCGCCGCAGGAGGAGCCGGCGGGCCGGGAGTCCCAGCCGTAGGGCTGTGATCGTGTCCCGGTGGGACAGATGTCCCACCGGGACATTTAAAGGTGTACGCTGCATCTATGAACGGGACAGGAAGCGACCCGGACCGGCGCGGCCGTAAGGCACGCAGGACCCGGGACGCGCTGGCGCAGAGCGCGTTCGTCCTTGTGCTCGAACGCGGTCTGCGGAGTGTGACGGTCGAGGAGATCGCGCAGGCGGCCGACGTCGACCGGCGCACCTTCAGCCGGCACTTCCCGAACAAGGAGGCCGCCGTCCTCGACGCAGTGCGGGGCGACGGCGAAAGGATCAACCGAGCGCTCCGTGAGCGCCCCCCGGCCGAGCCCCCGCTCCTCGCCTACCGCCGCGCCGTCCTCGACTGGCTCGACGACACCGAGGCGCGGCCCTGGCACCTGCGGCCACGCATCTTCGACCTGCTGGTCATGGCCGAGGAGGAACCCACTCTGTACGCGGCGTACCACCACATCCGGGTGGACGCCCAGGAGGAGTCGGTGGGGATTCTCGCGGAACGGCTCGGGGTCGACCCACGGCGGGACCTCCGGCCCGCCGTGGCCGTCGCCGCGGGAGCCGGAGCGCTCCTCGCGGCCCAGGCGGCATGGGTTCGGGGCGGCCGGCCGGCCGCCCTGCCCGAGTTCGTCGTACACGCCTTCGACGCCCTCTCCGCGGACCTGCTGGAATCCCGGCAGGACGGGCCGGCGCCCCACAGCACCACGCAAGGAAGCACCCCATGAGCACCAACCTCCCCACCGCCTACGAGGCGGAGTTCGCCGGCAAGGTCGCCCTCGTCACCGGCGGCGCGTCC
This sequence comes from Streptomyces sp. NPDC102451, assembly GCF_044765485.1. Taxonomy (NCBI): domain Bacteria; kingdom Bacillati; phylum Actinomycetota; class Actinomycetes; order Kitasatosporales; family Streptomycetaceae; genus Streptomyces; species Streptomyces sp. NPDC102451. Next base: position 61,084 of record NZ_JBIWKD010000013.1, on the reverse strand, counting down.
GGCATCGGCCTCGCCCTCTCCCGGCGGCTCGCCGCGAGCGGCGCTGCCGTCGTCGTCGCCGATTACGACGAGGAGAACGCCCGCAAGGCCGCCGAGGAGCTGAAGGCCACCGGCGCCCGCGCCGCCGCGGTCGCCCTCGACGTCACCGACCCCGCCTCCGTCGAGGCCGGCGTGCGGTTCGCCGTCGACACCTTCGGCGCCCTGCACCTCGCCGTGAACAACGCCGGCATCGGTGGCCCCGCGCAGCCCACCGGCGCCTACGGCATCGACGACTGGAACAGGGTCGTCGCCACCAACCTCAGCGGCGTCTTCTACTCGATGCGCTACGAACTCCCGGCCCTCCTGGCCGCGGGCGGCGGCGCCGTCGTCAACGTCTCGTCGATCCTCGGCACCAACGGCTTCGCGAACTCCCCGGCCTACGTCGCCGCCAAGCACGGCGTCGTCGGCCTCACCAAGACCGCGGCACTCGAGTACGCCGCACAGAACGTCCGTATCAACGCGGTCGGCCCGGGCTTCATCGACACCCCGCTGCTCCGCGACACCGACGGGCCCGCCCGCGACCACCTGATCTCCCTGCACCCGGCGGGCCGCCTCGGCACGTCGGAGGAGGTCGCCGAGCTCGTCGCGTTCCTGCTGTCCGACCGCGCCTCGTTCGTCCACGGCAGCTACCACCTGGTGGACGGCGGCTACTCCGCCTCCTGATCCCCCGAGTGGCGGACCGCCACCCCGAGGGTCACAAAGGAAGTACGGAGAACGAAGGAGAGCCATGAAAGCCGTCCAGTACCGCACCATCGGCGCCGCCCCCGAGGTCGTCGAGATACCCGAGCCCGTCGCGGGGCCCGGCCAGATCCTGCTGAAGGTCAGCGCCGCAGGTGTCTGCCACTCGGACATCGCGGTGATGAGCTGGCCCGCCGAAGGGTTTCCCTACGAGCTGCCGCTCACGCTCGGCCACGAGGGTGTCGGTACGGTCGCCGCCCTCGGCGAGGGCGCCGAGGGCGTCTCGGTGGGGGACGCGGTCGCCGTCTACGGCCCGTGGGGCTGCGGCACCTGCGTGAACTGCGCGGAGGGCCGGGAGAACTACTGCCTGCGCGCCGCCGACCTCGGCATCAACCCGCCCGGGCTCGGCAACCCGGGCGCCATGGCCGAGTACATGATCGTCGACGACGCCCGGCATCTGACGCCCATCGGCGACCTGGACCCGGTCAAGACCGTCTCGCTCACCGACGCCGGCCTGACTCCGTACCACGCGATCAAGCGCTCGCTGCCGAAGCTCACCCCCGGTGCCACCGCCGTGGTCATCGGCACCGGCGGACTCGGGCACGTCGCCATCCAGCTCCTGCGCGCCATGACCGCCGTACGGGTCATCGCACTCGACGTCACCGAGGAGAAGCTGGCACTCGCCCGGACCGTGGGCGCGCACGAGACGGTGCTGTCGGACGAGAACGCCGCCGCCAAGGTCCGCGAACTCACCGGCGGGATCGGTGCCCGGGTCGTCCTCGACTTCGTCGGCGCCGAGCCGACCGTGAAGACGGCCGGTGCGGCCGCCTCCGTCGACAGCGACGTCACCATCGTCGGGATCGGCGGCGGCCTGCTGCCCGTCGGATTCGGCGTCCTGCCCTTCGCCACGTCGGTCTCCGCGCCGTACTGGGGTTCGCGCAGGGAACTGGCCGAGGTCATCGAGCTCGCCCACGCCGGCTCCGTCGACGTCCACGTCGAGACGTACTCCATCGACGAGGCCCCGCTCGCGTACGAGCGGCTGCACGCGGGCAAGATCAACGGCCGCGCGGTCATCCTGCCCAACGGCTGACCACCGGCTATGGCTCGCCGGGCGCCCTCGGAAGGCGCACCGGCGAGCCGTTCGCCGTCGGTCCGTGCTCTCAGTGGCCGGCCGGAGCGGCCTTCACCACGTCCGTCCGGGTCAGCCGGACGGGCTCGGTCCCGGACGAGCTGTGCCGCTCCGCCCAGTTCTCCAGAGCCGTGCGGCAGGCGTGGTCCAGATGGTGGAGCCCGGAGAGGTCCAGCGCGATGGGCCGGTCCTTGGGCAGGGCCTCCAGGCTGTCGAGTATCTTCGGCAGCCGCAGGAAGGTCGCGTTGCCCGACAGACGGGCCCGGACGAGGCCGGCACTGCTGTCGACGACCTCCACCTTGATGTGGGAGGCATCCCACGCCGCCTTCGCCACCGACAGGGCCAGACCGGTCAGAACGCCCTCGAACATGTTCACCGTGACGATCGCCAGCGCCGTGACGACCAGGATCAGCGCCTCACCACGGTGTTCGCGCCACAGTGCCACGAGCGGCCTGAGCGGGATCAGCTTCCATCCGGCGTGGATGAGGATGCCGGCGAGCGCGGGCAGGGGGATGAGCCCCAGCGTGGACGGGAGGAGAGCCGCGAACAGGAGCAGCCACACACCGTGCAGCACCCGGGAGGCCCTGGTCCGCGCACCGGCCTGCACGTTGGCCGAGCTGCGCACGATGACCGCGGTCATCGGCAGCGCGCCGAGGACCCCGCACACGGTGTTGCCCGCCCCCTGGGCCATCAGCTCCTTGTCGTACTCGGTACGCGGACCGTCGTGCAGCCGGTCCACCGCGGCAGCGCTGAACAGGCTCTCCGCTGAGGCGATCAGGGTGAAGGCCGCCACGGTTCCGAGCAGGCTCAGGCTCGTGAGCCCGCCGAACTCGGACAGCGCGGGGGCCTGGACTGCGTCGAGCAGTCCCTGGACCTGAACCGTCTCGACCGGCAGGCCGAACGCCCACGAGGCGAGAGTGGCCAGTACGACCGCGGCGAGCGCGCCGGGAACGGCCCGCACCCGCTTCGGCATCCTGGTCCATCCCACCATCACGGCGATGGCCGCGGCGCCGACGGCGAGTGAGGCGAGAGCCGCGGGACTGGACACGGTGTCGGCCAGCAGCCCCGGGATGCCGGCCATCTTGCCCGTACCGGAGGGCGGCGCCTCGACCCCGGCGGCCGCGTAGAGCTGACCCGCGATGAGGACGAGGCCGATGCCCGCGAGCATGCCCTCGACGACCGAGACCGAGATGGCCCGGAACCAGCGGCCGAGCCGCAGCGCGCCCATGGCCAGCTGGAGCAGACCCGCTGCCAGCACGATCACCCCGAGTGCCGGCAGCCCGAAGGACTGGACGGCCTCGAAGACGAGCACGGTGAGACCGGCGGCCGGCCCCGACACCTGGAGGCTGCTGCCGCGCATGACGCCGGTGACGAGACCACCCACGATGCCGGTGATCAGCCCCAGTTCGGCCGGGACCCCCGACGCGACGGCGACGCCCACGCACAGCGGCAGAGCGACGAGGAAGACGACGAGTGAGGCGGCGAAGTCCTGCCGCAGATGAGGAAACGTGGTGATCCGTTCCATGGCGGCCCTCATCCCGTGCGGAAGGGGGCCGAGCGCACGTCGCCGGGCGGAGGTGCCCAGACGGTGCTGTCGCTGTCGCGTAGGACTTCTGCCGGGGAGTGATCGACGAGAGAGTGCATACCAGTGGTTCCTCCTGGCGCGCCGAGGGGCGGCGCTTCGGCATACGTACGAGAACTGACGGCCTGTGAGGGCAGCGCGACATGACCCCGTGCCGATGGGTCCCCAGGACAGGAGCAGGGACGGAGGCAGGGGGAGCGATGGTCGAGCGCCGCGGGTCAGCTCAGCAGCGGAACACCTGGAGAGCGGAGGAGGAGTGCGCCGTGGAGGATCTGGAGGAGTGCTGGGCGTTGCCCATCGCGGCGACGGCCGCCGGTGCGAGCATGCCGTCGGCGTCGTCGGTCACCCCGGAACGCGACGGTGCGTCGGGGCCGGGAACGGTCGCCGAGCGATGCCGGTCACGGTGGCGCAGAAGGCCGTTCGACTCGCCCCCGCGATCGGGTGTGCCGCACGTGCCGTACTCCCCGTGCGCCTCTCCCGCGGTGGCACCCGGGAGTGAGGCCGCCCGCATTCCCGGGGCGGAGGCGTGAGCGTCCGCCGACGGCATGCCGGGGTACGGGGCCAGGAGGAAGCCCATCAGGAACGCGAGTACGAACCGGACCGCCGCAACGCGCACCCTTCACCTCCTCGTGGTCCTCATCCTTCCTTCGGGACGCTAACAGGACGAAGGGCTTATGAAGTTAACCCTTTGTGAAGAGTCCGAAAGTCGATGCCCATCGAGCCGAATTGTGTGACGGAGCACGTGCGGTTCTCAGCATTCGAGACCATCCGTGCTGGTGGGCCGGTGCGTATGCCGGTCGACTTGTACGCGGCATATTCGTACAGCGGTTCGGCTTGTGGGGTGTCGATGCGATCCTTCGATGAATTCGCACGACCGGATGCACCCTCCGCATTCCTGTTGCTCATTGCCGCGATTTCCTCACGGATTTCGGCGCTCGCCTCACTTCGTGAATGCTGAGCGTCCGGGCCTGTGCCCGCTCCCCTTGCCCTTTCGGAATCGGCCTGCCCCCGGTCGGCATAATGGCGGCGGCGGGCCGGGCGGCCCCGTAACCCTTCGGCCCCGATCAGGGTTCAGGAGCAGGGAGATGACGATGGGCGCACAGGACACGGCGGAGCGGCTGCGAGCGATCACCGCGGAACTGTCAGGGCTGTTCTACGAGCGGGACGACGTCATACGGACGCTCACGGTGGCGATGCTGGCCGGTCAGCACGCGCTCCTGCTGGGGCCTCCCGGCACGGCCAAGTCCGAGCTGGCGCGGGAGCTGACGGGCCGGATCGAGAGCGCGAACTACTGGGAGATCCTGCTCAGCAAGTTCACCGCCCCCACCCGGATGTTCGGCCCGATCGACGTGGGGGCGCTGAGCCGCGGCGAGTACCGGCAGATCTTCGACGGCCGGGCGACGACCGCGCACATCGCGTTCATCGACGAGATCTTCAAGTGCTCCACCGCGGCCCTGAACGAGACCCTCGGGCTGCTCAACGAGCGCATCTACCACCCGGAGAACGGCGGTGAGCCCATCCACTGCCCCCTGATCAGCGCGATCACCGCGTCCAACGAGCTGCCCACCGGCGACGACAGCGCCGCGATCTACGACCGGCTGCTGGTACGGATCGAGGTGGGATACCTCGCCGACCCCTCCAACTTCGCCGGCCTGGTGCGCTCCGCCGTCGCCGCCCCCGCCGTCACCACCCGGACCACAGTGGGACTGACCGAGCTCCAGCAGGCCGTGACCGAGGCCGTTCCGGCCGTGGACGTCCCGGACGCGATCGTGGATGCCGTCTGCACGCTCCGGGCCGCCCTGCGCCGCAAGGAGCTGATCGCCTCCGACCGCCGCTGGCGCCAGTCGGTCCGGCTGCTCCAGGCCTGCGCCTTCCTGGACGGCCGCGACACGGTGGACCGTAACGACCTGTCGGTGCTCACCCACGTGCTGTGGGACTCGCCCGCCGAGCGTCCCACCGTCGAGCGCGAGGTCCTGCACCTGGTCAACCCCGACGCCAAGGAGGCCCTCGACCTCGCCGACGCCATCGAGGAGCTGGAGGCCGAACTCGACGCGAAGGCCGGCCAGTCCCGCGAGACCCTGGCCGACTGGGCGATCAAGGAGGCCATCACCAAGCTCAACATGGCGGGCAAGCAGCTGGAGAGGCTGCACGCGGAGGCGGAGGCCGCCGACCGCTCCACCACCGCCGTCGAACGCGTGATCATCCTCCAGCGCGCCGTCCACGCCCGCGTCCTGACCGAGGCGCTCGGGGTGGACGCGAGCCTCGTGCAGGCCCAGCTCTGAGCGGCGGGGACACGACCATGGGTGAGGCCCTGAGAGACATCACGGAGCTGAGGGACCGGGCAGGGAAGTGGCTCGGCCTGACCTCCGGCACGGAACAGCCGAAGGCGACCGCCACAGTGGCCGCCGACCGGTTCGACACGATGGCCTGGCGCGACGCCTACGCCGGAACCGCCGGGCTGCGGCACCTGGCGCATGACCTGAACCAGCGCCACGACCACACCGAGGACCTGCTCACCGATGTGTTCCTGGCCGCCTACAAGGTCAGCCCGCAGGTACGCGACCGGGCCGGCATGGACCCCTCCCGTCTGGTCAACCACCAGGTCGTCACGGCCCTGACGGACAGCCCGGAGTTCACCGAGCTGCACCGCGAGACCTCCGGCGACCCCTACGCCGCGGCCATGGCCGTACTCGCCCGGTCCGACGCCCTGCGCGGGATGCTGGAGCGGGCCGAGGACGCCGCCGAGCGAATCCGGCGCGCGGAGGCCGCCCGTGAGGAGGCCGAGCGGACGGCCTCCGATGTCGCCGGGGCGCTCCAGCAGGCTGCCGGGGAGGCGGACGAGGACGGCACGGTGCCGGACGGGCCGACCGACGCCCTGGCGCGGGCGATCGAGAGGGCCGAGGCCGCCGACACCGCCGCGCGCCAGGCCTCCCAGGAAGCAGGGCAGGCACTCGCCGCGGCGGCCCCCGGCATCCGTGCCGCCGCACGGAGTGCCACGGCCACGGCGGCCGAGCAGTCCCGCGACGAGGCCGAGCTGATGCGCGCATGGGGTGTCGGTCCGGGCGAGCTGGAGCGGATGCCCTTCGGCCGACGGGCCGAGCTCGCCGAGCGGCTGCGCTCCGGCCGGCTGGGGCGGTTCGCGGACCTCATCGGCCGGTTCCGGCAGATGGCCGCCGGCGAGAGCGCCCGCAAGGTCGAGCAGGCCCGGGGCGAGCTGGTCGGCATCACCCTGGGAGACGACCTCTCCCGGGTCATCCCCTCCGAGCTGGCCAACCTCGGTGTACCGGCCATGAGGAGCGTGTTCGCCGCGAGGTACGCCGAGGCACGTCTGATGCTCTACGACAGCCGAGGGGAGCAGACCACCGGGAAGGGCGCGATCATCGCGTGCGTCGACTGCTCCAACTCCATGAGCCGCCCCGGCCCCGGCGGGATCACCGGCGAGGCGTGGTCCAAGGCGTGCGCCCTGGCGCTGCTGGACCAGGCCCGCAGGGCGAAGCGCGACTTCGTCGGCATCCTGTTCTCCTCCGCCGAGTCCCTGAAGGTGTGCCGATTCCCGGCCTCCGGGCCCGCCGGGACCGAGGACGTGATCGACTTCGCCGAGCATTTCTTCGGGGGCGGCACCGACTACCGGGCGCCCCTGTCGGCGGCCGTCGGGCTGCTGGAGAAGGAGTACGACGCGGACGGCCGCAGGCGCGGCGACATCGTGATGATCACCGACGGGGAGTGCGACGTCACCGAGGGGTGGATGCGCGGCTGGAACGAGGCCAAGCACACGCTCGGCTTCCGCTCCTTCGGCGTGGCCGTCGGCGCCCCGCAGGCCGCCGAACCCGGCACGGTCCTGGACGCCCTGTGCGACAACCTCCGCAGCATCGAGGACCTGACCGACGTCCACGCCGCCGGAGACCTCTTCCGGGTCATCTGACCGCCGGACCTCTTCCGGGTCGTCCGACCGTGCCGGGGACGAAGTCCGTGAGCTGCTCGGGGGTACGGGGGCCGGGCGCCGTGGCGTCCAGCAGCCCGTGCGCGCGAAGCAGTCCGGCGGTGGCGATGCCCCACGGCAGCCGCAGCCCCGCCTCCCGCAGGAGGTCCGTACGGGCCAGCATCGCGGGAGCGGGCCCGGCGACGGCACCGGAGGGGGTGAGGAGCGCGGCGTCGTCGGCCCAGCGCAGGGCGAGGTCGACGTCGTGAGTGGCCATCATGACCGTGGTGCCGCTGTCGCGGAGCGTGCCGAGGGTGGCCAGCAGCCTCTCCTGGCCGTCCGGATCGAGCCCGGCCGTCGGCTCGTCGAGGATCAGCACACGCGGCCTCATCGCGACCGCGCCCGCGATGGCGGCCCGTTTGCGCTGTCCGTACGAGAGCAGATGGGTGGGCCGGTCCGCCAGGGCCGTGATGTCGAGGGCGGCGAGAGCCTCGTCCACCCGCGCCCGCACCTCGGCGTCGGGCAGACCGAGGTTCAGCGGTCCGAACGACACGTCCTGGAAGACGGACGCGGCGAACAGCTGGTCGTCCGGGTCCTGCACCACCAGCTGGACCGTGGTGCGCAGCCGGGTCAGCCCCTTGCGGTCGTACGTCACCGGGCGCCCCTCGACCGTCAACTGCCCCTCGCGCGGGCGCAACCCGCCGCTGAGGAGCCGCATCAGCGTGGTCTTACCGCTGCCGTTCCGGCCGAGCAGGGCGAGCGCGCGCCCGGCGTGCGCCTCGAAGTCGAGGCCGCTGAGCACGGTGGGGCCGTCCTCGTACGCGAAGGACGCGCCCCGCAGGGCGAGCAGTACCGGTTCGCTCATGACAAGGGCCTTTCCAGGGCGAAGGTCAGGACGGTGAGGGCCGCGAGCAGGGTGACGCTCACGGCCACGAACCGGACGGAGACGCGGGCCTCGGGCACCAGGACGCGCAGGGTCCCGTCGTAACCGCGCCCGGCGAGTCCGGCCTGGAGCCGGGCCGCGCGGTCGAAGGCCCTGATGAAGGCGGTGGCGCCCAGCCCTGCCAGCGAACGCCAGGCGGCGGCCCGGGTGGTGTGCCCGAGCCGTGCCGCCTGGGCCTCACGGATCCGGCGTACCGAGTCGAGGAGGAGGAAACTCATGCGGTAGGTCACCAGCGCGACATCCACCACCGGCGCCGGCACCCCCGCCTTGACCAGGCGGGGCAGCAGATCGGACATCGGGGTGGTGAACGCGAACAGCAGGACACCGAGGGACGCCGCCGAGGTGCGCAGCAGCAGCTCCCCGGCGCGGAGCGGCCCCCCGCCGGCCAGGGCCACGAACCCCTCCGGTCCGCCCACCTGTACGAGGAGTGTGACGGCCCCGGTGACACAGAAACCCAGGGGAACCCGGTACGCCCGCCACAGTTGACGGGCGGGCACCCCCGCCGGCCCCAGCAGCACGGCGACGGCGGTCAGGAGGATCAGGGCCGCACCGGGCCAGGGCGGCAGCGAGATCGCCAGAACGGTGAGGCCCAGGCCCAGCACGGCCTTGTCCACGGGATGGCGGCGGCGCCAGCGGGAGCTGTGCGCCGCCGCGTCGATCGGCAGCACGCGCTCAGTTCCCCCGGGCCGCGGACTCCCCGGCGACGTCGCCGTGCTGCGGCGCGACCGCCCGCAGCTCGCCCTGACGGCGCCCGCGCCGGAGGCCGAAGTAGTAGGCGAGGACACCCGCGCCGAGCGCGGCCTGGAGGGCGAACAGCGCCGACTCGATCTCGCCCGACGGCGGTTCGTAGAGCGGGGAGAACCACGGCTCGTAGTCGGGATCGATCTCGGTGATCGCCGTCTCGGCCTGGGCGTCGGCCCCCGCGAACGGCTCCTCCTCGCCGTCGCCGAGGCCGAGGGCCAGCGGCAGGACGGCCAGGGCCGCCACGACGATCAGCAGAAGGGCGTTGATCTTCGTGTTCCTGTTCATCGGGCCACCGCCTCGGTCTCGGTCGTCCTGGTCCGGTTCTGCTTGCCGGTGAGGAACACGCCCAGCCGGGTCAGATCCCCCTTGCTGGACTGCACCAGGAGACGCATGACCAGCACCGTCAGGAGACCTTCGCTCACCGCGAGCGGGATCTGGGTGACCGCGAAGATGGAGCCGAACTTGCCGAGCGCGCCCAGGAACCCGCTGCCCGGGTCCGGGAAGGCGAGCGCCAGCTGCACGCTGGTGACGCAGTAGGTCGACAGGTCGGCGACGAACGCGCCGAAGAACACCGCCACCATCAGCGGCACCTCGTACCGGCGCAGCAGCTTGTAGACCGCGTACCCCGCCCAGGGCCCGACGATCGCCATCGAGAAGACGTTGGCGCCCAGCGTGGTCAGACCGCCGTGGGCCAGCAGGAGCGCCTGGAACAGCAGGGTGATGGTGCCCAGGACCGCCATGATCGGCGGGCGGAACAGGATGGCCCCCAGCCCCGTACCCGTGGGATGCGAACAACTCCCGGTGACGGACGGGATCTTGAGCGCGGAAAGAACGAACGTGAAGGCCCCGGAGGCCCCCAGGAGCAGCGTGCTCTCAGGGTTCTCCCTGACCTCACGCGTAAGTGACCGGACTCCGTGGACGACGAACGGCGCGGACGCGACACCCCAGGCGATCGCGTGCGCCGGAGGCAGAAAACCCTCGGCTATGTGCATGGCTCAGCAGACCCTCTCCAGCACCTCGTGGATGGTTGAAGTGCCTTGGCCGGTCTCCTGGCTTACGGGTACCACCGCCCGAACTCCGCCTTCCCGGGTCACAAGGACCCAGTGGCTGCCCGCGAGGGCCGGAGCCGGACTTCCCGATCACAGTGGCGAGGGCCGCACCGGCATCACACCGATTTCCCGTTCACCAAGGCGTGGTGACAGTAATGCCAGGTGGGGGACGATGACAAGCGCGCCCGACGCCCCGGAGAAGGGGCGGTGGAGCAGGCGGCCGACGGCGCGGGCCCCACCCCGGCGTGTGACTTCGACCTGCTGTGTGCACGCAAATCGCCGCTGGCCGGGGTGGGCCGGAAGAGTTTTGGCTACGCTGATCGCTCGGCAAGTACGTGGGGGCACAGTGAGCAGTTCGGCGAGTCGGATCCGGGTGGTGCTAGAGGGCGGCCCGGACAGCGATCCGGAGGAACTGGAGTCGTGCACGCTCGCGTTGCGTGAACGCCTGCTGGAGCAGGAGATCGAAAGCGTCGTGCTGGAACGGGCGGAAGAGGCACCGGAGGGAGCCAAGCCGGGCGGGACGATCGCTCTGGGCGCCCTGGTGGTGACAGCGGCGCCGTTCGTGGTACGTAGTCTGGTGCACCTGCTGCAGGCGTGGATCGAGAACCGGCCGGTTCGGAGGATCAGTATCGCCGTGGGTGAGGACAGCCTGGAGGTGGAAGCCCTGTCATCGGCCGACCAGCGCCGACTGATCGAGGAGTTCATCTCCCGGCACACTCCGCCGCGTACTGCGGTGGAACCCGCGCCACGCCCGGGCCCGGACACGCCGGTGCCGGAATCCGGGACGGCCGGGCAAGTCTGAAGGGGGACACACGATGCCCGGGGGCCGGTTTGCCCTGCTGATCGCGACCGGTCGCTACGACACCGCCGGTCTGAGCCGCTTGCGCTCGCCGGCGCCGGACGCCGAAGGTCTGGCCGAGGTGCTCAGCGACCCTCAGGTCGGTGACTTCGCCGTGCAGACGGTCATCGACGGCCGCCACGGCGAGGTGAGCCGCGCGATGGAGGAGTTCTTCCTCGACCGGAGCCGGGACGACCTCCTGCTGCTGCACCTGTCGTGCCATGGGATCAAGAACGACAACGGAGAGCTGTACTTCGCGGCCCGGGACACCGACCAGAAGCTCCTCGCCTCCACCGCCGTCTCCGGATCCTTCCTGCAGATCCAGATGCGACGGTGCCGGGCCCGGTCCATCGTCCTGCTGCTGGACTGCTGCTACAGCGGGGCCTTCCTGCACGGCACCAAGGGCGACACCACGGTCCATGTGCGCGATGAACTGGCCGGGCACGGGCGGGCGGTCATCACGGCCACCAACCGCACCGAATACGCCTGGGAGGGCGACCGGGTCAGCGAGTTGGAGCCGGGCCGGTCCAGGTTCACCGGAGCCGTGATCGAAGGTCTCCGCACCGGTGAGGCCGATCTCGACAGGGACGGAGCGGTCAGTGTTCACGAGCTGTACGACTACGTCTATGAACGGATCCTCGCAGCCGGGGTGAGGCAGCGGCCACAGATGTGGGCCGAACTCGAATACCGGGTGACCATCGCGAAGGCGGCCAGGAGGGAGACGGTTGCAGCCGCGGCTCCGTCCGGGACACCGCTGCCGCCGCCGGCCGAACCCGACCCCGATCAGCCGGAGGAGGCCGGAGAGCAAGCCGCGGACGATGTTCCGCCCGGCGACGTGGCGACCCTGGCACCTGGACCGGGCGTAGCAGCGCCGGAGCCGTCCCTGATCCTCAGCCGGCTGGAGAAAGTCACCTCCCGCGCCGATCTGGGGAAACAGCTGAAGGCCCTGAGAGCGCGGGCCGGCGACACCGACTGGCCACCGGCCGCGATGTTCGCCGCGGCATTCGAGAACGAGGTCATCAGCGAAACGGACAGGAACCAGTGGGAGCCCACCGTCGAGTGGTGGCTGTCCGGACGCTCCCTTCCCACCCACTGGGCCAATCTGGAGAACCTCGTCCGGGCGCTGGGGGCAAGTCCGGAGGAGACGGCCGCCTTCGGGGAGGCGTACCACTACCTCCGCAACCTCGAGGCCCTGCCACCCACACCGGAGATCACGTCCAGGCCGGAGGCCGGGCCCGTACCGGAGGCCGAGTCCCCGGCGGAGGCCGAACCCGCGCCGGAGGCCACCTCCACGCCCGTGACCAGGCGGAGGGTGTACCTCCGTGACCAGGCGGTCGCCCTCGTCGTAGCTCTGCTGATCGCCGTTGTCGCGGCGGGGTACATGGCGGCGCTGCAGGCCGATCCCGGACCGTCCGTCGTCAGGATGGTCGTCTTCGGCGTGCTCGGTCTGCTCATCGTTGTGCTCGCCTTCGCGGTGGGGATGGTCTCGACGGTCCCCACCAAGGCACAGATGCCCGCCCGTTCGGATCTGCCGGCGACGCTGCTGCTGGTCGGATCCCCCCTCGCTCTGCTCGCGGGCCTGATCGTGCCGCCCGTGGCCGACAGCGACGTCTACGGCCACTGGCTGGCGGACCTCGTGGGACTTCTGTAGCGGCGCCGGTGCCCGGCTCGCGGGGGAGCCGGCGGCCCGGCACCGGCCCCGCGCGAGTTCGGGGACTCAGGCGGAGGACGGAGGCGGGGCGGTGTCCGGGTACGAGAGGTGGATCACCCGGATCAGTGAGCCCGGGACGACGACCGTCCTGGCGGGCGAAAGCGTACGGGGGATGTCGCCCGGCCCGGTCCACAGCACCGGCCGTTGGAGCACGATGTCCCGGCGGGCAGGATCCTCGTCGTGGGACACATGACGCAGGTACCCCTCGACAACGGGCTGTCTGCTGCCACCGGGGCGCATCGCCCCGTACGCCATCGCCCCGTACGCTCTCCGTCCCGTCCCGTCCCGTCCGCGGCTGGGGACCGCGGCCTCCGGGGGGCCGGTCTCCGTCTCGGACAGGAGGCTCCCGATGCCGGTGATCTCGCCCGGCATCCGAGCTTGCCGGGAGTCGAAGGAGTGCAGAAAGGGGAACCGCCGGGTCAGGGACATGCCTCCCCGGCCCGGCGGATTCCGGTCCGGTGCGGTGTCCGGTGCCGGATGTCGTCGTACCGCCTGGCGTCAGTGCTTCCCGTGGGCCCTGCGACCGGACGCCTTGACCGTCCAGGTCAGGCTCTCGGTGGCCTCGGCGAGGACCCGGGGGTCGCGGATCGACGTGCTCCGGTCCCAGGACCTGACCGTCACGGTGTGGGTCCTGCCGTCCGCGGCGACGCCCAGTGAGGCGGGCGTGACGGTGGTGAGGCCCTGCGCCCGCCTCACCTGGGCGCCGTCGACGTACCAGCGGAGCTCCGGGGCCGCCAGGCCGGTGAGACCGGCCTGGGAGACCTTGAGGGGGCCGGTCCTCAGGACCGCGCTGCTCGTCCTTGTCCCACTGCTCAGCGCGTTGGCCTCCCGGTAGAAGCCGGCGATCATGGCCTCACGGCCGGGGAGGTTGAAGTCGCTGACGTTCAGGGCCCGCATCAGGGAGTTGGAGGTCGGGCGGTAGATCCCGTAGGGGTAGTAGCTGCTGCCCTCGTACGTGCCGACGGTGCCTCCGGTCGGGTCGGCCTCACCGAGCCAGCGGTACCACTTGGTCCGGCCGGCCGCCATCTGCTCCGTGGTGTAGATGCTGGAGTTGATCGTGTCGGGCTCGCCGGACGGCCAGGTGCCGTAACCGTCGTACGTGTACTCGTCCGCCAGCAGCCCCACCGAGTGACCGATCTCGTGGGCGGCGATCATGCTCGACTGCTCGTTGTCCGACGAGAGGGTCGAGACTCCGTCGAACGGATAGCCCTCCGCCTCCAGGCCCGAGTACCCCGCACCGCCGTACTTGGTGGAGTTGGACACGACCACGACCAGGTCGGCCTCGGGGGCCCTGGCGGCGTACGAGGCGACCTTGTCGATGTCGGCGCAGACCAGTCGCTCGGTGTCCGAGCACCAGAAGTAGCTGCCGAGCGCGGTGTCCTTGGTGACATCGGCGGTGGGGTCACCGGTGATCCCGGACTCGGCGGACACCGCGTCGACGGTCCACACGTTCATCAGACCCTGGTAGCTGGAGTAGGGCTCGATGGCGGTGATGTCCCCCCACTTCGTCGCTGCCGCGGCGTGGAAGGCGTCCTGCTGGTCTGCCGTGTAGCCGTCACCGATGATCACCACGTCGAGGCGGTCGGCCGAAGGGCCGGTCACGGACAGCTCGCCGACCTCGCCGTCCGTCGTGCCCGCGGTGGGTGCCGCGCTCCGGGCCGTGGCACGGCCGGTCGCCGCCTCCGTGCTGACCGGGACCTCGGTCCGCCGGCCCTCGCCGCCGGGCTCGGGAAAGTATTCGACGGTGAGGTGCGGCTCCTGGACGGGTTCCGGGTCCACGGCGGCCGCGGGAACGGCGAGGGCTGCCCCGATGACCGCCGTGAGCGCGACGCTCGCGGATATGGCGGCAATTCTGTGCTTGTGCATGTCAATCCTCACTCTGGTGTCCAGCTCGGAAGTGAAGTGGAGTGCTGACGTGGTCGGACCTGCCGGCAGGCAGGCCTGTCGTGGGCGCGACGTGCTCGAACTCGTCCGTATCCGGGCCCGCCGGTGGTCGGCCGAGTGATGGCCTCCACCATCCGGGCCGTGTTAAGGCCTCAGTTGAATGCGTTTGAGTTGCTGTTTAACTTAGGGTGCGCCGAGGGGGACGCACAACAGGTGCGAGGGCGGGAGGTGTTGCCGCCGAGTAACCGGGGTTCTCGCGAACGAAGCGGCCGGTGACCACCGGCGCACACAGGACGAGGGGCTGCCATGACGGGAACCGGCAAGGTGACGATCGCGGGGGGCGGGGCACGTCGCCCGATCGGGGAAGCGGGGGAGGAGCGGGACTCGCCCGTCGCGATCGGCCGCAGGCTCAAGCGGCTCCGTAAGGAACGTGAACTGACCCAGCGCCAGCTCGCCGAACCCCTGTACACCGCTGCCTACGTCTCCACCCTGGAAGCAGGCAGGGCACGGCCCTCCGAAGCCGCCCTCCGGCACATCGCCGAGCGGCTCGCTGTCGACTACGAGGAACTCGCCACCGGAAAGCCGACCCACATCGCCACGGCCCTGCGGATGGAGCTGGCCGAAGCCCAGCGGGTGCTGGCGACCGAGGAGGCTGCCGACGCGCGGGCGGCCTACGAGCAGATCCTCGGACGGGCCGAGGAGTACGGGCTCCCGCAGGAACGGGCGGCCGCACTCGTGGGTCTGGGGGAATGCGCCCTGGAGGCGGGCGAACTGGCCGATGCCCTGGCCCGGTTCGAGGCCGCCGAGCACGCGCTGGCCGGCGAGCCGCTCCCCGCCCGCGCACGGGCGGTCCGGGGCAGATCCGTCGCCCACTACCTCGCCGGTGAACTGCGGTACGCGTGCTACCTGCTGGAGAGCGCCATCGACGCGCTCAACACGTCAGGGCTGCACGATCCCGTCGCGCTGCTCCAGCTCTACACAGCTTCGATCGCCCCGTACATGGACATGGGCGCCCATGCCCGCGCCGCGCAGGCCGCTGAACTCGCACTCGCCCTGGTGCCCCAGGTGTCCGACCCCGCCCTGGTCGCCACCATGCACCGCACGGTGGCCCGCACTCTGATCGCCGAGGGCAGGGCCGAAGCGGCCCAGGCATCGCTGGCCCGGGCCACCGAGCTCTACCAGCAGCTGCAGATCCGTACCGAACTCGCCCATTGCCACTGGATGAGGGGCTACGTCTGTGCCCAGCACGACGACCTCGCGCAGGCGGAGACGGAACTGCGCACCGCGCACTCGATGCTGGTGTCCAAGCGGGCGGCGTTGTACGTGTCCCAGGTGGAGGTCGAGCTCGCCGACGTCCTGCGCAGGAGAGGGAAGCCCGCGGAGGCCGCGGAGCTCCTGGACAGCCTGCTGGTCGGACTGCAGCCCGGCCGTGGCGCACTGCACGCAGGCGGGGCGCACCGGCTTCTCGGGCTGATCGCGGAAGACGCCGGAGACGTCGAGGCCGCCGAGCGGCACTACGCCACCGCGCTCTCCCTGCTCGAACAGACGGGAGCCGCCGGGGACATCGCCGACATCTGCCGGCTGTTCGGAGACCTGATGCGCAGCGAGGGCCGGACGGAAGCGGCCCTGAACGCCTACCGAACCGGGCTCGGCCACCGCGCCGAACCGGGTACCACCACCCTCGGCCCCGCTCCCGCCAGGCCACCGTTCGCCCCCTGGGCCTGACGACCGCCCCGGACCCCACCGGCCGCCGCGAGGGTCTCAGGACTGGTTCAGGCGTCCCGCTCGCCCTCGGAGCCGCCGGTGAAGAAGCCGATGAAGCTGGTGGGGGCGTCGTCGCCGAGGCAGATGGCGAGGATTTCGCGGGCGTCCTCGTAGAAGCGGGCGCTGCGCGGGAACATGGCCTGTTCGTACGCGGTGAGGGCTGCCTCGGTGTCCTCGGGGTGGGCGGCGATGGCCTTGCCGAGTTCGGCGCCGTCGTACATGGCGAGGTTGGCGCCGTCGCCGGAGGGCGGCATGAGGTGCGCGGCGTCGCCGATGAGTGTCACTCCGGGGACGCGGTCCCAGCGGTGTCCGTCGGGGAGGGTGTGGATCATGCGGGCGACGGGGGCGGTCTCGCCGTCGGTGATCAGGGCCGTGAGCTCGGGGGCCCAGCCCTCGAACTCGGCGGCGATCCGGCTGCCCGCGGCGGCCGGGTCGGTGAAGTCGGTGCCGGCGATCCACTCGGCGGAGCGGTTCAGCTCGACGTAGGTGTGCAGGACGTTCCCCGCCTCACGGTGGGCCACGATGCCCTTGCCGGGGGCGAGCGCGTACATGGCGCCCTTGCCGACGGCGGCGGCCGTGGCGGAGTGGTTGCGGTCCACGTCGTGGAGGTAGGTCTCGACGAAGGTCGTGCCGACGTAGACGGGCCGGGCGTCCGAGAGCAGTGGCCGGACCCTGGACCAGGCGCCGTCGGCGCCGACGAGGAGGCCGGTGACGACGGTGGTGCCGTCGGTGAAGGTCACTTCGTGGCGGCCGTCACCGAGGGAGCGGGCGCCGGAGACCTTGCTGCCCCACCGGACGGTCCCCTCGGGCAGCGAGTCGAGCAGGATCCGGCGCAGATTGCCGCGCAGGACCTCGGGGCGCGCCATCGAGTCGTCGCCCGGGACGTCGAGGAGCAGCTTGCCGTCCTGCCCGAGAACGCGGGCCGCGTCGGCGCCCTCGTGGATGATCGCGAGGAACTCGTCGGTGAGGCCGGCGTCCGCGAGGGCCCGCTGCCCGTCCTCCTCGTGGATGTCGAGCTGGCCGCCCTGGGTGCGGGCGGCGGCCGAGGGGTCGGATTCGTAGACCGTCGCGGCGATGCCGTGGACGTGGAGGACGCGGGCGAGGGTCAGGCCGCCGAGGCCCGCACCGATGATCGTGACGGGTGTCGTGGAGGTGCTCATGGGGGTTCCTTTCGAGGCGCTTCCGGGACGTCTGGAACGTTGTTCCACTCCTCTAGGTTGGAACAACGTTCCAGGCATGTCAAACTGGTCCTCATGGCGACCAGACCGCACCAGGCCCCTCGGCGTACCGACGCGCTCTCCAAGGAGCGCATCGTCGAGGCCGCGATCGAGATGCTTGACGCCGGCGGCGAGAAGGCGCTGACCTTCCGTGCCCTCACGGCACGGCTGTCCACCGGGAGCGGGGCGATCTACTGGCACGTCGCCAACAAGGACGAGCTGCTCGCGGCGGCCACCGACGACGTCATCGCCCGGGTCGTGACGGACGTGGCCGGTGACGCGGGGCCGAGGGAGGCGATCCGGAGCATCGCCCTGGGGGTGTTCGACGCGATCGACGCGCACCCGTGGGTGGGAGCCCAGCTCTCCCGGGCACCGTGGCTGGCGGCGATGCCGCAGATCTTCGAGGGCTTCGGCAGCCAGCTGGAGGCGCTCGGCGTTCCCGAACAGCTGCTGTTCGAATCCACGTCCGCGCTCGTGAACCACGTACTCGGCGTCGCCGGGCAGAACGCCGCGAACGGCCGGCTCTTCGTGCACGAGCCGGATCGCGTGGCCTTCCTCGGCACGGTCGCCGAACAATGGGCGCAGCTCGACCCCGAGCGGTTCCCGTTCGTCCACCGGGTGGCGGCGCAGCTGCCCGAGCACGACGACCGCGAGCAGTTCCTCGCCGGCGTCGACTTCTTCCTGACGGGCATCGAGGCCGCCCGCCAGGGCCTTTCGTCTGGATCAGGCCGGACCCCCGCGAGCCCTGCATGATCCGAATGAGAGGAAAGGGCCGTGCCCTCGCGGGTGACGGCCCGGCGCCGGAGGCTGCTCCAGCGAGCCCTGCCGTGCGGTGAGCGCTAACGTTGCGCCTGGTCACACGGCACGGTGGCGATGTCCACAACCGGGCCGGCGACGCGAACGCGAGGAGGATGTAGGCATGCGGACTCCTGTTCCCGACTACCTGGACGAGGTCCTGGCCGAGCTGGCGGCAGACCGCGCCGGTGCCGTCGCCGACTACATCCCGCAGCTCGCGGACGCCGCCCCGGACGTGCTCGGCGTCGCCCTGACGACCGTGGACGGCCGCACCTACTCCACCGGCGACGACGACGTCGAGTTCTCCATCCAGTCGATCTCCAAGCCCTTCGCGTACGCTGCCGCACTGACGGACCGAGGGCCCGCCACGGTCGCTGCCACAGTCGGTGTCGAGCCGTCCGGCGAGGCTTTCGACGAACTGTCGCTGGAGGGCGAGACCCATCGCCCGAAGAACCCGATGATCAATGCCGGGGCGCTCGCCGTCCACCACCTGCTGGTCAGCGGCACCGCGACCTCCGAAGAGCGCGTCGCTCGCGTCGTCGAGTTCTTCTCCGAACTTGCCGGCCGACGCCTCACCGTCGACGAATCGGTCTACCGCTCGGAGCTGCAGACAGCGGAACGAAACCTCGCAATCGCGCACATGCTGCGCAACTACCGTGTGCTTGCCGCCCCCGCGCACGAAGTGGTGGACGGCTACACGCGGCAATGCGCCGTGAATGTGACCGTCCGTGACCTCGCTGTGATGGGTGCGACGCTGGCCAATGCCGGTGTCCATCCCGTCAGCGGCCGTCGGGTGGTCCCGGCCGAGGTGGCCCGCCGGACACTCTCGGTCATGGCCGGCTGCGGTATGTACGACGCCGCGGGTGACTGGCTGGTCCGTGTGGGCATCCCGGCCAAGAGCGGAGTGTCCGGCGGGATGCTGGGCGCGTTGCCCGGCCAGCTCGGGCTCGGGACGGTGTCACCACGACTCGACGCGCACGGCAACAGCGTGCGCGGTGTGGCCATGTTCGAACGGCTTTCCCGAGACATGGGCATGCATCTGATGGAGGCCGAGCCCTACGGCTCGACCGTCCTCCGGGGATCGAGGCGGGAGGGTGACACGACGACCTATGTCATGCAGGGAGTGGTGCAGTTCTCGGGCGCGGAGAGGGTCCTCGACCGGCTTTCGTCCGACACGATCGAGACCCCCGCCGTGGTCCTCGACCTGGGGCGGGTCGATCGGTTCAGCGACGTCGGCCGCCGCATGATCCTCGAAGGACTGCGCCGGCTGAAACTCGATGGCTACGACGTGGCCGTCATCGACCCCGACACCGTGCTTCCGGATCCGGATCTCGGCGACGGGACATGGCCGGGCATCAGGACCGGTCAGGACTGAGGCCAGGGCTGCGGAGCACGGCCCGGTGTCCGCGGGGCGTGCTCAATTCGTTGCGGCGGGCGGGTCCGCCAGGACGCCCCGGAGCAGGCCGGTGGACTGGCCGACCTCGATGAGGTAGCCGTCGGGGTCGCGCATGTAGCACCGGATCTCGGCCTTGCGGTCGATCGGTGGAGTGAGGAACTCGGCGCCCTTGGCACTCCACTCCAGGTAGCAGGCCTGGACGTCGGCCACGCGGATATTGAGGAAGCTGGTGGCCGTTCCCGGATCCTGGGGCGGGTGCAGAGTGACATCGGGTTTGTCGGGCGTGGGACCACCGCCCGGGTTCATCAGGATCCACGCGTTGGCGAGCTTGACGATGCACGGATTCTCGGCGAGCACGACCTCGCCACCGAGCACATCGGTGTAGAAGGCCCTGGAGCGGGCTACGTCCGACACCGTGAGGAAGTGCGTCAGCAGGATCCCGGACTCGGGGGCCGGCAGGTCTTCGCTTCGCACGTCAGCATCCGATCTTTCGGTTTGCCGGCAAGGCAGGGCAACAGCCCCAAGGTGTGCTGGGCAACAGCCCCAGAACGCACAGGGCGACGACAGGGTCCTGCCGACAATTTCGACGGTGTCACTCGGATTTCGCTCCTGCAACAGTTCGCGAACCGTTCGAGTGCCAGGAGCCCGACAGCCCTCGCCCGGCGAGCGGCCCGGGGCGAGTTGCGGCAGATCGCCGCGCCTGGACGAGCGCTCAGGTGTGCAGTGGCGTGGACTTTGTCGAGGAAATGTGTGCGGCGAATGAGATGTGATCTTCCTATATGCAGTGAGTGCTAGCCTGCCTGCGGTAATCGAACACCTACGGGGGAGGCGGGGGCTGTGGGCTTCGACGGCTACCAGGTCAAGGCGGGCATGACCGGCCAGGCCCAGCAACTCGACGACGCCGGTACGGATATGGACGGCGTCAGCTCGGCCGTCAAGTCCCGTACGAGTTACTCGTACGCCGATGCCGGCGGCAGTGACGCCGCTTCGGCGATCAACGCGTTCGTCAAGGCGTGGGAGGCGGAGGCCAAGACGCTGGCGTCGGCGTTGCACGAGCTCGGTGGCAAGGTGCAGTTGGCCAAGACGGCCTACCGCGGCAGCGACGGTCTCGTGCGGACAGGCGTGGACAGTGTCTCCGTCGACATCGACGGCATGAGCAGTCCCGCCGGCACACCGACGCGGGGCGAGCGCAGCTCGGCCCTGTCGAGCTACTGAGGTCGGGCCGGTGTCACTCTTCCTCTTTCCTTTCGATTCCCCTTCCGTCCGCCTCGCGTGGCTCGCCGGCCTGTCCAGGAAGCTGCTCGGTGCGGGGAGCAAGAACGAGGTTCTGGACCTGCTGGACGACGCCCTCTCGGTGCCCGCACCGGGCGGGGACCAAGGCGTCATCGAGGGCCTGTCGACCCTCTACCGGGGCCAGGTCGGCAACGTCGGCGACGTCTTCGACCAGGTCGACCGGGTGGGCCGTAAGGGACTGCCGGAAGTATGGGCCGGTGACACGGGTGTCCTCGCCTCCGACGTGGTGAAAGCCGCCGGGCGGGCCGTGACCCAGATGAGCGAGGCGTTCCACGAAGGCGCGACGGTGCTGCTGACGCTGGCCGACGCGATCGGCGCCGCGCAGCGCAAGGACGAGCAGGGTCGCGGACAGCTGCTGGAGCAGAAGAGGATGCTCGGCGGCAAGGACGGGTTCTTCGACGACCTGCACGAGAACGACGAGGAGGAGTGGGACCGCAAGAACGCCGCCCACTTCGGCTCCTACGCGGTCGACCTGATGCACGAGGCCGTGTCCGACGCGCAGGAGGCCACCCGCGTTGCGGCCCGGGACCTGAACAAGTGGGCCGCCGAGGCACGGGCCGGGAAGATGGAGACCAGCGAACTCACCGCCGTCGACAAGCTGATGCTCGCCGACACCGGTGTCGCGGGCGCCGACACCGAGCTGAACGAGATCCTCAAGGCCGCCGAGCTGGAGCGCGCTTCGGAGCGTATGGACCAGCTGAACCTCGACGACGAGATGGCCATGGAGCGGATGCTGGCGCAGTCGGAGAGCCCGCAGGAGCGGGCCTATCTGATGAAGGCCCTCGCCGCCGGCCACAGCGTCGCCGAGATCGAGGAGTTCCAGGGCAAGATCCACGGCAAGGACCCCGACTGGCTGCGCAGGCACCTCACTCCGGTGGTCACCGAAGCGGACAGCATGGACGACGAGGGCCTGGCTTCGAACGGCTCGAACAACAACACGGACTACGTCACGTTCGACGGCCAGCGGTGGATCCAGGGGGGCGACGGCTCCGAGGGCACCTGCGTTGCCTCGTCCACCGTCACGTCCCGCGCCATGGTCGACCCCATGTACGCGCTCGACCTCACCGGTGGCCCCGACGGGCAGGAGGACGACCCCGACGCCTTCAAGCAGCGGCTGGTGGCCGAACAGCACCGGCTGCACACCGAAGGTGACGGCGGCGAGAAGTGGGGCGGCATGGGGCCCGAGGGGCAGGAACGGATCAATGACTCCACCGTCGGCAGCGCCACCGGCAGTGACTACGAGCGCCAGGACCTGGACAACGCCACCGACCGCAGGGCGGTCCTCACCGAAGTCGAGAAGTCGGTGGCGGAAGGGCGTCCGGTGCCGGTCGACGTCTCGGGCAAGGACGGCGCCCACGCGATGACCATCATCGCCCAGGAGGGTGACATGCTTCAGGTGTACAACCCTTGGGGCTCGACCACTTGGGTCAGCGAGGACGACTTCATCAACGGCCACATGGGCAAGGCATCCAGCAGTGATCTCCCCAATGCGTACAGCGTCTATCTTCCCCGGTAGCAGGAGCGGTGCCGCGATCGCGGCGGCCGCGCTCCTCGCTCTCACCACGGGCTGCGACTCGGGCACCGACGATCCGGGCGGAGGTTCCGCGAGCACGACGAGCCGCCCGGTGAAGGACACCAGCATCACCGCTGAGCCGGGGGAGCGCTTCACGCTCACCGTCGACCAGAACGCCTCCACCCGCGAGTACTGGTACCTGGTCGACCCCGAGCCCGACAGCTCGGTGCTGGTCAGCCGCGGCCGGGACCACGCGTCGGACTCCGGCGACGACCCGGTGGCCGGTGCCGGCAGCCGGCTCACCTTCACCTTCGAGGCCAAGGGCAAGGGGACCACCCGGTTCACGCTGCTGCACTGCACCTTCACCAGGTGCCAGGGGAACACCTCCACGCTGCCCCCCGAGACGACCGGTCCCTCCGCCACCCCGACCGCGGGGTCGGCCTCCCCCTCCCAGGCTCCCGAGCGCATCACCTACACCGTCACCGTCAACTGAACCGCGGCGGACCAGTCAGCCGAGACGAGATATCCGAGGCCCCGTCATGAACGACGCCCCGTACCCGCCGGACCGCACGGACGACGAGCTGGCCCGGCTCGACATCACCGTCCTGCTGCGTTACGGCCTCACCGCCGAGTCCGGGCCTCGGCGCACCGCCCTGATCGGCGACGGTGCCGCAGCCGCGGCCGTCATCCTCGACCGCCTCGGCACCGAGCCGCGCTCGGTCGCCTTCCTCGCCGACACCGTGCGCGCCGGCGGACTGGCCCGCGCCGCGGAGCTGCCCGAGCCCCTGCCCCGGCGGGAGGCGGCCGTCCTCGTACGGGAGTGGCTGCGGGCCGGCGCCGGACTCGTGGGTGGCATCGCCGCCGACGACACCGCGGCAACCTGGCTGCGCGCCGTCGCGACCATCATCGAACTGAAGCAGCTGACCCGGGCGCGCGGCCGGACCACGTGATCCGAGCAGCCGTCCGGACCAGCCGCCGGCCACGGGCGCACCCGGATTCGTCCGTACTTCCGGAAGACCACCTGCGTACTGCACGCCGCTGTCGCGCGTCAGACACAGTCGGTGTCGACTGCGGCTGACCGGCTCAGCGCGGTGCCCTGTTCGACGGGCAGAGAGGAATCGCGCTCCCAGGGGGACCAGGAGTCGACGAACAGGCCCACCTGCTGGCCCAGCATGGCGCCGACGAAGACCAACAGGGAACTGGACACCCCGCCACCACAGTAGGCACCGACGTCCTGGCCGCCGATGGCCCGACGGGACAGGAACCACTTGCGCAGTTCTGTCGGCGATCGGAGCAGTCCGTCGGGAGCGACGAGCTCGGCCGGGTGAGCGTGGATCGCGTGCGGAATGTGTCCGGTCCTCCGGTCATCCAGCACGCCGTTGTACGAGCCGGCCGGTCGTGCGTCGAGCAGTGTGCCGTAGCGCGAGATCTCAAGGACATCCGCGATCCCGAGGACACGGCGGCCGCCGTCGGGGGGCCATGCGGGTCCGAACCGGTCGTCGACCTCGACAGCTGTCGGCGCTGCCCGGAGACGGGCCGTCGGACCGCCTGCGCGGACCCAGGCCGGCAGACCTCCGTCCAGAACTCGCGCCGAACGAAAACCCGCCCAGGTGAGGACGGACCACGCCCGGGTGGCCGATGACAACTCCTCGATCCGCCGGGTGTACAGCACGAGGTCGTCAGCAGGTCCGATGCCCCGGGCCAGCAGGGTGGCGCGCACCGTGCCCCGGCGCGGCAGCGGCGGGTGACCGCCGGCCGCCGCAGGGGTTCCGGCGAAGTCGGTTTTGACCGAGGTCCGGAGCGCGCCGCGGGCCCAAAGTCCCAGAGATGCCGCCGCACCCCTCCCTGACCGGCTAAGCCGCAGGTCAGACGGGGTGCGGCGGCGTCCGCGTATCAAATGTCCCGGAACTTCTACACGACGTAGCTGACCTGGCCAAACGCACCTGTTTGAAGAACCGGATCCCACGATCCGGCGCACGTATTTACGCAGAGTGAACACAGGATCGGCGTGTTCGAGCCGGTCCGCGTGTGTGTACACGTCGACTCCGCCGGACACGCACGGAAGGCGGCCCCTGGAGAAGGGCCGCCTTCCGTGGGTGTACGGCCCGACGGCCATGCGGTGATCAGACCGTACGGATGAAGAACTCCGCAGAGCCGGCCACGGCGGCGCCACCCCTGTCGCGGGTACAGGCGAGCTCCACCTCCACGGTGCTCCCGCCGTCGGCCGGGCGCACCGCGGTGACCGTTCCGGACACGGTGAGGGTGTCACCGGGCCACACCTGCTCCTTGAAGCGGGTGGTGATCCGTCGGATCGACTCCGCCCCCAGCCAGTCGGTGGCGAAGGTGCCCACAAGCGCGGCGGTGAACATGCCGATCGAGAAGATCCCGGCGAACCCTGCGGCCTTCGCGGCCTCTTCGTCGTGGTGCAGCGGGTTGAAGTCGCCCGAGGCGCCCGCGTAGCGCACGATGTCGGTCAGCGTCAGCGGGCCGAAGGTGCGTTGCGCGGTGTCCCCGACAGTGGGGGCGACGATGGTGTTCATGAGCCCTCCTCCTTGGGTGCCTGGGAAGTCTCCACGGCGGTGGAGCGCTGCTCGGCGACCAGGGCGCCGTGTTCGTCGCGGAATTCGGTCACCATGGTGACGAAGGTGAGTCTGCCACCGCGGCGGCCCTGCTTCTCGTACCGCTCGGTGACCCGGGCGGTGGCGGTCAGGGTCTGGCCACCGCGAGGCGGGACACCGTGGAACACGTACTCCTGTTCGGCGTGCAGAGTCCGCTGCGGGTCGAGGCCGTGGGCAGCCTGTGCCTTCGACTCCGCGGGCTGCCAGAAGAAGCCGGCGGTGGTGAGGAAGGTCGGCGGGACGACGGGCTCGGCGCTGAGGTACGCCGCGTTCTCCGACATGGCTGCCCGCGCGAACTCGCGGATCTTGCCGCGCTCCACGCCCACCTCGAAGGCGACCGGAGCGGGCTCGGGACTGTTCGGCATCAGTTGTTCCGCAGGCTCTTGACGTGCGAGCCCGGGATCTCCGCGTCGGGCCTGGCCGGCACCCGTGAGGTGGCGGCGGCGAGCTCCTCGACGGTCCAGCGCTTGTCGCTCTCGAACTGCTCGACGACGTTCCAGCCCTTGTACAGGCCTACCTCGCCGCCCATGACGCGGAACACGTGACCGGAGAACACGCAGTTCTCGGTGGCCAGCATCGCGACCAGCGGGGAGATGTTCGCCGGGTCCCACACGTCGAAGGCGTCGTTCCTGGTGGACTGCATGACCTCGCCCAGGCCGGGGGTGGCCTCGGTGAGGCGGGTGCGGGCCACCGGTGCGATGCAGTTGGCGCGGACGTGGTAGCGCTCCAGCTCCTTGGCGGCGACGATCGTCATCGCCGCGATGCCGGCCTTCGCCGCCGCGTAGTTCACCTGGCCGGGGTTGCCGTGCAGGCCGGAGCCGGACGAGGTGTTGATGAGCGCACGGTCGACCTGCACGCCCGCCTTGGCCTGGGTGCGCCAGTACCGGGCCGCATGGCTCGTGACCGCGAAGGAGCCCTTCAGGTGGACGTCGACCACGAGGTCGAACTCCTCCTCGCTCATGTTGACCAGTACGCGGTCCCGCAGGATGCCGGCGTTGTTGACCAGGATGTGCAGGTCGCCGAACGTGTCGAGGGCGGTCTGCACAAGGCGCTCGGCGCCGGCCCAGTCGCTGACGCTGTCGGTGTTGGCCACTGCCTCGCCGCCCAGCGCCTTGATCTCGTCGGCGACGGCCTGCGCGGCGCTCACATCGGAACCGGCGCCGTCCGGGGCGGCACCGAGATCGTTCACGACGACCTTGGCCCCCTCACGGGCGAAAAGAAGCGCGTGCTCACGGCCGACCCCGCGGCCGCCGCCGGTGACGATCGCCACTCGGCCTTCGAGAGTTCCCATCGATGATCTCCTCGCTGTGGAAGCACCGCGATGTGCGGCACTTCTGTTGGTGACCCGCGCAGGTCCGCCCGCTGAGCACGCTAAGCCGCAAGCCGTCCGAAGTAAATCCGCCATTTACTTAACTAGGTGATAAGAAGAAGTTATGGACAAGCGCCACTTCACCTATTTCCTCGCTGTCGTGGAAGCGGGCAGCATCTCCGAGGCGGCCCGGCAGCTGCACATCAGCCAGCCCGCCATCTCCCAGAGCGTCAAGGAACTGGAGCGTGAGCTCCGGACCCCGCTGTTCCACCGCGGCCCGAAGCTCACGCTCACGGCGGCCGGACGTGCCCTCGTCGGGCCGGCCCGCCGGACCCTGCGCTCGTTCGAGAGCGCCCGCGCCGCCGTGGAGGAGGTGGACCACCTCGCCACCGGGCGCCTTGACCTGGCCGTTGTGCAGGGATTCGCGATCGATCCGGTCGTGCCGCTGGTCACGCGTTTCCGGGCGCGCTACCCAGGGCTGCGCATCGGCGTCCATGAGGCGCCCTCGGGCCCGGACGGCTTCGAGGTGCTGCGCAGGGCCGAGGCGGAACTCCTGGTGGGCGACCACCCCGCGCCCTACCCCAAGCACGAGGCCGTGGTGCTCGCCGTGGAGGAGATGCTGGCGGTCTTCCCCCCGCAGACCGAAGGTCTCCCCGAGGGGCCGGTACGGGTCGCCGAGTTGCGGAAACACAACATGCTGCAGGGCTTGCCAAGTCACTCGGAAATGAGCGTATGGTTCACTTCGGTGCTGGCAGCCGAGCGGCTGCCCCCGCCCGACGTCGTCGTGGAAACCGCGCACCGCGACGCCATCGTTCCGCTCGTTCTCGCCGGAGCGGGAGCCGCAGTGCTCCCCGCCCCGGCCGCGAGAGCCGCCAAGCGCCTCGGCGCCCAGGTCCGCGCTCTCGCCCTCACCTTTCCCCGCCCCTGCTTCCTCTACCACCGCACCGGTCCTCTGTCGCCCGCCGCCCTGGCCTTCGTCGCCATGGCCGCGGACGCGGCGCCTCCCGGCGCAGGCCGCCCCGCTGCGGAGGAGGTGGCGCAGGAGCGCGGATGAGTCCTTCTTCCCGAGGAGTGCCATGACCGCGATACCGGATGTCGGTGTCATCAGCTACGGGGTCCACCTGCCGGCCTGGCGGCTGGACCGCAAGGAGATCGGCCGGGCCCTCGGCTCCGGGGGAGGCAAGGGCACGCGTGCCGTCGCCTCCTTCGACGAGGACACCACCTCGATGGGCGTGGAGGCAGCCCGTCGCGCCTTGGCCCTCACGGCCGCTGAGCCGCGCGGTGTGGTGTTCGCGACCGCCAGCCCGGCTTACGCGGACAAGACCAACGCCACCACGGTGCACGCCGCGCTCGGCCTGGGCCGGTCCGTCCCGGCGTACGACTTCGCGGGCGCCGCCCGCTCGGGCGTCGGCGCGCTCCTCGCCGCTGCCGACTCGGCCGCCGCGGGCCGCCCGGCCCTGGCGGTGCTCTCCGACATCCGTACCGGCAGGCCCGGTTCGGCGGAGGAGCGCGACGGTGGTGACGCCGCCGCCGCGGTGGAGTTCGGCACCGGCGACGGTGTGGTGGCCACGCTGCTGGGCCGCGGTTCGGCATCCGCGGAGTTCCTCGAACGCTGGCGGATCGTCGGCGACTCCTCGAGCCGCGTATGGGAGGAGCGCTTCGCCGAGGCCCCGTACAGGGAACTCGCGGCCGAGGCTGTGGAGAACGCCCTCAAGGACGCCGGTCTCACCCTCGCCGAGGTCGACAAGGTCGCCGTCGCCGGTCTGCACCGCCGTGCCGTCCGCGGTCTCACCAAGACCCTGGGCCGTAACGCGACCGTGGTCGACGACCTGTCCGCCGTGATCGGCGTCGCCGGCACCGCCCAGCCGGGTGTGCTGCTGGCCTCCGCCCTCGACGAGGCAGCCGCGGGCGAGACCGTCCTGCTGGTCGTCGTCGGCGACGGCGCCGACGCCCTGCTCTTCCGTACGACCGACGCCCTGGTGGCGTTGCGTGAGCGCCGCACCGGTCCGTCCGTCGCCCAGCAGGCCGCAGGCGGCTTCGAGGTCGGCTACCAGAAGTTCCTCACCTGGCGCGGAATCCTCCAGCGCGAGGCCCCGCGCCGTCCGGACCCCGACCGCCCCGCGGGGCCGCCGGCCCATCGCAACACGAACTGGAAGTTCGGTCTGACCGGCTCCCGCTGCACCGCGTGCGACACCCGGCACCTGCCCGCTGCGCGGGTCTGCATCGAGTGCAGGGCCGTGGACCGAATGGTCGGCGACCGGGTCGCGGACGTGCCGGCCGTCATCGCCACCTTCCAGGCCGACCTGCTGGCCTACTCGATGAACCCGCCGCTGATCGCTGCGGCGATCAACTTCGAGGGCGGCGGCCGGTTCATCGCCGAGGTCACCGACGCCGACGCCACGGCGCTGAAGATCGGCGACCAGGTCGAGATGACCTTCCGACGCCTCTACACCACCGCTGACGGCGTACACAACTACTTCTGGAAGGCGCGGCCCGTGCAGGCCGCCGCCCCGGCCGGCGAGGAGAACTGACCATGGCCTCCAACGGAATCCGCGACAAGGTCGCCATCATCGGCATGGGATGCACCCCCTTCGCCGAACACTGGGACAAGAGCGCCGAAGACCTCCTGGTCGACTCCAGCCAGGAGGCGCTGACATCGGCCGGCGTCAAGCTGGACGACGTGGACGCCTTCTGGTTCGGCACCATGAACTCCGGCTGGTCCGGGCAGATGCTCTCGCGCGCCCTGAAGATCGACTACAAGCCGGTCACCCGTCTGGAGAACCTCTGCGCCACCGGCTCCGAGGCCTTCCGCAACGCCTGCTACGCGGTCGCCTCCGGCGCCGTCGACATGGCGATGGCCATCGGTGTGGAGAAGCTCAAGGACTCCGGCTACTCGGGCCTGGTCCGGCCGGAGCCGCCCAGCGACGGCACCAAGACCGGTATCACGGCACCGGCCTCCTTCGGACTGCTCGCCCCCGCCTACGCCAACGCGTACGGACTGGACGACGAGACACTCAAGGACGTACTCACCCGGATCTCCTGGAAGAACCACTACAACGGCGCCCGCAACGCACGCGCGCAGTTCCAGGCCGAGCTGTCTCTCGACACCATCCGCAACAGCCCGAAGATCGCCGGAATGCTCGGCATCCACGACTGCTCCGGTGTCTCCGACGGCTCCGCCGCGGCGATCATCGTCCGGGCCGAGGACGCCCATCTCTACACCGACAAGCCGGTGTACGTGAAGGCCCTGTCGATGGTGGCCGGCCCGGGCGCGGGCCCGATGGACCCGACCTACGACTACACCTCCTTCCGCGAGGTCGTCGCCTGCGCCGCGGGTGCGTACCAGCAGGCCGGCATCACCGACCCGCGCACGGAGATCGCGCTGGCCGAGGTGCACGACTGCTTCACCCCCACCGAGCTCGTCCTCATGGAGGACCTGGGCTTCAGCAAGCGGGGCCAGGGCTGGAAGGACGTCCTCGACGGCGTCTTCGACCTGGAGGGGGACCTGGCCGTCAACCCCGACGGCGGACTCAAGAGCTTCGGCCACCCGATCGGCGCCACCGGCCTGCGGATGCTCTTCGAGTGCTGGCTCCAGCTGCGCCAGGAAGCCCCGGCCGAGCGCCAGATCGCCAGCATCGTCAACGGTGAGCGCAAGCTCGGCCTCACCCACAACCTCGGCGGGCACCCGGGCGACTGCGTGAGCTTCGTGTCCGTCGTCGGCTCCGAGCCCTCTGCCTGACCCGGCGCCGTCGGCCGCCCCCACCTTCACAGGAGAAGCACCCCTATGCGTCGTTCCCAGTACGACCAGGATCACGAGGACTTCCGCAAGGTCGTCCGGAAGTTCCTGGAGAACGAGATCGCTCCCCACTTCGAGGAGTGGGAGGCGGCCGGCATCGTTCCCAAGGACGTGTACGCCAAGGCCGGAAGCATCGGCCTGGCCGGCCTGTCCGTCCCCGAGGAGTACGGGGGCGGTGGCATCGACGACTTCCGGTTCAACGCCGTGGTCATCGAGGAGACCTTCCGGGCCCGTGTCGGACTCGGCTCCCTCTCGCTGCACTCCAACATCGTCACCCCGTACTTCCTGAACTTCGCCGACGAGGAGCAGAAGCGGCGCTGGCTTCCGGACATCGCCGCGGGCCGCTCCATGTGCTCCATCGCCATGACCGAGCCGGGCACCGGATCCGACCTGTCCGGCATGGTCAGCAACGCCGTCCGCGACGGCGACGACTGGATCCTCAACGGCGCCAAGACCTTCATCACCGGCGGCATCAACGCCGACCTGGTCGTCGTGGCCTGCCGAACCTCCCGGGGGGAGGACCGCCGTGACGGCCTGAGCCTGCTGGTCGTCGAGGACGGCATGCCCGGCTTCACCAAGGGCCGCAAGCTCGACAAGCTCGGCACCCGCTCGGTCGACACGGCCGAGCTGTTCTTCGACAACGTCCGGGTACCCGCCGCCAACATGCTGGGCGAGGAGGGCAAGGCCTTCGGCTACCTCACCTTCAACCTGGTGCCCGAACGGCTGACCCAGTCGGTGCAGAGCGTCGCCGCCGCCCGTGCCGCCGTCGAGCTCGCCGTGGAGTACACACAGCAGCGGAAGGTCTTCGGCAAGGCGGTCGCGTCCTTCCAGAACACCAAGTTCGTGCTGGCCGAGTGCGCCACCGAGCTGGAAGCCGCCCAGACCCTGGCCGACAAGGCGGTCGAGGAGTTCAACGCCGGCCGGCTGACCGTGCCCGAGGTCGCCAAGGTCAAGCTCTTCACCTCCGAGACGGCCGGTCGCATCGTCGACAAGTGCCTCCAGCTGCACGGTGGTTACGGATACATGCTGGAATACCCCATCGCCCGGCTGTACGCGGACATCAGGCTCGCCCGGATCGCCGCCGGCTCCAGCGAGATCATGAAGACCGCCATCGCCAAGTCCCTCGGCCTGGGAACGAGCCGGTGACCGCCCCCAGCATCATCGACCTCTTCCGCGCCGTGGCCCTGGAGGTCCCGGCACGGGAGGCGATCGTGCACCGCTCGCTGCGGATCAGCTACGGCGACCTCCTCGACCGGGTCGAACGGCTGGCCGGGCTGCTGACCTCTCACGGACTGGGCGCGCACCGCGAGCGATCCGCGCTGAAGGGCCACGAGTCCGGGCAGGACCACCTCGCGCTCCACCTGTACAACGGGCCGGAGTTCGCCGAGGCGTGCCTGGCCGCCTTCGCCGCCCGCGTCGCCCCGTTCAACGTCAACTACCGCTACACCGCAGCGGAACTACGGCAGCTGTACACCGACGCCGCCCCCGCGGTCATCGTGTACCACGCGTCCTTCGCCCCCACGCTCGCGCAGGTCCTGGACGACCTGCCCAGGACGCCGCTGCTGCTCCAGGTGGCGGACGGCTCCGGCACCCCGCTGCTGCCCGGCGCCCTCGACTACGAGCAGGCCGTCACGACCGCGCGCCGTGACCGGCCGGCGCCCGCGTCGTCCCCCGACGACCTGTACATGATCTACACCGGCGGCACCACCGGGATGCCCAAGGGCACGTTGTGGAGCCAGCACGGCATGTGGCGCGCCACGCTGGGCGGCGCCGCCCACCCGGACGACGTGACCGCGGCCCAGGTCGCCGCCGGGGCGGCTGCCGGCCCGGGGGAGCGCACCCTGGGGGTGGCACCCTTCATGCACGCGGCGGGCTGGTGGAAGCTGCTCGCCGCGCTGACGAGCGGCGGCATGGTCGCGATCCCGGACGTCGTGCACCGCTTCGACCCCGCGGACGTCTGCTCCCTGATCGAGCGTGAGCGGCTGGACTCCGCCGCACTCATCGCCGAGGCGTTCGGCCGCCCGATGGCCGACGAGCTGGAACGCGGCTCCTACGACCTGTCCTGTCTGCGGGCGCTCACCCTCGGCGGGGGCGCCACCACCCCCGGGACGAAGCGCCGTCTCCTTGCCGCGATCGGCGGCGACGCCGTGCTTTCCGACGGAGCCGGATCCACGGAGGCCGGACGGGTGATCCAGGCGAATCTGACGGTCGGCGGCGAGGCTGAGCCAGGGGTCTTCGAACTCCTGCCCAGGGCCTGCGTCGTCGACTTCACACGCACCCGGTTCCTGACGCCCGCCGACCCGGAACCCGGTCTTCTCGCCGCCCGCGAGCCCTTGCCCTTCGGCTACCTCGGCGACCCGGTGAAGTCCGCGGCCACCTTCCCGACGGTAGCCGGCCGACGGGTCGTCATCCCGGGGGACGTGGTCCAACTGCGGGGTGACGGACGACTGGTGCTGCACGGACGCGAGGCCATGACCATCAACTCCGGCGGAGAGAAGATCTTCGCCGAGGAGGTGGAGCGCGCGCTGCTCGCCGACACCGCCGTCGCGGACGTCCTGGTGCTCGGCAGGGCCAGCGAGCGCTGGGGCCAGGAAGTGGTCGCGCTGGTGCGGCTCGCCGCCGAAGCCGACGACGAGCGGCTGCGGACCGGCGCCGCGGGGCAGATCGCCCGGTACAAGCTCCCCAAGGCCTTCGTCCGGGTACCGGAGATCCGCCGTTCCCCGGCGGGCAAGGCCGACTACACGTGGGCGCGGTCGGTCGTCGCCGCCGCCGAGGGAGGAGAGCGATGACCTCGCTGTTCGGACTGGAACCCGGCGCACTCCCCGAGGAGACCCGTCAACTACGGCAGGAAGTACGTGACTTCCTTGCCGTCGAGCTGGCCTCGGGCGGCTACCGCCCGGTGAGCGACAGCTGGATCATCGGCTGCGACCCGGCGTTCAGCCGCAAGCTCGGCGCCCGCGGCTGGCTCGGCATGGCCATCCCCAAGGAGTACGGAGGAGCCGACCGCACCCCGCTGGAGCGCTTCGTCGTCATCGAGGAGCTCCTTGCCGCGGGCGCGCCGGTCAGTGCGCACTGGATCGCGGACCGGCAGATCGCCCCGGGCCTGCTGAACCACGGCACCCAGGAGCAGAAACACCGCTTCCTGCCGGGCATCGCCACAGGTGAGTGCCTGTTCGCGGTCGGCCTGTCCGAGCCCGACTCGGGCTCCGACCTGGCATCCGTCCGCACCAGGGCCACCCGTACCGACGGTGGCTGGCTGATCGACGGCACCAAGATCTGGACCAGCGGCGCCCACATCGCGCACGCCATGGTGGCCCTGGTCCGCACCGGCCCGGCGGGCGACAGCCGCCATGAGGGCCTCAGTCAGATGATCGTCACTCTGCCCGCCGACGGCGTGGAGATCCGCCCGATCCTTTCGATCAACGGCGCCCACCACTTCAACGAGGTCGTCCTCACCAACGTCTTCGTCCCCGACAGCATGGTGCTCGGCGAGATCGGCAACGGCTGGGCGCAGGTCAACGGCGAACTCGCCTACGAACGCAGCGGACCCGAGCGACTGCTCAGCACCACCCTGCTGCTGCGCCTGCTCGCCGCCCGCGACGACACCGACCCCCGTACGATCGGCCGGCTCACCGCCCGGCTGTGGACGCTGCGCCAGGCCTCCATCGGGATCGCGGTCCAGCTCAGCAGGGGATCCGCACCCGATACCGCGGCCGCCATGGTGAAGGATCTCGGCACGTACTTCGAGCGTGAGGTCATCGAGGCGGGCCGCGCCACCGGAGTGGAGCCGGACCTGGCCTCGACCGACCTGTTCACCCGCATCCTGGCCGAGGCCGTCGTGCAGGCGCCCACCAACACACTGCGCGGTGGCACCAACGAAATCCTGCGCGGTGTGATCGCGCGCTCCATGGGAGTCCGATGAACGCCGACCTGAAACTGCTCGAAGCGACTGCCGACGACATCCTCGCCGCCTACCAGGACCGCCCCGGTCTGTGGGAGGAGCTGGAGGAAGCCGGCCTCACCCGTATCGGCATCCCGGAGGAGGCCGGTGGCAGCGGGGGCGACGCCGAGATGGCCGCCGTGGTGCTGCGGGCCGCTGCCTACCACGCCGCGGAGATCCCGATCGCCGAGACCCTCTGGCTCGCCGGCCCGCTGCTGGCCGCCGCCGGCCTGCCCCTCCCGGACGGACAGCTGACCGCGGCGGAGGCCGGACCCGCCGGGGTCACCCTCAAGCCCGACGGCAGCGGCTGGCGCCTGGACGGCACCCTCGAACGGGTCCCCTGGGCCCGCGGCGCGGCGCGCATCGTGGTCGTCGTCGACGGCCGGGTCTGTGTCGTCGACCCCGCCGGTGCCACCCTCACCGAACACAGCAACCTGGCGGGCGAGCCCCGCGACGACGTGTCCTTCACCTCCGTCGCTCTCACCGCCGACCAGGTCGCCGAGCTCCCCGACGGCCTGTCGCTGCGGCTGCGCGGCGCACTGGCCCGGACCGTCCAACTGGGGGGCGCCGCGCAGCGGGCGATGGAACACAGCTTGCGCTACGCCTCCGAGCGGCGGCAGTTCGGCCGCCCGCTCGCCAAGTTCCAGGCCATGCAGCAGTATCTGGCCCGGATCGCCGGAGAAGTGGCGATTCTGGAACTGGGTGCCCGCAGCGCGGTGGCCGCCCTCGACGACGGGGGGGCGGACAGCACCATGGCGATCGCCTCGGCCCGTACCAACGCCTGTCGTGCCGCCGGAGTCGTCACCGAGCTGGCGCACCAGGTGCACGGCGCGATCGGCACCACGCACGAGCACGATCTGCGCCGTTCCACGATGCGGCTGTGGTCGTGGCGGGAGGAATTCGGCAACGAGTCCCTGTGGGCATCGGCCGTCGGCCTCCTCGCGGCTGCGGCCGAGGACCCCTGGCACCTGATCACCGGCACGTCCCCAGCAAGGAGCTGACCCTCGTGGATCTTCAGTACGCGGCCGAGAACGGCATCGCGACCCTCACGCTCAACCGCCCCGCCCGCAAGAACGCCTTCACGTTCGAGATGATCGCGGACTGGGCCGACGCACTGCGCGAAGCGGCGGCCGACCCCGACGTACGCGTCGTGGTGCTCACCGGCAGCGGCAAGGGCTTCTGCGCGGGCGTCGACCTGGACACGCTCCTCGACGTGGAGGACACCGCGCTGGAGCACAAGAGCATGCTGCACGACCGTATCCACCAGGTGGCGCGCGCCCTGGAGGATCTGGACAAGCCGGTGATCGCCGCGATGAACGGTGATGCCGTCGGCGCCGGCCTGGACATGGCCCTGATGTGCGACATGCGGTTCGTCGCCCGCTCGGCCCGGCTCAGCGAGGGCTACATCCGCCTCGGCCTCGTACCCGGCGACGGAGGATGCTGGTTCCTGCCCCGCCTGGTGGGTCAGGCGAAGGCTCTGGAGCTCCTGCTCAGCGGCGACTTCGTCGACGCGGAGGAGGCCCTGCGCATCGGCATGGTCAACCGCGTGTACGACGACGAGGAGCTGATGAAGGAGACCTACGCCTTCGCCGCGAAGCTCGCCGCCAACCCCGTGCTGCCCATGGGAATGATCAAGCGGACGGTGCGGATGAGTGAGCGGAGCGACATGCGGGCGAGCCTGGACCTCATCTCCTCCCACATGGCTGTGGTGATGTCCACCGACGAAGCGCACGGCGCGATGGCGGCCATGCGCAGGAGCGTCCGCGGCGACCGCTGAGGCGGACGATCTGCACCGCACGCGGAGGCCGGGCCCGGTTGGGCCCGGCCTCCGCGTGCGTCCGGCTGTGCTCAGACGGCCCGAGCCAGGTACTCCTCGCGCACCCGGCCACGGTTGATCTTGCCCGCGGCGGTACGGGGGATCTCCTCGCGGAACTCGATCCGGCGGGGGACCTTGAAGCCCGCGAGCCGGTCCCGGCTGTGTGCCTCCAGCTCCTCCGGTGTGACGGAGTGCCCGGGGTACAGGGAGACGAGCGCCGTGACCGTGTGGCCCCACTCCGGGTGGGGGACGCCGATGACGACGGCGTCGCTGACGGCGGGGTGCTGGAGCAGCTCACCCTCGATCTCGGCCGGGTAGATGTTCACACCGCCGGAAATGATCAGGTCGGTGCGCCGGTCGCACATGAACAGCCGGCCGTCCGCGTCCAGATAGCCGATGTCGCCGGGTGCGTAGAAGTCGCCCCGTCGGCACGAGGCGGTCCTGGCGGCGTCGCCGAGGTAGTCGAACGGACGGCTGCCCCGGACGTGGATGAGCCCCGGCTCCCCCGCGGGGAGCTCGTTGCCCTCCTCGTCGAAGATCTTGAACTCCTTGCCGGGCAGCGCCTGCCCGACGCTGCGCGGGTGCTCGGCCCACTCCTCGGCACGGATCATGGCCACCATGCCGCTCTCGGTGGAGCCGTAGAACTCGATCGGTACCGGGCCCAGCCAGTCGATGAGCGCCCGCTTGGTCTCCACCGGGCAGGGAGCCCCGGAGTGCAGCATCGTCCGGAAGGCGGACAGGTCGTACGACCGCCGTACGGACTCCGGCAGGGCGAGCCAGCGATGGAACATCGTCGGCACCAGGAAGCCCCAGGTCACCCGGTGCTTCTCGGCGAGTGCCAAGGACTGCTCGGGGTCGAACCGCTCGGCGAGGACGACGGTGTTGCCCGCGTGCAGTGACAGGAGCGCCATCGAGTTGGGCGCCGCGTGGTAGAGCGGGGCGAGGGACAGGTTCACGTCGTCCGGCCCCAGACCGAAGACGCCGAACATCGCGTCCAGTTGGTTGCGGGCGTCCTCCTCCGGGGACAGTCCCGTCAGCTGCCGGCGGATGCCCTTCGGGCGGCCGGTGGTGCCCGAGCTGTAGTACAGGAGGGCGCCCGCGGTCCGGTCGGTCACCGGACCGGAGAACTGCTTCCCGAGGCCGGAGAGACCGGCGAAGCCGTCGACCGTGCCCACACTCAGCCGGCCCCGCTCGGGAATCCCCGCCTCGTCGGCGGAGTGCCGTGCGACCTTGGCGTAGCGCTCGTGCGAGACGAAGACCGTGGCGTTGCTGTCCTGGAGGATGTAGGCGGTCTCGCCGGCGGTCAGATGCCGGTTGACCGGTGTGAAGTTCGCGCCGATCTGAAGAGCGGCGAGCTGGAGCGCCAGCAGCTCCACACCGTTGGGCAGGAGGACGGAGACCGTGCTGTTCGTGCCGGTGCCCCGGTCGCGCAGGACGTGCGAGAGGCGGTCGACCCGCTCGCGCAGTGCCCCGTAGGTGGTGACCGTCCCGGACGCCTCGATGACCGCGGGGTGCTCGGGCCGGGCGGCGGCCGCCCTCCAGAATCCATGAGTTGCCATGAGCTGTCACTTTCGCCGGTGGGACAGGAGCAGGGCCGCCCCGTCACCCGAGGCGGCGGGCCGGCCCTGCCGTTGGGCCGGAGGGATGCCGGATCAGAGCTCGATGACGGTACGGATGCCGTCGCCGGTCTTCATGAGGTCGAACGCCTGGTTGATGTCGTCCAGCCCGATGCGGTTGGTGATCAGGGAGGCGAGGTCCAGACTGCCGTCGCGCCAGAGGGAGACCAGATGGTCCATCTGGCGGGGCACGTCGGCGCCGCCGTAGACGGAGCCCTTCACGTTCTTGCTCTGCATGGCCAGGGCGCCCATGGAGACCTGGAAGGTGTCGGAGAGGGCACCGACACCGACGACCGTGACGGTGCCGCCGCGGCGGGCCAGCTTGTAGGCGGCCTCGACGGTGCTGGAGCGGCCCACGAACTCGAAGGTGTGGTCGAAGCCCTGGCCGCCGGTGAGCTCGTCGGCCACCGCAGCGGCCTCCTCGGGGGACGCGGTGGCGGTCGCGCCGAAGCCGGTGACCAGCTCGCGCTTGGCCGCGCTCGGGTCCACCGCGAGGATCTGCGAGGCACCGGACAGCCGGGCGGCCATCATCGCCGCGATGCCGACGCCGCCGCAGCCCACGATGGCCACGGTCGAACCCTTCTCCACCTGCGCGGTGTTGAACACCGCCCCGGTGCCGGTGGTGACACCGCAGCCGATCAGGGCCGCGATGTCGAAGGGCACGTCCTCGCCGACCGGGACGACGCTCTGGTGGGGGAGCACGACCTCCTCGGCGAAGGTGCCGCAGCCGACGAGACCGAAGACCGGCTTGCCGTCCAGCCGGAAGCTCGGCGTCCGGGAGGCGGTCGCCATCAGCGCCATGCACAGATGTCCCTCGTCCCGCGCGCAGTGGGCGCAGGAACCGCAGGGCGGCATGAAGTTGACGATGACGTGGTCACCGGGGGACACGGAGGTGACACCCTCGCCGATCTCGAGGATCTCTCCCGCGCCCTCGTGTCCGGGCACGAACGGGGCCGGGGTGCTGAGCTTCCCGGTCATTCCGGAGAGGTCCGAGTGGCAGGCGCCGGTGGCACGGATACGGACCCGCACCTGGCCGGGACCGGTCGCGACGGTCTCCATGGTGTCGACGACTTCGAGTGCGGAGTTGTACTCCCGCAGGACTGCAGCACGCATGGGTCAATGCTCCTGGGCTGGGCTGGGCTGGGCTGGGCTGGAATGGACGGATCGGGTGGGTACTACGGCGGTTCAGGGCCGGGCGGCGGCGTAGATGCTCTTGCTCTCCAGGTACGCCTGGAGCCCCTCGGGGCCGAACTCCCGCCCCATCCCGGACTTCTTGTAGCCGCCGAACGGGGCGGAGAAGGAGATCCCGCCGCCGTTGACGCCGACGTTGCCCGTGCGCAGCCGGCCGGCGATCGCCAGGGCGCGCTGTTCGTCGGCGGAGAAGACGCTGCCGTGGAGGCCGTAGTCGGAGTCGTTGGAGATCCGTACGGCGTCGTCGTCGTCCTCGAAGGGGATGACCACGACGACCGGTCCGAAGATCTCCTCCCGTGCGATGGTCATGGTGTTGTCGACGTCGGCGAAGAGCGTCGGCTCGACGTACCAGCCCTTGGCGAGGTGGGCCGGACGGCCGCCGCCGACGACCAGGCGGGCACCCTCGGCGATGCCCTGGGCGATGTAGCCCTCCACGCGCTCGCGCTGACGCTCGGAGACGAGCGGGCCGACGGTGGTGGACGCGTCCAGCGGGTCGCCCACGACCATCGCGCGGAACTGCTCGGCGAGGCGGTCCACGATCTCCTGGTAACGGGACCGGGGTGCGAGCACTCTGGTCATCGAGACGCAGACCTGGCCGTTGTTCGGGATCAGGTGCGGCATCAGCGCGGGGACGGCCCGGTCGAGATCCGCGTCGTCGAGGATGATCGCGGCGGACTTGCCGCCGAGCTCCAGCGTGACGCGGGCGAGGTTGGCCGCGGCGGATGCCATGACGGCCTTGCCCGCGGCCACCGAGCCGGTGAAGGCCACCTTGTCGACGCCGGGGTGGCGTGAAAGGTAGGCGGAGGGCTCACGGTCGGCGGGCAGCACCGACAGCACGCCCTCGGGCAGCCCGGCCTCGGCGGCTGCCTCGGCGATGACGTACGAGGAGAGCGCGTTCTCCGGCGAGACCTTGAGCACGACCGTGCAGCCCGCGACGAGCGCCGGGGCCAGCTTGCTGAAGCTGATGAAGTGTGGTGCGTTCCAGGCGACGATCGCCGCGACCACACCCACCGGCTCCTGCCGGACGACCACGGGACGGCCCGCACCGGGCACCTCGCGCTCCCAGGTGAAGTCCGGCGCCATGGTGAGGTAGTAGTCCAGGATCGCGGCGGGGGCGCCGGCCTGGGCACGCAGCGACCACTGGATCGGCGAGCCCACCTCGGTCGCGATCAGCGTCCCGGTCTCCTGCAGCCGGGCGGCGTACAGGCCCAGGAAGCGGCGCAGCACCTCGATGCGCTCAGCGAGGGCCATCCGGGGCCATGCCCCCTCGTCGAACGCGCTGCGTGCGGCGGCGACGGCCCGGTCGATGTCCTGGGGGCGAGCCTCCGGCGTACGGCCGATGACCTGCTCGGTGGCGGGGGCGACGACCTCGATGGTGTGGTCGGTCGCCGGGGCGACGAACGCGCCGCCGATGAACAGCGTGTCCTTGGTCTG
Organism: Streptomyces sp. NPDC102451; assembly: GCF_044765485.1. NCBI lineage: Bacteria > Bacillati > Actinomycetota > Actinomycetes > Kitasatosporales > Streptomycetaceae > Streptomyces > Streptomyces sp. NPDC102451. The sequence goes on along the minus strand of NZ_JBIWKD010000013.1, from coordinate 20,870 downwards.
TATGCCGGTCACAAGTTCTCCTGGTGACGAGGAAAGGGACGGAACGTGTCTGCGGGTCAGGCGACGGTGCTGCCCGCGCGCAGGGCGGCGATGCGCTCGCTGTCGAAACCGGACTCGGCGAGGATCTCGTCGGTGTGCTGCCCGACGACCGGCGAGGGCGAGGGGACGGCGGTCGGGGTGTCGGAGAACCGAGGCGCGGGCGCGGGTTCGACCAGGCCGTCGTCATGGGTCAGATAGGTGTTGCGGACCGCGTTGTGCGGGTGCTGTGCGGCCTCCAGGAGGGAGAGGACCGGGGCGACGCAGGCCTCCTGGCCCTCGAATTCCTTCGCCCACGCGTCGCGGGTGCGGGTGGCGAAGACCGCGGCCAGCTTCTCCTTCATGGCCGGCCACCTGGACCGGTCGTTCTGTCCCGCGAAGTCCGGGTCGTCGGTGAGGCCGAGCACCCGCAGCAGTGAGGCGTAGAACTGCGGTTCCACCGGGCCCACGGAGAGGTGCCGGCCGTCGGAGCAGCGGTACGCGCGGTAGTACGGGGCGGCGCCGTCGAGCATGTTGGACTCGCGCTGGTCCTGCCAGGTGCCGCCCGCGAGGAAGCCGTACATCATGCTGAGCAGCAGGGCGGAACCGTCGGTCATCGCGGCGTCGACGACCTGGCCGCGGCCGGTGGCGCGCGCGCTGAGCGCGGCGCTGAGGACGCCGACGGCCAGCAGCATGCCGCCGCCGCCGAAGTCGCCGATCAGGTTGAGCGGGACGACGGGGTCACCGTCCGCGGGCCCGATGGCGTGCAGGGCACCGGTGAGCGAGATGTAGTTGATGTCGTGGCCGGGCTCCTGGGCCATCGGGCCGTCCTGGCCCCAGCCGGTCATCCGCCCGTAGACGAGCCGGGGGTTGACGGCGAGCAGGTCGTCGGGGCCGAGACCGAGGCGCTCGGTGACGCCGGGGCGGTATCCCTCGAGGATCACGTCGGCGCCCCGGACGAGGTGCTTGATGATCTCGGTGCCCGCGGGCTGCTTGAGGTCGACCGTCATGGAGCGCCGGTTACGGTGCAGGATCGGGCGGGCCGGGCCCCTGCCGGCCTCCGCGGGGCGGTCGATGCGGATGATCTCGGCGCCGAGATCACCCAGCACCATCGCGCAGAACGGGGCGGGGCCGATGCCTCCGAGCTCGATCACCCTGATGCCCGCCAGCGGGCCTCGGGGTGCCTCGGTGTTCAGGGTCGGCGATTCGATGGTCATGCTGCGGCACTCCTGTGCTTCTGGAAGGTCCGGGGGTGGCCGGGGCGGATCGGTCCGCGTGTCGAGGGCTTCGCCAGGCCCTGCCGGGGCGGCGGCCCGGGCCCTGACGGCGGGCCTCGGAGGTCTGGGCCGGTCCTGTGCGTACGGGGCCGCATCCGGACCCCGCCGCACTCCCCAGCCGCGTTCAAGTTAATGTCGATTAGCATTGATGTCCAGCGAATGGATGCGTTAGCAAGGAAACATCTTCGTCTGGTAAATCATCAATAGTGGAAGTCTCCACTCTGCCCCTGCTCCGGAACCTGAGGAAGAAGCCCCGATGCGAACCGACGACGCGGCTGCGTCCATCACTGACCTGATCCACCTGGAGAGGGTGGAGGAGAACCTCTACCGGGGCGCCTGCCACCCGGGTGCGCCCCTTCGCGCTTTCGGCGGCCAGGTCGCGGCGCAGGCCCTCGTCGCGGCGGGGACCACGGTCGCCCCGGACCGGCTCGTGCACTCCCTGCACGGCTACTTCATCAGGGCAGGCCGGACCGATCGGCCGATCGTCTACGAGGTGGACCGCACCCGTGACGGCGGCTCGTTCACCACGCGGCGGGTGGTCGCGATCCAGGACGGCGTCGCCATCTTCAGCCTCTCGGCGTCCTTCCACCGCCCGGAGGAGAGCCCTGAGCACCAGGCGGCCATGCCTCGGACGCCAGGCCCCGAAGGGCTGCCGGAGACCTGGGAGGCGGACGGGGGCAGGGAGGCCCCGGCCGTCTTCGGGACGGTGCTGGAGAGCCGCTGCGCCACCAGCGCGTACACAGGCCTTCCCGATATCGGCCAGGGGCCGAGGCAGGAGCTGTGGGTGCGGGCCCGGGGCACCCTCGCCGACAGCCCGTTGCTGCACGCCTGCGTGCTGACCTACATCTCCGACATCCGGCTCGCCCTCACCGCGACCCTGCCGCACCTGGACGGCCCCGAGTTCCCTCCGGTGGTCTCCCTCGACCACGCGCTGTGGTTCCACCGCCCCTTCCGCGCCGACGAGTGGCTCCTGTTCGCCATGGAGAGTCCCAGCCACGCGTCGGCCCGCGGTCTGACGCGTGGTCAGTTCTTCAGCAGGGACGGCAGTCTGGTCGCGTCGGTCGTGCAGGAAGGGCTGTTCCGCAAGCCCGCTCATCCCACGGATCGGTCCGCGCCGTCCCAGTAGGGCTTGCGCAGATCGCGCTTGAGGATCTTGCCGGCGGGGGAGAGCGGCAGGTTCTCGACGAACTCGCAGCTCCGCGGCGACTTGTAGCCGGCGATGAGGGTCTTGCAGTGGACGCGCATCTCGTCGGCGGTGGCGGAGGCACCCGGCCTGAGGACGATGACGGCGTGCACACGCTCACCCCAGTCCTCGTCCGGCACGCCGATGACAGCACAGGACTCGACGGCCGGGTGCTTGGCGAGGGCGTTCTCGACCTCGGCGGAGTAGACGTTCTCACCGCCGGAGACGATCATGTCCTTGATCCGGTCGACGAGGAAGATGTAGCCGTTCTCGTCCATGTAACCGGCGTCGCCGGTGTGCATCCAGCCACCGCGCAGGGCCGCCGCGGTCTCCTCCGGCCTGTTCCAGTAGCCCAGCATCATGTTGTCGCCCCTGGCGACGATCTCGCCGACGGTGCCGCGCGGGACCTCGTCGTCCAGCGGGTCGACGATCCGTACGTCGACGTTGGCCATGGCACGGCCGGCGGCGCGCAGCAGCCTCGGATCGGCGTGGTCCTCCGGCGGCAGGGTGGCGATGCCGGGGGCCATCTCCGTCATGCCGTAACCCTGCGCGAAGCCCGCCCGGGGGAAGGCGTCGAGCGTCTGCTTGAGCAGGGTCTCGGAGATCGGCGAGGCGCCGTAGCTGAACCGCTGGATGCTGGAAAGGTCGTACGCGCCGATGTCCGGGTGGTTCACCAGCATCTGGATCATCGTCGGGACCAGCAGCGTCGACGTGGGGCGGTGCTTGACGATCGTCTCCAGCACCTCCCCGGCCTCGAACCGCGAAAGGATCAGGTGGGAGCCTCCCACCAGGTTCTGGCCCGTCCAGTTCGCCAGCGCGGCGAGATGGAACAGTGGCGCGCCGTACATCGTCCGGCCGCCGCGGACCGCGCCCTGGACGCTGACCGACGAATTGCACGCCGAGGCGACGAGGTTGTCGTGGCTGAGCATCACGCCCTTGGGGAAGCCCGTGGTGCCGCCGGTGTAGAAGAGGCCGGCCAGCCGGTCACCGCCCAGGCGCAGGTCCTCCACCGGCTCATGGCAGGCGAGGAGGTCCTCGTACGCCAGCATTCCCTCGGGGGTCGGGCCGTCACCGCAGTGGATGACGATGTCGAGGTGCTCCCACAACGCGCGCAGCTCCGGCACGACGGGGGCGAAGGTGTCGTCGACGAAGAGGATCCTGGTGTCGGACTCCTTCAGGGAGTACACCATCTCCCGCGGGCTCCACCGGGTGTTCACCGGATTGAGCACGGCGCCGGACCACCACACCGCGTACATGTACTCGTGGAAGATGTCGGAGTTGAGCGACAGGATGCCCACCCGGTCGCCTTCGGCCACACCCATCCCCCGCAGCGCTCCGGACAGCCGCGCGACACGGTCCCCGCTCTGGCGCCAGGTCCGTATCCGGTCGCCGAAGATCGTGGCGGCCTCGTCGGGTTTCTGTTGCAGCGCTCGGTGCAGACTCTGCGTCAGATACACGGGTCTCTCTCCCTGTGAGCGGGTCGGCGGACCGACCCGAGTGGCAGTGCGGTCAGGGCCGGCGGATTCCGCCGGCCCTGACCACATGTCGTCGTGCGGGTCAGTTGCCGCCCGCGCAGTAGATGACCTGGCCGCTGATGTAGTCGGCCTCGGGGATGCACAGGGTGTAGACGGCGCCCGCCGCCTCCTGCGGGGTGCCGCCGCGGCCCAGCGGAATGGTCTTCTCCAGACGGGCGAGAAGCTCCGGGTTGACACCGACGGGCAGTTCGCGGCCCGCGACGTCGATGGTGGAGCCGCCGCCGGCCGGGGCGTCGGTCAGGCGGGTACGGATCAGGCCGTAGGCGACCGCGTTGACGTTGACGTTGTAGCGGCCCCACTCCTTGGACAGGGTCTTGGTCAGACCGATGACGCCCGCCTTGGCGGAGGAGTAGGAGGCCTGGCCGACGTTGCCGTGGACTCCGGCGCCGGAGGAGATGTTGACGACCTTGCGGTGGACGCGCTCGCCGCGGGCGGCCTCCGCCTTGGCGAGGCGGGAGATGTGCGGCTGGGCGGCACGCAGGATCTGGAACGGGGCCTTCAGGTGCACGTCGAGCATGGCGTCCCACTGCTCGTCGGTGTGCTTCTGGATGACCGAGTCCCAGGTGTAGCCGGCGTTGTTGACGATGATGTCGAGCCCGCCGAAGGTCTCGATGGCGGTGTTCACGAACCGCTCGGCGAATCCAGCCTCGGTGACGGAGCCGACGCACGCGACGGCGTTGCCGCCGGCGGCCTTGATGTCGGCGACGGTCTCCTCGGCGGGGGCCGGGTCGAGGTCGTTGACGACGACGTTCGCGCCCTCGGCGGCGAACTTCAGGGCGATCTCACGGCCGATGCCACGGCCGGAGCCGGAGACGATGGCGGTCTTGCCCGCGAGCTTGGTGCTGTTCATGCTGCGATTTCTCCTTCGATGACTGCGGTGCCCGCGAGGGTGACGGTGCCGTCCCTCAGGGTCATGGTCAGGTCGAGGTGGGTCAGGCCGTCCTCGACCTTCGCCACGGTGGCCGTGGCGGTGGGCTCGGCGTACAGCGGGGTGATGGAGGTGAACCGCACGCTGTACGACCTGATCCGCTCCTGGGCGAAGTTCTCGGTCAACAGCCGCCCCAGGTAAGCCATGTTGAGCATGCCGTGGGAGAACACGTCGTCCATGCCCGCGGACTTCGCCACGTCGATGTCGATGTGCATCGGGTTGTGGTCGCCCGACGCACCCGCGTAGAGGGCCAGGGTGGTACGGGTGATCTTCGGCAGTTCGAGCTTCACTTGCCCGCCTCCGGGTTGCGCACGACGAGGGACTTGTGGATCTCCGCGACGAGCTCGCCGTCGCGGGTGACCGTGGTGGCCTGGACGAGGAACTCCAGCGCGCCACCCTTCTTGCTGTAGATGTCCGAGACGGTGGTCTCGAAGGTCAACGTGTCGCCCGCGTAGACCGGCTGGTGGTACGTGAAGCCCTGCTCGCCGTGGAGGACCCGGCGGATGTCGATCCCCGCGAACTCCACGAAGTTGAAGTCGTCCGACCGCGCGCTGTCCGCACAGAACAGAAAGGTCGGCGGGACCAGCAGATCGCGGTGCCCGGCAGCCTTCGCGGCCTCCAGGTCGGAGTGGACGGGGTCCGTGTCACCGATCGCCTTGGCGAAGAAGCGCAGCTGGCCGCGCTCGATGTCGACGGTGTTCGTCGGGATACGGGTCCCGATCAGCTCCTTGTTCAGGGCCATGGTCAGTTCGCCTTCTCGTAGAGGGTGACGACGCAGGCGCCGCCGAGCCCGAGGTTGTGCTGGAGGGCGTGGGTGAGTCCGCCGTCGACCTGGCGGGCGTCGGCCTGGCCGCGCAGCTGCCACACCAACTCGGTGCACTGGGCGAGACCGGTCGCGCCCAGCGGGTGGCCCTTGGACATCAGGCCGCCGGACGGGTTGACGACCACCCGGCCGCCGTAGGTGTTGTCGTCGTCCATCACGAACTTCTCGGCCGTGCCCTCAGGGGTCAGGCCGAGTGCCTCATAGGTGATGAACTCGTTGCTGGTGAAGCAGTCGTGCAGCTCGACGACCCGGATGTCCTCCGGGCCCACGCCCGCCGTCTCGTACACACGGGTGGCGGCGTTCTTCGCCATGTCGTAGCCGACGGTCCTGATCATGTCGCCGGAGTCGAACGCACCGGGGAAGTCCGTGGTCATCTCCTGGGCCGCGATCCGCACATCGGTCCGCAGTCCGTGACGGCGGGCGAAGTCCTCACTGCAGATGACCGCCGCGGCGGCGCCGCAGGTGGGCGGGCAGCACATCAGACGCGTCAGCGGACCGTACTGGTGCGGGGAGGCCAGTACGTCCTCGACCGTGATCGGGTCGCGGAACACCGCGTACGGATTGTTCGCCGCGTGCTTGCGCGACTTCACCGCGACCCGGGCGAACGCCTCGTTGCTGATTCCGTACGTGTCCATGTAGGCCTGGCCGGCCCCGCCGAACAGCTGGGCCGCCATCGGCGCGCCCTCCTGCCAACCCTGCGCCGCCACCGTCGCGTCGATACCGCGCTTCATGGCCGGCGGCCGGTCCGCGGGCTTGCCGCCGCCCAGCGCACCACGCTGCATCTGCTCGAAGCCGAAGGCGAGCACACACTCCGCCGCGCCCGAGGCCACGGCCTGCCGTGCCATCCACAGCGCCGACGAACCACTCGCGCAGTTGTTGTTCACGTTCAGCACCGGGATGCCCGACAGGCCCACCCCGTACAACGAGGCCTGACCCGACGTCGAGTCACCGAACACATAGCCCGCGTAGGCCTGCTGGACCAGCTCGTAACCGATCCCCGCGTCCGTGAGCGCAGCACGCACGGCGCGCTCACCCATCACGTCGTAGGTGTCACTCGCACCCGGCTTCTTGAACGGGATCATCCCGACCCCGACCACCTGCACATTGTTGCTCAACGGAAAACCTCGCGTGGCTAGTGGGCGTTTACAACGTGGTCGCCGAGAGCTTGGCATCCAGGGGGCGACACGGTCATCATTCAAGACGTGTGATTTACGCAACGCGGCCTCGCACCGAGGATCCAGACGTCCTGCATGCCCTGTCTATGCTGGGATCAAGGACTTCGCACGGTCTCGTCCGCAGTAGCAATTCGCGGTCGGCAAGAGGGTTACACGTCGTTTACTCGGAGGTATGCTCGCGGTCGAGCGAGTCCCTGACGGGGAAGCGCTACGGCTAAGGCCCGCTCCGTAGTGCTGAGCCGCGCGAGCTGTCGTCCGCGTCGGCGGAAGGCCTCAGCGGTGCGCGGATTCCCGCCGCACCTCACCGGCCCCGGGGCGCACATCCGCCCGGCAGGGCGACGACCGACCATGAGAGGTCCCACCATGCAGCGCAGTGTGTTCAACGAGGATCACGAGGCCTTCCGGAAGACCGTCCGGGACTTCATCGCCAAGGAGGTCACCCCCTTCTACCCGGACTGGGAGCGGGCCGGGCACGCCCCGCGCGAGTTCTACAACAAGCTCGGCGAACTGGGCGTCTTCGGGATCGAGGTGCCGCAGGAGTACGGCGGGGCGGGCGAGACCAGCATCAAGTACGAGACCGTGATCATCGAGGAGACGGCCCGCGCCGCTGTCACCTTCGGTGCCTCCGGCGTCCACACCGGCCTGTGCCTGGGCTACGTGATGCGCTACGCCACCGAGGAGCAGAAGCACCGCTGGCTGCCCCCCTTCATGAGCGGCGAGTCCATGTACGCGATCGCCATGACGGAGCCGGGCACCGGGTCCGACCTGGCGGGCATGTCCACCCGTGCCGAGCTGTCGGAGGACGGCACCCACTACGTCCTCAACGGCGCCAAGACCTTCATCACCGGCGGCGTCCAGGCCGACCGGGTCCTGGTGGTCTGCCGCACCTCCCCGGCCCCGGAGGAGAACCGCCGACTGGGCCTGACCATCCTGAACGTCGACGCGCACGCCGAAGGCTTCGCGGTCGGCCGCAAGCTCGAGAAGATCGGGATGAAGGCATCCGACACGGCCGAACTGTCGTTCACCGACGTCAAGGTCCCGGTCGAGGAGGTGCTCGGCGAGGAGGGCAGGGCCTTCCTGTACCTCTCCGAGAACCTGGTCAAGGAACGCCTGGTCATCGGCATCAGCGCGGCTGCCACCGCGACCGCCGCGATCGGATTCGCGATCGACTACACCAAGGAGCGCCAGGTCTTCGGCAAGCCGGTGGCCTCGTTCCAGAACACCAAGTTCGTGCTCGCGGAGTGCGCCGCCGAGACCGAGGCCCTGCAGACCATGGTGGACAAGGCGGTCGAACTGTACGACGCCGGCGAGCTGACCGCTGCCGACGCCGCCAAGCTCAAGCTGTTCGGCACCGAGGCGGCGGGCCGTGTCATCGACAAGTGCCTTCAGCTGCACGGGGGTTACGGGTACATGCTCGAGTACCCGATCGCCCGCCTCTACGCTTCCACCCGGGTCTCCCGGATCTACGGAGGCACCAACGAGGTGCAGAAGACCGTCATCGCCAAGTCGCTCGGCCTCTGACCGTCCGGCCACCTGCCTGCCCGGGCCCCCGCCGCGAACGTGGCAGGAGGGCCCGGGCAGACGCGCTGGGTCAGGAGCCGGGGGGCGGCGGAGCGGTGACGCCGAGGGAGTCCATCGCGATACCCGCCAGGACCTCCGGACACGTGGTGTCCCGGGCGGCGAGGAGCCGGGACAGGATCAGGATCACCGTGAGCGCCGAGGGCATCAGGACGCCGGCCTCGTCCTCGCTCAGTCCGGGGCGGCAGGTGCGCAGGAGGGCGTAGCACTCCGTGACGAAACCGACCTGCGCGCTGTGGGACCTCTGCTGCTCATCGGGGGACAGGACGCCGAGCCGGCCGACCAGGAGCGGAATGGCGCTGCCCGTGGAACCGCACAGGACGGCGTACGAGCGGAGCACGCGTCCGAGCGCCTCATCGGCCGTACTGCTCTCCGTCAGCGCCTTCGCGAGGGAGAAGTGCAGGACCTCGGCCTCTCGGTGCAGCGCGGTCGCCAGGATCTCCGCCTTGCTGGCGAAGTGGTTGTAGATGCTGGGTCCGGCGATTCCGGCCGCGGCCCCGATGCTCTCCATGCTGACCATCTGGAATCCGCGCGCCCTGAAGAGGGGGATCGCCGCCGCGAGCAGGGCCTCCCGGCGCGAGACGTGGGACAGCCCGGTCCCGGACCGTGCGGCGGGCCTCCCGCCCACCGCGGGCAGCGCACGGGTCCCGCACAGGGCGGTCGCCTGCGCACACAGCAGATCTTCGAAGTGCGGCCTCGGCAGATTCCTGCGGTGGTACGACGGGGAGGAGAGCACCGCGATGACGCCCCAGGCGAGCAGCCACGCCTCCCACGGTTCGAGGTCGGGGCGGCTCACGAGGACGGCCCGCTGGAGTGTGGCCGCGTGAGCCGAGTGCCGTTCGTTCACCTTGGCGAGGTCCTGCTCTGACAGGTTGCCCGACTCGCGCTCCAGCAGCATCGGAAGCATGCGGTGGTCGAGGCTGAAACGCGCGATGGACCTGATCATGGTGTCCAGGTCATCGGATTCGGCCATGGCTCCGGAGAACAGCTCCAGGCCGTCGAGCAGGACGCGGCTCAGGAGTTCCTGCTTGCCGCGGAAGTGCCGGTACAGCCCGCCGGCCGTGATCCCGACGGCGGCGGCGATGTCCTCCATGCTCGTCGCGTGATAGCCGGCCTGATGGAAGCACTCCGCGGCGGCGGTGAGAATCTGCGACTTACGGTCGGCGGGTCGGCGGGTCGGGCGCCCGGTTCTCGTGCTCACCCTGGCCATCCTAGGGTCTTCCGTCCGGACCGGGCCGGGCGGCCGGAGAGTGGTGCCAGGGCGCGCGGGGCGCCGCACGGGCCGCGGTGACGATCAGCCTAGGTGAATGGGCATTCGCAAGGAGCTGACCGCTGCGACACCACATCTCGGTCTCAAATGAGGCTGTCGAAGGGTGTTGACTTGAAGCGGCGGAGGGCTGAAAGTAAACGCCAAGAAGTCTAGCGGATGAGGGAAACGCCACAAGCGGCGGGCCCGTACCGCACCCTCTCGCCGTGTGGCAGAGGGCTTCCGGCCACCCGGTCCGGAGCCCACCGCATCGTCGAGGCAGAGAACGGTCGCCGAGTCGACCGGCTCCACAAGCCTCCGGGCCTTCGCCCATCCCCTTCGACGCACCGCAGCAGTACGTCCCGCGCTGCCCTGCCCGTCTCCTCGACGCGCGGTGGCGGGCGTGCGAGGACGCTGCCCTCAGCCCGAGCGGAAGGTAGTCACCCATGACGTTGGACCAGGGGTCGGAAGCCCAGGCCCGGGCGACAGCGCCCCGTACACCGACGGATACCACTCGACGCGCCTGGTGGGTGGTGGCGATGCTCGTCCTGTTCATCGTCGTCAATTACGCCGACAAAGTGGTCGTGGGGATCGCGGGCGTGGACATGATCCGCGACCTCGGGATCGACTCGACCCGGTACGGAGTCGTCCAGAGCAGCTTCTTCTGGTTCTTCGCGGTGGGCTCCCTCGCGGGCGGCCTGCTCATAGGCCGGATCAAGGCACGCTGGTTGCTGGCCGGCACGGCCGGGCTCTGGGTGCTGAGCATGCTCCCGGCGGTCTGGAGCTCCAGTTTCGCCGTGATCGTCGCCTGCCGGATGCTGCTCGGCTTCGCCGAGGGCCCGGCGTCCGCGATGGCCATGTCGGTCACCCACAGCTGGTTCCGCCCGGAGAAACGGGCCCTGCCCACCTCGTTCGTCACCGCGGGTGCCTCCGTCGGTCCGCTTCTCTCCGCCCCGCTGCTGACGGAAGTGATCATTTCGCACAGCTGGCACGCGGCGTTCGCCGTGCTCGCGGTGGCCGGCGTCCTCTGGACGGCCGTCTGGCTGTTCGTGGGCAGGGAAGGGCCCGAGTCCGGGGCCGCTGCCACCCACCCCACCACCGTCCCGCTGCCCGACCGGGTGCCGCTGCGGAGGCTGTTCGGTACGCGCACGGTGATCGGTGTGCACATCCTGTTCTTCGCGGCCTACTGCAGCGCTTCGGTCAAGATCAGCTGGATGCCGCTCTACCTGCGCGAAGGTCTCGGCTATGACGCGCGGACGGCCGGGCAACTGGTGACACTGCCCTACGCGGCGACTGCGCTCTTCATCATCCTGTCCGGCTTCGTGTCGCGAGCCCTGACCGAGCGCGGCGTCCCCAACCGGATCACCCGGGGACTGATCCCCTGTGCCCTGATGGGCGCCGGCGGTCTGTGCACCCTGGGCCTGGGCATGGCCGGCCGGGGCCCTCTGCTGATCGTCCTGATCGTCTGCGGCGCTTCGCTGACCACCGGCGGCATGGGCCTGGCCTACGCCACGGTCTCCGACGTCGCCCCCGCCGGGCAGCGCGGGCTGGTGATGTCGTGCGTCGTCGCCGCGTTCAGTGTCGGCGGCATGGTCGCCCCGCTCGTCCTCGGCAATCTCATCGATTCCGCGGCGACCCCCCTCGACGGCTATTCCACCGGGTTCCTTCTCATCGGGGCGGTGCTGGTCATCGGTTCCTTGAGCGCCGGCTGTCTGATCAACCAGGACCGTGACGCCCGGCTGCTCGGCGCGTGGGCGAAGAACGAGATCACGACGTGAACGCAGAGTAAGAACAATGCACCCTCCATACGAAGGAAGTAATCGCGGTGTATCTGACGCAGAGCCTGCACAGAGCGGTGCAGCAGTCCCCGGACCTTCCCGCGACCATATGCGGCGACCGGGTGCGATCCCACCGGGAGGTGGCGGACCGCGTGGCCCGTCTGGCCGGCGGTCTGGGAGGGCTGGGTGTGTCCCGGGGTGACAGGGTGGGGCTGCTCGCGCTCAACTCCGACGTGTTCCACGAGTACTACTACGGCGTGTGGTGGATGGGCGGGGTGGTCAACCCGGTCAACACCCGCTGGAGCCCTCAGGAGATCGTCTACTCCCTGGAGGAGTCCGGCACCCGGGTCCTGATCGTCGACGACGCCTTCGCCCCCCTGGTACCGCGGCTGCGGGAACTGTGGGACGGCATCGCCGTGGTGCTGTACTGCGGGGACGGCCCGGTCCCGGACGGCATGCTCGGTTACGAGGAACTGATCGCGGGCGCCGAACCGGTCGCGGACCTGCGGGCCGACGGCGACACGCTGGCGGGGCTGTTCTACACCGGTGGCACGACGGGCTTCCCCAAGGGGGTGATGCTCAGCCACCGGAACATCCTCTCCTCGAGTCACGGCCTCGTCGCCGCCGGCCAGGACACCAAGCGGGGCCAGCGGCTGCTGCACTGCGCGCCCCTCTTCCACCTCGCCGCCCTCGGTGCCTGGAACAACCAGAATCTGGTCGGCGGCTGCCATGTGTTCCTCCCCGTCTTCGACCCGGTCGCGGTCCTGGAAGCGATTCAGGAGCACCGGCTGAACGCCCTTCTGCTGGTTCCGGCCATGATCCAGATGGTGGTCGACCGCGAGAAGATCGCTGACTACGATCTCTCCAGCGTCGACCGGGTCGGGTACGGTGCCTCGCCCATCTCCGAGCCGCTGCTCGACCGCGCCATGGCCGTGTTCCCCTCCGCCGTCTTCAGCCAGGGCTACGGCATGACGGAGCTCGCGCCCGGAGCGTGTGTACTCACCGCCCAGGACCACCACGAGCGCGGCCTGCTGCGCTCGGCCGGGCGCGCCATCACCTGCGTCGAGGTCCAGGTGGTGGACCCGGAGGGCCACGAGGTTCCGCGCGGCCGTGTCGGCGAGATCGTGGTCAGCGGGCCCAACGTGATGCTGGGGTACTGGAACAAGCCCGAGGAGACCGCGGCGGCGCTGCGTGGCGGCTGGATGCACACCGGTGACGCCGGATACATGGACGAGGACGGCTACGTGTTCCTCGTCGACCGGATGAAGGACATGATCGTCTCCGGCGGTGAGAACGTCTACTCCGCCGAGGTCGAGAACGCCCTCGCCAAGCACCCCTCCGTAGCCGCCTGCGCCGTCATCGGGGTACCGGACCGCCAGTGGGGCGAGCGTGTCCACGCCGTCATCATCCTCAAGCCCGGTGCCACCGCTCGCGAGGAGGAGATCCGCGACCACTGCCGGAAGCTGATCGCCGGTTACAAGGCGCCCCGGAGCTGCGAGTTCGTCGACGCCTTGCCGCTGTCCCCGGCCGGCAAGATCCTCAAGCGTGAGCTGCGTAAGCCCTACTGGGACGGCGTGGAGCGCTCCGTCAACTGAGGGCCCCGCCGGACCGCGCCCCGGCCTGATTCGGGACTGAGGCGCGGTCGGTCGGACGGGCTGTCTCCGTCACACCTGGAGTAAATCACGGATACGCCTCTGGGTGCCGAAAATGTGGTCCTCGTAACGTCTCTGGCCTATCAAGTGAATGAGTAGTTAAGATCGACTGATCGTATGTGAGTGCCCCTGCCCGGTGTGCGGGAAGAGGCCGCTCTCCTGGCCCCCTACCGTCGCCCGGTTGGTGATCTCCATGCAGCACGATGCCCTCCTCCCTCATCCCCCTGGCCCCGCACGGACGTTCGTGGAACCCGCCACGCCGTTCTCGGACCTGCTGACCCTGGAACGACTGGAGGAGGACCTGTACCGGGGCGTCTGCCACCAGGGCGCGCCACTCCACGCGTTCGGCGGGCAGGTCGCCGGGCAGGCGCTGATCGCGGCCGGCAGCACGCTGTCGGACGCTCTGCGGGTGCACTCCCTGCACGGGTACTTCATCAGGGCCGGCCGTACGGACCGGCCGATCGTCTACCAGGTGGACCGGACACGTGACGGCCGCTCCTTCGCCACCCGCCGGGTCGTGGCCGTCCAGGACGGCAAGACGATCTTCAGTCTGTCGGCGTCCTTCCAGCGACCCGAGCAGAGCCCCGAACACCAGGCGGCCATGCCTGACGCGCCGGGCCCGGAGGGCTTGCCCGAGCTCTGGGAGACCGGGCCGCGCGACGGCGGGTGGCCGATCTTCGAAGCGGTGCTGGAGTCGCGCGGCGTGGGCGATCCCCACGGCCAGGGGAGTCTTCCGAGTACGGGGCAGGGCCCGCGAAGACACCTGTGGGTGCGTACGCGCGACGCCCTGCCGGACACGCCGCTGCTCCACGCCTGCGCGTTGACCTACTTCTCCGACATCCGGCTGGTGGAGACCTCCGACCTGCCGTACATGGACGACACCCGCGAGCGGATGATCGCCTCGCTCGACCACGCCGTGTGGTTCCACCGGCCGTTCCATGCCGATGAGTGGCTGCTCTTCGCGATGGAGAGCCCCAACTTCGCCTCCTCGCGCGGACTCGCGCGCGGCCAGTTCTTCACCCGGGACGGCCGCTTGGTCGCCTCGGTCGTACAGGAGGGACTCATCAGGCGGCCGTCGGCCCTCCGGTGAACCCCCTCGCCGACAGAAGGAGCGCCTGATGACCGTTCACCCCTCACCCGACGCACCCACGTCACCGGCCCGGGGCCTTGCCCAGGGCTCGGCCGGTCAGCAGACGGTACGCAGCGGACTCGACGTGCTCCAGGAGCACTTGACTGCCGGGGGCGGCCCCAGGCAGCCGGTGGAGAGGCTGCTGCGCATGGAGGTGCGCAGCGTCGTGCACGGGCGGGCCGTCGTCGAGATGGCCCCCACCGCGGACCACCTCAACGGACAGGGCATCCTGCATGGCGGCATGTACGCCACGGTGTTGGACAGCGCCTGCGCTGCCGCCTGTTACACGACGGTCCCGGACGGGACGCGCATCGTCTCGACCGATCTGTCGGTGAAGTTCCTGCGCTCGGCGGCCCCGGACAGCGGCGTACTGGAGTGCACGGCCGAGGTCGTCAACCGGGGCCGCCGGAACGTACTGCTGGAGGCGAGGATGACCGATCAGGCCGGCCGCCTGCTCGCCTTCGCGACCTGCACGATCATGGTGCTGCAGGACTGAACCCGCGCTGACGTGCGAGAGGGCCGTGCCCACGATGCGGTCCGCCCGGAATCGGACGAAGGAACCCCATGACCATGGAGATCACCGGCAGTGTGCAGTGGCAGGCCTGGCAGGACAAGGTGATGCCGCCCGTGGAGAGGGTCTCGGACGGCCTGTGGTCCATCCCGGTACCCATCCCGCGCAATCCGCTGCGCTACGTCCTGGTCTACGCACTGGAGTGCCGTGACGGTCTGGTGCTGATCGACGCAGGCTGGGACGACGACGTCTCGTGGCTGGCCCTCACCGAAGGTGTCCGCGCCACCGGCCACGACATCAAGGACGTCCGTGCCGTGCTGGTGACCCACCACCACGCCGACCATCTGGGTCTGGCCGGCCGGGTCCGTGAGGCATCCGGCGCATGGGTCGCGCTGCACGCGCTGGACGCGGCGGCCGCACGTACGACGCCGAGTTCCGCCGGAGGCCTGGCCGAAGACATCCGCGGGCACCTGGAGCTCCACGGGGTCCCCGCCGGAGAGGCGCGCCGGACCGTCGGCGCCCTGGACGTCGGCCGTTCCCTGGACGCCCCGCCGGCGGACGTGCTGCTGGAGGACGGTGAGGCGATCCGCGTGCCCGGTCTGGATCTGAGGGTGATCTGGACACCGGGACACAGCCCCGGCCACTCCTGCTTCTACGAGCCCGACCGTCGGCTGCTTTTCTCCGGCGACCACGTACTTCCCCGGATCACGCCGCAGATCGCCGTCTACGCGCAGACCCAGGGCGACCCGCTCGCGGACTTCCTCCGCTCGCTGGAGCGGCTGGACCGGTTCGCCGTGGACGAGGTGCTCCCGGCGCACGAGTACCGCTTCAAGGGGCTCGACGAGCGGACGGCGTACATGGCGCGTCACCACACGGAGCGTCTCGCCGAGCTGGACGCATGTGTCGGGAAGAAGCCCGGGTCCACCGCCTGGGAGCTGTCCTCGCAGCTGGTGTGGTCCCGCCCCTGGGACACCTTCGACACGACCAGCCGCCGTTTCGCCCTGGCCGAGACGATCGCCCATCTCGTCCTGCTGCGCAACCGTGGCACGGTGCACAGCGCCGACGGTCACCCCGTGCGTTGGTTCCCGAGTGCGGCGGACCGACCGGAGGGACGCCCTGCCCGGCAGGACCTGCCGGGCGCACGGTGACCGGGACCGTCGCCGCGGTCCCGGCCGGGTGTCAGACCGTGCCGTTCCAGCCGGTGCCCGCGATGGCGATCCGCTCCATCACGCGGCGCCGCGGGTAGTAGTCGTTGATCGCGTAGTGCTGGACCGCCCAGTTGTCCCAGACCGCCACCGAGCCGGGCTCCCAGCGGAAACGCACCTGGTACTCCGGCACCCGGGCCTGGGCCCGCAGGTATTCAAGGAGTGTGTGGCTCTCGTCCTCGGGCACACCGACGAGACGCATGGTGAACGGCTCGTTGACATAGAGCGTCCTGCGGCCGCTCAAGGGGTGCACCTTGACGACGGGATGGACGACGGTGGGCAGCTTCTCCCGCACCGCGTCCCGCTGCTCCTCGGGGATGGCGCGACCCCATGTGTCGATCCAGTCGTGCTCTGCCTCCAGCCCGTCGATCCGCTCCTTCACCTCCTCGGGAAGGTTGTCGTACGCGGCCGCCATGTCCGCCCACATGGTGTCGCCTGCGTGGTCGGGGACCTCGATGGCGCGCAGTACGGAGCCCCGGGCCGGCTCGGCGAGGAAGGAGTGGTCCGAGTGCCACAGGTTCTCCTTGCCGTACATGTCGGTGCCCTTGGCGAGCCGTGAGATACGGGCTTCGTCGCCCGTGGGGAAGAACGGGTTGGCCTCGGGCTCGCCCCACACGCAGGCGAGCTGTATGTGCTGCTCGGGGCTGAGGGACTGGTCACGGAAGAAGATGACCTTCCACTCCAGCAGGGCCCGGCGCAGTTCCTCCCGCAACTCCTCGTCCAGCGGTGCCGTGAGGTCCACGTCGGAGATCTCCGCTCCGATGAGCGAGGTCACGGGACGGACAGCGAATCGCTTGTACGGCTCGTCGGCCGCGGTCCTCTCCAGCGTCCGGATTCCGCCCTGCATCAGTCGAAGTGCCATGGGGATGTCACGTCCTCGGGGGGTAGGGGTCCTGCGGTTCTCTGGCCTTCCTGTGACTGTAGAGACCCTGGTCAGGGGTGTGAAGAACCGAATTTTCGTGGTATTCACAACGTGTGGTTGTCGATCTCGTCGCCAGGCGGCTCCGTCAGTTCATCGTGGTCGCCGAGGAGTTGAACTTCACCCGGGCGGGCGCCCGGCTCTTCGTCGCGCAACAGGCCCTCAGCCGTCAGATCCGGCAGCTGGAGGAGGAACTGGGGGTCCAGCTCTTCGAACGGACCACCCGCCGGGTCGCGTTGACCCAGGCCGGTGAGGCGCTGCTCGCCGATGCCCGGCTGCTCGTGGCGCAGGCCGACGAGACCGTCGACCGCGTACGGCGGACCGCCGCCGGCAAGTCGGCGGTCCTGCGGCTCGGGTTCGTACCGGGTGGCGTCTGTCCGGCGACCAGACGGGTTCTTGCCGCCTTCGAAGCGGAACACCCGCACGTCGAGGTCCGCCTCGAGGAAACCTCGTGGAACGACCCTGACGCCGGTCTCGGGGAGGAGGCGTGCCACGCGGCCGTGCTGTATCTGCCCCACGGACAGAACACACTCGACACCGTGCCGGTCGACGTGGTGTCCGCCCTCGTCGCCCTGCCTCGTGGCCACGTCCTGGCGGAGCGGGAGGCACTGGTGGCTGAGGACCTCAAGGGTCTTCCGTCGGTCTGGTACGACGTCCCCACCACGTCGTTCCTGCAGCGGTGGAACGTCGGTGAGACGGCCGTCAGGACCCGCACCGTGCACGAGTGGATGGCGGCCGTCGCCACCGGCCGCGGCTTCGGCGTCACCGGATCGGGAGCGCGGGCCTTCCTCGCGGTGCCGGGCATCACCTACCGGCCGGTGACGGGCCTCGCCGATCTCACCATCGGGTTCGCCGCCCGCAGGGACGAAGCGAACCCGTACGTCAGGGCGCTGCTGGAGTGCGCGCGAGCGCGCTAGAGGGGGGCGGATTTCAGCGGCGCTGATCCGCGTCGGCGGGAGCCTGGACCGCGAAGACGGGCACTCTGCCGTCCACGAAGCGCTGGAAGCGTACGCGGGTGCCGACGGTGGGTGCGGGCATGGTGCATCCGCTGAGACGTGCCTCGATGCTGAATCCGTCGTCCAGCCCGACCAGGCACACGAGGCGGGGCTCATGACCCTTGCGAGGCCTGTACTGGTAGTCGTCGATCCGGCCCGTGCCCTGGCTGTCCTCCCAGGTGAGGTCCTCGCCGCCGCAGTGAGGGCAGATGCACCGGCCGCCGAACAAGGCGCTGGCGCACCAGGCGCATCGCTGGAAACGGAGAGGTGCGAGGGCTTCCGCGCCCTCCTGTGCGGATTCGTTGCTGGTCCGGAAATACATGGTTTCTCCTGGACTGGTGACGGGAGGGGACGAGGCGGGCATGGGCGCGCCGGCTGTATGCGGGCACGCGGGATCCCGGTGCGGCCCGGGCGTGCCGGGCAGGGGTTCGGCCGACGGCCGTCCGCTCGGGGATCAGGCGGCGGCCGGGCCGTCGATCCCCAGGATCGCGATGCCCAGGTGAACCAAGGCTGAAGCGGCCTCGACGCGGTCCTTGACCACGGGGAGTCTGGGCAGGAGGTTGAGCACGGTCAGCGCGGCCTGGACGGTGACCCGCGCCTCGATCTGGTCGAGGTCCGGCCGGCAGTCGAGCAGCAGGGCGACCCATTCGGCCACGTAGTCCACCTGGGACCGGTGCAGTGTTTCCTGGTCGGCAGCGGGAACGTGTGCCCGTTCGCTGACCGTCAGCAGGACACCGGAGCCGTGGTCGGACGTCGTGGACCGCGCGTAACTGCGCAGCAGCCGTTCCAGGGCCTGCCGCGCTGTGGAGCTCTGCGCCAGGTCGTGCACCAGCGTGGCCCACTTCACCTCCGAGGCCCGGTGGAGTACGGCGGCGAGCAGATCCGCCTTGCCGGGGAAGTGGTGGTAGACGGCCAGGCGTGAGATGCCGATCGCCGCTCCGATGTCCTCCATGCTGACCGACTGGTAGCCGTGCTGTGCGAACAGCGGTCCGGCTGCGGCGAGCAGGGCCTCCCGCCGGGAGGCCGGCGTCAGGCCCTGCTTCCTGGCCGCCGGCGGCGTGGCTCGGGGCGGGGCAGGGGGGAGCGTCGTCCGGCAGGCCCCCTCCGCCAGCTTCTGGAGCAGGTCCTCGAAGCGTCGGCGGGGGAGTTCGGTGCGGTGGTAGGAGGGGCTCGCGAGCACGGCGAGCGCGGCCCAGCTCACCAGAGGAACGTCCTGCGGGGCGAGTTCGGGCCGGGCCGCGCGGAGTGCCACGCCCAGCGAATCGGCGATCCGCGCGTGGCGCTCTCGTACCTCGTCCTGGTGCAGCTCCGAGAGGTGGCGGGTCTCACGGTCCCAGACCACCGGGTACGACCGGTGGTCGAGAGAGAAGGAGGCGACGGCGTCTGTCAGGGAAGGGAGATCGCCCGGCTCTGCCATCACGCCCAGGAGCTGATCGGTGCTGTCGAGCAGTGCGGCGCCGAGCAGTTCCTGCTTGCCGCGGAAGTGACGGTAGAGCCCGCCGGCCGTGATCCCTACGGCCGACGCGATGTCCTCCATGCCGGTCGCCTCGTAGCCGGACTCGTGGAAGCAGTCCATGGCGGCCGCGAGGATCAGTACCTTGCGGTTCCTCGGGCGCCGGGTCGGACCGCTGCTCGTCGTGCTCACGTCGGACATCCTAGGTCTGCGGTGGTCGGATGAGGTGCACGGGCGCCGGGCGGAACTGCCAAGGACTGCCCCGGCACCGGGGATCGGGGCGCGGGCACGTCTACTTCGGAGCCATGCGGATGGCGCCGTCCAGGCGGATGACCTCGCCGTTGAGCATGGAGTTGTGGACGATGTGCTCGGCCAGGGCGGCGTACTCGTCGGGCTCGCCGAGGCGGGACGGGTGGGGGACCTGGGCGCCGAGGGAGTCCTGGGTCTCCTGGGGCAGACCGGCGATCATCGGGGTACGGAACGTACCCGGGGCGATGGCCATCACGCGGATCTTGAGCCCCGCGAGGTCCCGGGCGACGGGAAGGGTCATGCCCGCTACGCCTGCCTTGGACGCGCTGTACGCGGCCTGGCCGATCTGCCCGTCGAACGCGGCGACGGAAGCGGTGTTGACGATGACACCCCTCTCTCCGTCGATCTCGTCGTTCCCGGCCATCTCGGCCGCGGCCAGGCGCAGTACGTTGAACGTGCCGACCAGATTGATCCGGACGACACGCTCGAACAGGCCCAGGTCGAACGGGCCTTGCCTGCCGACCGTGCGAGCGGCGGGCGCGATTCCCGCACAGTTGACGGCGACGCGCAGCGGGGCGAGCCGGGCGGCGGTGGTGACCGCTGCGGCGGCGTCGGTCTCGTCGGTGACATCACCGGGACAGAAGGCCGCGCCGATCTCCCTGGCCACGGCCTCTCCGTCGGAGGTGGGCAGATCGAGCAGGACGACCTCGGCGCCGCCGTCGACCAGACGCTTGGCGGTGGCCAGGCCGAGCCCGGAGGCGCCGCCGGTGACGACGGCGGAGATGCCGGTGGTCTGCATGAGGGAACTCTCCTCGGGTGGATGACGCGTCAGCAGCACATGAGGGGTGGTGCCCGGGGGTGGGAGCACATCCGTGGACAGTGGTTAAGTAAATCTCGCGTCGATTATCACGTCTAGCTGAATCAGCCAGAGATGTGCGTGATATGGGCAACAAGTAAACGCGACTCCGAGGCGAGCATGCCCGCCCGATCGTCTTCGGGCGGGCAGTCGTCAGTCCTTGATCTCGCAGATCGCGGCGCCGGACGACACCGAGGTGCCGACCTCCGCGGCCAGGCCCTTGACGGTGCCGGAGCGGTGGGCGTTGAGGGGCTGTTCCATCTTCATGGCTTCGAGGACGACGATGAGGTCGCCTTCCTTGACCTCCTGGCCCTCTTCCACGGCGATCTTGACGATGGTGCCCTGCATCGGGGAGGCGAGGGT
>NZ_JBIWKD010000012.1:0-227665 GCF_044765485.1 Streptomyces sp. NPDC102451 | reverse complement strand
CCGCGAGTACACCCCCGCCAACAGCGGACAGCACATCATCCACACCGGGGGAGAGCGCGCTTCCCATCTGCAGCTCCCCGTGAAGACCAGCTGATCCGGGAGGGCCCGGTCCCGTCTGTGGCGGGACCGGGTGGCATTTCTGCCGCGCTGTCAACATTTTGATATTCGGCCGGTTCCGGTAGAGCTCCAAGCCGTCCGCGCGGTAGGAGTCGCTGTTGAACTCCGCGTAACCTCGTCCAGGACGATCACCACATTGGCCGGCAGGCCATCGGCCCACCGGTGGGCGCGGCAGGCTTGCCGGGTACGTACGCCGGGATGGTGTCGAGCAGGGTACGGAGCCTGGGTGACGGTGCCCTGTTCGCGCGAGTCACTGCTTCATCCTTGCTTGCACCACTCATGCCGACCGTCGCGTCCGTTCTGCTCGCTCACCCGTACCGAGGGCAGACATCCGGGCTTCTTCTCACCGGACGCGCTCCCCGGCGATCCAGACACCGACGATGGCACGGGTCGCGGCGATGTCCGTGGTCGGGTCGCCGTCGATGAGAAGCAGGTCGGCGCGCCTGCCGGGTTCGATCACGCCGCGGTCGTCGAGACCGAACGTCTGTGCCGCGAGCGTGGTGGCTCCACGGAGTGCTTCGACGGGGGTGAGGCCGGCGTCGACCATCAGCCCCAGTTCGTCGTGCAGGGACGCGCCGTGCTCGGGAGCGAACGGGACGCCGGGCGCGGAGTTCGCGTCCGTGCCGACCAGGAGCCGGATGCCGGCTTCGTGGAACTTGGTCACCGTGTCACGGGCGTACTCGTACTTGAGCCCTGCCGCAGCCCGGGTTGCGGCGATACCCCGCATCATCGTCAGTGTGGGCGAGGACACCATTCCGGTGGCCTGCATGCGCTGAACCGTGTCGTCGTCGAGAACTGCGTCCAAGGGCGCGTGCGTGCTGATGTCGACGCCGGCTTCGACCGCGACGTGGAACGCACCCGTGGTGATCGAGTGCGCCACGACCAGGAGGCCGTGTTCATGAGCCACGTCCACGATCGCGTTCACGGTCGCCTGATCCATCCCCTCGGGCGGTGCGGCCTCAGTGACGATCTTGATGTAGTCGGCGCCGTCCGCGACTCGGCGCTCGACGAACCTGCGCGCCTCCTGCGGTGTCGTGACGACGCCGTCCTCGGGGAATCCGGGCATCTTGGCGTGGTTTCCTCCGGGACCGACCGCCGGGGTCGTCGCGCTGAAGACCTGGGCGACGCCTGCCTGCTCGCGCATCTCGGTGACGAAGGAAAGCGGCCAGGCCGCCATGTCCATACCCGTGGTGACACCCGAGTTCGCCAGGTTCTCCAGGTCCCCTCGCCCGAGTACGTGCATGTGTGAGTCGATCAGGCCCGGCAGCAGCGCCTTGCCCGTGCCGTCGATCACGGAGTCCGGTGTCCCACCGGCCACGATGCCCGCGCCCTCGATGAACACGCGCCGCGGCTCAGTCAGTCCGACACCCGTGAAGACGCGAACGCCGTCGATCGCTGTCACAGCCGCCATGAGAACTCCTTGATGAATAGCTTTTCCAAAAGGTATCAGGAAAGTGTAATCGTATACAGTTGTGGCATGACCGCCAACAGCACGAACCGTTCGGACGACGAACGCCTGGCGCTGACGTTTTCCCAGCACGTCGTGCGCTTGCAGGGCCTCCTCGAGCAAGCCATCGCCCCCACTCTGGCAGCGCAGGGCCTTACCCCTGCCGAACTCGATGTGCTCGGAGCGTTGCGTTCGGTCGGCAGCCCCTACCGGCTGCGGCCCAAGGAGCTCGCGGCGCGTCTACTCCTGACCACCGGCGGACTGAGCAATGTCCTGCGGCGGCTCGATGCACGTGGCCTCATCTCCCGCGTCCCCGATCCTTCGGACGGGCGGAGCCATGGCGTCCAGCTGACCCCCACGGGAGTCACCACCGCGCAGGCGGCGACCTCCGCGGCAACAGCTGCGCTCCAGCGCACACTGTCCGCAGTGCCGGCCGCAACGCTCACGGGCTCCTTGCACCAACTTCAGTCGATCCTCGGCTCGATCGATGACGGACCGTCTGGCTGACCAGGAATCGGCCATCCGGAACAGGTCCCGTGCTCCTGGTCAAGGGACTCCGGCCGGAACCGCCGGTGTGGCTTCCGGTCAGATTCCGAGCAGTCGTTCGGCGTTGCGGTGCGCGATGTCGAGCTTGGCGTCGGCGGACAGTTCGCAGTTCTCCAGGAAGGCGCGGGCACCCGCGTTGCCCACGAAGGGGTAGTCGACCGAGTAGATCATCCGGTCGGTGCCCAGGACGCCCTCGCAGAAGCGGAGATGCGGTGTGGTGAACATGCCGCTGGGGGTGTACCAGACGTTCTGGCGCACGTAGTCACCGATGGTCCGGTCGAGTCCCGTCGCGCGCTGGGGCAGTGCCTCGTCGAGACGGTCCAGGAACCAGGGGATCATCTCGCCCCAGTGACCGAGGACGAACTGCAGGTCCGGGTAGCGGTCCAAGGCTCCGCTGAGTACGAGGTGCAGGAAGTGAATGCCCGATTCGTTGTGCCACCCCCACCCGGCAGTGGCGAAACGTGTGGCGACCACGGGATCGAGGCCCGCCTCGTAGTTGACCGCGCTGGTGCCGCGGGTGGGCGGGGCGGGGTGCAGATAGATCGGGACCCGCAGTTCTGCGGCCGTCCGCAGGATCGGGTCGAATCGCTCGGCGGACAGGAATTCGTCATCCGTGCGGCCGTGGATGAGCGTACCGACGTGTCCGAGTTCCTCGACGGCACGCTTCAGTTCTGCCGGAGCCTGGTCCGCGGCGGACGTGGGCAGGGACGCGAACGCGGCGAAGCGGCCGGGGTTCCGGCCGCAGGCCGCCGTCAGCCGGTCGTTGACTCGCCGTACCAGTTCGGGTGCCACGCCGGCCGGCAGGAACTGTGTGGTGAGGTTGGACAGCACCTGTACGTCGATGCCGTGCGCGTCCATGTCGGCGATGCGCCCCTGGTCGAGATCTTCCAGTTCCTCGGTCGTGGGGGAGTAGGGGAGTCCGCCGGCCGGTGAGTATGCCGTCGCGAAGTGCGGGCTCACCTCGGCTGCTCGCTCGGCGGATGCCCGCGCCACCGCGGTGTCGAGGGTGTGTTCCTCGATGGTGATCAGCTTCATGCTGCTTCCTGTTGCTGCCGGCTCGGAGGTGGCTGTCATCCCTGGTCCTGCTCGCCGAGCCAGGCGAACGCGGACTTCTTGATGACGCGTTCCCGTTCGCTTCCCTTCGTGGCGAAGGTGCGCAGAACGGGAAACCCGCTCATGTCGAGCACGTAGGCCAGTGCCCCGTACTCGCGCGGGTACTTGGCCAGCACCTCGGGGTCGATGTCCGTGATTCCGGCAGGGAAGGTGAAGGTGGCGAAGTCGTACACGCTCTTGCGGTCGACGATGCGCCATACGCCGTTCCGACGCTCGATCCGGTCGATGAAACGGTTGTGGCCGTTGCACCCCAGACCGAGGCTGCTGTTCTCGGCGACGATGACCGCGTTGGTCTCGCTGACCGCGCGGGAGCCGTCCTCCGAGAACGTCACGGCAGGAGACGTGATGAGGTGCTTGGTGCGCAGATCCGTGGCGGCCATCCGCGCCGAGGCGTCGACGAAGTCCGAGGCCGCTCCCTCGAACCAGGTGATCTCGATCTGGGCTCCCGGGTGGAACAGATCCCGGAGCCTGTCCCATCGGCCCAGGTCCCGATGGATCCAACCGGTCATGAGGTCGGCGATGTCCTGACGGTCCTGGAGTGTTGTCGTTTTCGGCATATCCCCAGTCTCCGACCGATTCATCGATCGCGCCAATTGATAGATCTGATCTATTGTTCGTTAAAAACGATCGGAGACTTCGCGTGGAACTACGTCACCTGCGCTACTTCGTGGCTGTGGCCGAGGACTGCCACTTCGGCCGTGCTGCCGCACGGCTGCACGTCACCCAGTCGACGCTCAGCACACAGGTGAAGGCACTCGAACGCGAGGTGGGGGGGCCCTGTCTTCGTCCGCACCAGCCGCCGGGTCGAACTGACAGAAGCGGGAAATCTGCTGCTGATCGAGGCGCGACGGACACTGGCGCAGGCCGGCCGAGCCCTGGACGTCGCCCGGCAGTCGGTCAGAGGCGAGACCGGGGCAGTGCGGATCGGCTTCTCCGGAATCGCCGTACTGGAAGGCATCCTCTCCGGCGACCTGCGGCGCTTTCACCGAGCTCACCCCGCGGTCGAGCTCCACCTGACCGAGCTCCCGCCCTCCGCACAGGTTCAAGGCATCCAGGACGGCACACTCGACATCGGGTACAGCCCCGACAACGGTCTCCATGACACCGACGGCCTCGCGGTGACGCGTGGAGCCCGGACGAACCTCTCGGTCGCTGTCCGCCACGACCACGCACTCGCCTCCGAGGCCTCGGTCACCCCTGCAGACCTGGAGGGCGAGAACCTCATCGTGTACGCAACCGACATGGGTGACCAGAGCGTGCTCGACCGATTGGGGGCCGCCCGGGCGGAGCACAGGACCCACGTCCATCTCGTGACCAGCACCCTCGGCGCCCTTGCACTCGCCTCTGCCGGCGTCGGTGTGGCTCTGGTTCCGGCCGCTGCGGAGCGCATCGCACTGCCGGAACTCATCTACCGACCCCTGCTGGGCATGGCGACGGACGTGGAGGTGATGAGGCTCAGTCGCCCCGACGAACTCTCCGGATCGGTACGCGCATTCGTCAGATCGTGTGCGGAGCCGCTCCCCGATCCGGATCGATGACCCGGAGTCAGGGAGCGTCCGACCCGTCAGCTTCCCCCGCCCCTGTCCGTCCAGGTCAGCCGAGGTTCCAGATCTGGTTGGTGCCGCCTGTGGCAGCCCACTGCTGGAGCGCCGTGCCGGGCGTTGCGGACTCCTTGGGTACGTCGATCACCCATCCACTGCTGAGGCTGACCAGGGTGTAGGAGGCGTTGAGGACCAGGACCAGGACCCGGAGAGCGAGGTGGCGGTCGCGTGGACGTTGTCGTCCGACCCGCTGCTCGGTGGTCAGGCCGAGAGCGGATACGTGCCGTGGCCGGCGAGGCGCTCGTAGGCACGACGCACCGCCGGCACCAAGCGGGCGGCGGACTCCGGGTCGGCGCTTTCGGCGCGGAGCCGCAGTATGTTCCCGTTGCGCCGGTCCGCGGGGATGTCTTCGCCGCGAGCCGTGATGAGCGCGTGGAAGTGCGGATGGTTCTCGCCGAAGACCAGCAGATACGTGGCGGGCGCGCCGGTCGCCTCGGTGACCGCAGCGACCAGGTCGCGTGCACGGCGGGCGAACGTGGCCAGCTCGGCCTCGTCGAGCCCGGTGATGCGCTCGGCGTGCCGACGTACCCGCAGGACGAACCAGCCGGGTACGTCGTAACCGGGGACCACTTCCCCCGACCAGAGTGGGTCACGGAAAACGACGGTGCTGTCTTCGCTCTGTTCCAGGCTGCACATGAAGCAGTCGGCGTGGTGGCTGGAGGTGCTCAAGGATTCCCCTAGACGGTGGGTACGGGCGGACGGCCGGCGGGGCGAGCGGCCTCGGGCCGCCTGGTGGCGGCGCGCCGACGGGGTGCCGGTCTCGTCCCGGCACCCCTGATCCGACGACTTGGCCCCGCTCCTCGTTCAGACCGCCCCGGTGAGGACCAGCATCGGGTCCGGCAGGTCGCTCTTCAGCGCCCATGACCGCGGGACCAGGTCCTCGACGGCCGCCCCGCCGCGACGGGCGGCGAGCATGGCCTCGGGGTCGAAGGCGGGGCCGACGGCGTCGGCGCTGTACTCCGGTCCCTTCATGTAGCCGGTGGCCTCGTCCGGGTCGGCGAAGTTGTCGATCTGCATCTCCACGAAGCTGCCGTCCGGGTCCTGGTAGTACATGGACGTGGTGACGCCGTGGGCGATGCACACCGCCGGAGTGACGCCCTTGTCGCGCAGGAGCTCATAGCGGGCGAGGAGGTCGTCGAGGTGGTCGAAGGTGTAGGCGACGTGGTGGGCCGCGGCCGTCGTGGGCGACTTGCGCTCCAGTGGTACCGGCGGTGTGAGCAGGGCGACCCGGTGGTGCTCCTCGTCGTAGGTGATGAAGCACAGGCTCTCGTTCTGGAACACCACGTGTCCGTCGAGAACGGCGCAGTACCAGTCCCGCATGGCGGTAGGGCTGCTGGTCTGGAACACGACGTGGGCGAACTTCGGTGTGGCAGTCATCCGATCCTCCTCGATCGAATCTGCGGGCGTCCACCCGTGGTGGCCTTTCACCGGCCGGCCCGCCGACAGGCCGTTGGCTCGGGGCCGAGTTGGGGGTGCGCCCACACTTTCGGTATCCGACGGTTCATGCGGGTAGGTGCGTGCGACCTCGTGTTACGCGATCGCCGGAGGTGTCAGGTCTGTGCGGTGTCAGGTCTGTGCGACGAAGCGCTGGCGCAGTTCGCCGATGCCCTCGATGGTGCTGACCAGCTCGTCTCCTGGAGCGAGCCAGCGCTGCGGGTCACGGCCCAGGCCGACACCGGCCGGGGTTCCGGTGAACACGAGGTCACCGGGCAGCAGCGGGATCACCGAGGACAGACGGGCGAGCAGCTCGGGTACGGAGAAGATCAGGTCACTGGTGCGGCTCTTCTGGACCTCCTCGCCGTTCACGGTGCAGCGCAGTCCCAGGTCGTCGGGATCGTCGAACGCGTCGGGTGAGACCACCCACGGTCCGATGGGGGCGAAGCCCGGGAAGGACTTACCGAGGCTGAACTGCGGTGATGGTCCTTCGAGTTGTGTGATGCGCTCGGAGATGTCCTGGCCTACGGTCAGCCCGGCGACGTGGTCCCAGGCGGTCTCCGCGGAGACATGGTGGGCGCGGGTGCCGATGACGGCGACGAGTTCGATCTCCCAGTCGGTGTGACCGCCGGGCGGGAGGGTCACCTGGGTGACGGGGCCGGTGATGCTGGTGGCGAACTTGGTGAAGACCGGAGGCATGGTGTCGGGCACGGCGAACCCGGACTCGGCGGCGTGGTCACGGTAGTTCAGGCCGGCGGCGACGATCTGCCGTGGGGCAGGCACGGGGGCGCCCAGACGGGCGGGGTCCAAGGCGCTGCCTTCGGGTAGGCGCGCCTGCGCCGCCCACTGACGGAACTCCTCCCAACGCTCGTAGACGGCCTGTGGGTCCGCGGTGAAGCGGCCACCGCTGGCCTCCTCGACGTCGACGGCGCGACCGTCGACGACGAGGACCAAGCGGCCGGACAGGTTGGCGATGCGCACGGAACTGCTCCTGTATTCCTCGATGGTGGCCCGCGGCCGGGCCGGTGGCTCCTGCCCGCTGGAGCGGGTCGGCGTCGGCGAGGCAGCCGGCACAGATCGTTCGGTGGATGCTCGATGACTGAGATCCGGAACACACAGTAGGACGCTATATGTGATAACAGCAAGGGGTCGGCTGCTGTCTTTCCAGTTGAACGGTCGGTGGGGGTTCGATGCCCCGTCAGGGCCCGGCGCTGTATGGCCGGCGATCAGCGTGCGGCGGCCCGGCGCAGCAGTGGGTTCAGCCGGTAGCCGACCAGCTGACGCATGACCAGTGCCGTACTGGTGCGTTCCACCCCGGGGATGTCGAGGATCTGGCCGGCCACGCGGTACAGGTCCTCGGCGTCGGTCGCGACCACATGGACCAGAAGATCGGTGTCACCGGTCAGTCCGTGTACCTGGAGAACCTCGGGGATCGCTGCGAGCGCGTGCGCGACCTGGTCCAGCCTGCGCTGTGCCACCTGGGTGGTCACGAACGCGGTGAGTGGGTAGCCGAGGGCCGCGGGGTCGACGCACCGCTCGAAGGCGTCCACGGCACCCGTGCGGTCCAGTGAGGCCAGACGTGCCTGGACGGTGTTGCGGCTCAACCCGCTCGCCTCGGCGAGTGCCACCGTGGTGGCTCGGGGGCGGTCCGCGAGTGCCAGGAGCAGGCGCGCGTCGGTGGGGTCGATCCGCTCGGAGCTGGGCACGATGCGCACCTTCCGGGGCTGAGAGGACGGGTGATTGGGCATTCTGCGTAATTTCCTCGCGGGTTCTTGTGCACCATCCTGACCTGATGGTCTCCTCGTCTGCAACGATCCCGCCCCTGGCAGCACGCCGCCGACCGTGATCCGGTCGTGAGCCGGCCCGACGTGCGCCGGGGCACACCCGGTGCGCTCTTCACGCCGCCGTGGTACGTCCCAAGTCACAGCCGGTCGCACGTCTGCGAACCGGATGTGCCGAGCGAGGAGACCGTTTCGCCATGACCACCGCACCAGCCGCCCCCCGGCGGACCACGGCCGTCGCCCCCGACGTGCTGCACGAGATCGAGGACCGCGTGCTGTGGCTTTCCAGCGCGATCGTCCACCACGCCAACCGGGTGCGCCCCAACCCGTCGGGGCTCAAGGTCGGCGGTCATCAGGCATCGTGCGCCTCGATGGTGTCGATCATGACTGCCCTGTGGTTCCGTCATCTGCGTCCCGAGGACAGGGTCTCGGTCAAGCCGCACGCCTCCCCGGTCCTGCACGCCATCAACCACCTGCTCGGCGAACTGGACGCCTCCTACCTGTCCACGCTGCGCGCCTTCGGCGGTCTCCAGAGTTACCCGAGCCGGTCCAAGGACCCCGACCCGGTCGACTACTCCACCGGGTCGGTGGGCATCGGGGCCACGGCGACGATCTGGGGTGCCATGGCCCGCCGCTACGTGGACGAGAGCGCGGCCGGTGGCTTCGCCGGGCGGCAGTACGCACTGGTGGGAGACGCGGAGCTGGACGAGGGCGCGGTGTGGGAGGCGGTGCTGGACCCGCAGGTCGCCGAACTCGGCGAACTGGTCTGGATCGTCGACCTCAACCGGCAGTCCCTCGACCGCGTCGTGCCGAACATCGCTGCCGGCCGCCTGCACGACATGTTCGCCGCGGCCGGGTGGCAGGTGCTCACCCTCAAGTACGGCATGCTCCTGGAGGACCTGTGCGCGCGCCCCGGCGGCCAGGCACTGCGGGCCCGCATCGATGACATGTCCAACCCGGAGTACCAGCGTCTGCTGCGCTGTTCCGCCGGTGAACTGCGTGACCGGCTGCCCGGTACCGGCCCCGAAGCCCCGGCGATCACCGCACTGCTCGCGGAGACCGACGACGCCACCCTGATGGCGGCGGTTCGCAATCTGGGCGGTCACGACCTGTCCGCCCTCGACACCGCGCTGTCGGAGGTGGACGACCGCCGGCCCACGGTGATCTTCGCGTACACCGTCAAGGGCCACGGACTGCCCACCCAGGGGCACCCGCAGAACCACTCCTCTCTGCTGACGGAAGAGCAGATGCGGCAGTTGGCGGACGAGTTGGGCGCTGATCCCGATCACCCCTGGGAGGGCTTCGCCGCGGATTCGGCGGCGGCCCGTCTCTGCGAGGAGACGGCGGCGAGGCTGCGCCGGGACGCCGTTCCCGAGGCACGGCCACCGGCGATTCCCACGGACATCGGCCGTACCCCGACGGGCGTGGCGACGACCCAGGCCGCCCTGGGCCGGGTGCTGCTCGACCTGACGCGCAGCGCGCCCGAAGCGGCCCGCCGGGTGGTGACGGTCAGCCCAGACGTCAGCTCGTCGACCAACCTGGGCGGTTGGGTCAACAAGGTCGGAGTCTGGTCGCCCACCGAGCGCGTGGACTGGTTCGCCGACGACGCGGAGACCATCCTGCACTGGCGGGAGCGGCCGACCGGCCAGCACATCGAACTGGGTATCGCCGAGACCAACCTGGTCGGCCTCCTCGGAGAGCTCGGAGCGACCTGGAGCCGCTGGGGCGAGCCACTGCTGCCCATCGGCGTGATGTACGACCCCTTCGTGCAACGCGCCCTGGAGCCTTGGTCCTTCGGCATCTACGCGGGCGGCCGGTCGATCCTCGTCGGAACCCCCTCCGGCGTCACCCTCGCGCCCGAAGGCGGTGCCCACCAGTCCATCACCACGCCGTCCCTCGGCATCGAGCAGCCCGGCTGCACGACCTGGGAGCCCGCGTTCGCCCTCGACACCGAATGGGCGCTGCTGGCCGCCCTCTCCCGCCTCGGCAGGCCCGACGGCGGCTCCGCCTACCTGCGGCTGTCCACCCGCCCCGTCGACCAGAGCCTCGCCCGGGTGCCCACCGATCCGGCGGCCCGGGAACGCCGCCGCCGTCAGGTCGTCGCCGGCGCCTACACCCTGCGCCGGCAGGACGGTGCCCAGGTCACCATCGCCGCCATGGGTGGCGTGGTGACCGAGGCCCTGGCCGCGGCGGACCGTCTTCAGAACCTCGGCATCCCGGCCGACGTCATCTGCGTGACGAGCCCGGGACTGCTCTACCGGGCACTCGACGCCCGCGCCGGGCACGGCGAGGCGGCCGACTGGATCCTGGACCAGGTCTTCCCCGCGCAGCGGGCCACGCCTCTGGTCACCGTTCTGGACGGTCACCCGCACACCCTCGCCTTCCTGTCCACCATCCACCGAGTGCCGATCCGAAGGCTGGGCGTCACGCGCTTCGGCCAGTCGGGCTCACTGGACGAGGTCTACCGCTACCACGGGATCGACACCGACAGCATTGTCGGCGCCGTGCTCGACCTCACCCAGTGACGCGAAGTGCCGTACGGGGCCGGTGCCGAGGTTCGACGCCGGCCCCGTACGGCACGCGGTCGGTCCCTAGGGCGTGCCGTACGCGGTGGTCCGGGAGCTGGTCAGGTTGCGGGGGAGTACTCCACGCCACCGACCCAGACGCGCCGGATGGCCCGGGTCGCGGTGATGTCGGCGAGCGGGTCGCCGTCGACGAGGAGGAGGTCGGCGCGGTATCCGGGGCGGATGGCGCCGCGGTCCCGCAGTCCGAAGGACTCGGCGGGCAGGCTGGTGGCCGCCCGCAGCGCCTCACGGGTGGTGAGACCCGCCCGGACCAGCAGCTCCAGTTCATGGTGGAGGCTGGTGCCGAACGGTGGCTGCACCGGTATCCCCGGTGCGGTGTTGGCGTCCGTGCCCACCAGGATCCGTGCGCCGGCGCGGCGCAGTGCGGCGACGCTGCCCTCGGCGGCCGCATAGTCCATGCCGGGTATCCCGAGCCCGGCGAATCCCTCCATCATGGTCAGGGTGGGTACGGCGACGGTGCCCGTGGCGACGTACCGTGCCGCCACTTCGGCGGGCAGGGCGCTGTCGAGGGGTACGTGGTGGATCATGTCGACGTCCGCGTCCAGTGCGCGTTCCGCCATGGCCGTGGTGGTCGCGTGGGCCATGACGAGTCTGCCGGAGGAGTGCGCCGCCGTTGTCACGGCCTTGACGGTCTCCGGACTCAGCCCTGGTTCGTCAACGATGATCTTGATGTAGTCGGACCCTTCGGCGATCCGGGCGCGTACGAACCGGGAGGCCTGGTCCGGGCCGGTCAGGACCGCGTCCGCCGGGAAGGTGGGCAGCTGGCTCTGTGGGCTCCCGGGCGCGACCGCCGGAGTGCCCGCACTGCGGATGTCGGGCAGGCCGGACAGTCTGCGCAGCGAGTTGACGACCGAGGGCGGGAAGCAGGCCATGTCCAGACCGGTGGTCACGCCGGAACCGGCCAGTTGGTGCAGGGTGTTGACGTCCCGCAGGTGGATGTGGGAGTCGATCAGTCCCGGTAGCAGCACCGCGCCCGCACAGTCGATGCGGCGTGCGCCGAGGGCGCTGATCCCGATCCGTCCGTTGTCGACGACCACGGTGCGCGGCGCGGTCACCTGGTCCCCGTCGAAGACCCGGACATCGGTCAACGCGACCTTGTCGCCGAGGCGGGCGGTGTGTTCCCGCGCATGCGCGGCGGCAGGCGTCGCCAGCGCCTGCACCCCTGCGACGGCGATTCCGGCCGCTGCGGCCGTCTTGAGGAAGTCACGCCGGTTCGTGTCGTTGAGGCACATCGTTGTAGGCCTTTCTGCCGGGCGGGTGCGGAAAGTGCGGCGTTCGTGTCTCCGGCTCAGGAGCGGCGACGGTGATCGGCCGTCTGCGCGGCGTTCCGAGGAAGCGGGACTGCCGGCCGTGCCGGCCCGGGTGTTCCGGGTGCGGACGGGCAGTCCGATGGCGGGGCCGGTGCCAGGAGGACGGACCGACCGTAGCCGCTATATGTGATAACAGCAACCCTAGGCGCAGCCCTGCGGCCCCAGCCCTTTTGACCACAGCCGGATATGCCTGGTGCGAGGACAACGTTCGCAGTAGGTCCGGCACAGGCATTGACACGCGCACATGA
Organism: Streptomyces sp. NPDC102451; assembly: GCF_044765485.1. Lineage (NCBI taxonomy): Bacteria > Bacillati > Actinomycetota > Actinomycetes > Kitasatosporales > Streptomycetaceae > Streptomyces > Streptomyces sp. NPDC102451. The sequence goes on along the minus strand of NZ_JBIWKD010000012.1, from coordinate 215,483 downwards.
TGGGCTCCAGCATCACTGCCAGTTCCCTGCGGCGTGACAACGACGGGACCAGGCGACCCGCCCCACCCGTGCCCGCGCAGCAGTACGTCCGTGACGCCCGGCGACGCGTCCCGGCGACGTAACGCCCCGGGTGGCGCCCGTCTGTTGGCCACCGGGTGCGCCCTCCCGAGCCGAATTCCCCGCCGCGGCACCCCGTGCCCACGGTGGGGCGGCATCATCCACGGACGAACGCGCCGACCCCGGCCCCGCCGAGCGCGGCGGCGGGCAGCCCCGCGATCGCCCCGATCCTCTGTCACGCCTTATCCGGCATCGCCGTGGCCTTCCCACTCGTGCAGTCCCTCATGAGGAGTACGGACATGAACTCCACTCCCGGCACACCCGCGACCGCGGCCCGCACCGGTCCAGCGGTCGCCCTCGGGCTCGTCATCCTGTGCATCGAGGGGTACGACCTCTTCATCCTGGGTGCGGTCGGCCCTTCCCTGCTGTCCCACCCCGACTGGGACGTCACCAAGTCGACGCTGGGACTGCTGGGCAGTCTCACCGCGCTCGGCATGCCCCTGGGCTCCATCGCCGCCGGCTGGGCCGGTGACCTCTACGGCCGCCGCCTCCCCATGGTCATCAGCCTGGCCTGGCTCTCCGTGAGCATGCTGCTGAGCGCCGTGGCCCCCGACCTCACCCTCTTCGCAGCGACCCGGTTCCTCACCGGCATGGGTATCGGTGCCCTGATCCCCCTCGTCACCGCGTACGTCAGCGAAGCGGCCACACCCGCTCGCCACTCCCTCCAGGTGGGCACCGCCACGACGGGACTGGCCATCGGAGGAATCCTCACCGGAGTCGTGGGTCGGACCCTGCTACCGGAGTGGGACTTCCGTACGCTTTTCCTCTTCGGGGCGATTCCCCTGGCGCTGATCCCCGTGGTGTGGCGTCTGGTCCCCGCCGTCGTGCGGGACCGGACAGCGCGGGCTCCACTCGACGAGGCCGAGGCCGACACTGCGGCCGAGGCCATCCCGTCCGCAGGCGAGCCGCACGACTCCGCCAACCGGCTCCGTCAACTGCTCGCCCCGCAGTACCGCCGCTCCACCCTGCTGTTCTGGGCGGCCACGTTCGCCGGGCTCGTCATCGTCTACGGTGCCAGCACCTGGCTGCCCACGCTGATGGTCGACTCCGGGTACGACCTCGGCTCCTCGCTCGAGTTCTCCATCGCCTTCAACGTCGGCGCCGTCATCGGTACCATCGGCGCAGCCCTGGTCGCCGACCGCGGACTGCTGAAGGCCGCCACGATCGTCAGCTTCCTCCTCGCCGCCGTCGCCATGATCACCCTGAGCACGCCACAGCCGCGCCCGTTGCTCCTCGTCGCCTCCGCCGTCGCCGGTTTCGGGGCCCTCGGTACCCAGGCACTCGTCAACATCTACGTGGCGCACGCCCACCCTGCGCGTCTGCGTGGCACCGCGCTGGGATTCAGTCTCGGTGTGGGGCGTGTGGGCGCCATTGCCGGCCCCAGCTATCTGGCCGCCGTCACCGTACTGATCAGTTCGTCCAAGGCCGGCTTCTACGCCTTCGTCGTCCCGGCACTCCTCGGCGCGGTGCTGATCGGGCTACTGAGGCCGGGCAGGCGTCCGTCCGCCGCCGCACCGTCCGCCGCGCCCTCCGAGGCGCCCCTCGTCCAGTGACCGAGAGGTCTGTACGCGTTCAGGACAGGGCCGAGAAGGCGATCTTCTCGTTGCGTGCGAGGTGCTGCTCGACGGCCGCAGCCACCGTCGCGGGGTCGCGGGTGCGGAAGGCCGCCAGGAGGTCCGTGTGAGCCCTGCCCCGGCGCTCGTGCTCGGCGGGATCCGGGTCGAGCTGACCGAAGCCGATGCGGATGTAGCGTTCCCCCGCGCGCCAGAGAGTGGTGAGAACGCGGATGTCCCAGACGGTCGCGGCCGGGGCCAGGAGCGCGAGGTGGAAGGCGTGGTGGTCGTCGTAGATGTCTGCCATGCCGTGCTCGCGGGCTCCGAACTCCGCGGCCCGGGACTCCAGCAGGTCCAGCTCATCGTCCGTCAGCAGGCCGCACGAACGCCGGGCGATCTCCGGCTCCAGGGCGCGCCGCAGTCGGTAGATCCCGTGCAGGTCGTCGAGGTCGAGCGGGGCGATGACGGCACTGCGGCCGGGCCGCATGATGACCAGGCCCTCGCTCTCCAGACTGCGCAGCGCCTCGCGGATGGGGATGAAGCTGATGTCGAGCATTCCGGCCAGCTCGCGCAGCGAGTACTCCGCACCCGGGGCCAGATCACCGGTCAGGATGGCGCGCCGCAGTTCCTCGGTGGCCTGCTCCACCACGGACCGTGACGTGATGGGCTGCAGGGCCCCTCGGGGTGTCGCCACGGTGTATCCCTTGCCTCGGCCGTCCGGTAGTGGATATCAACTATAGCGACGACCTGGGGAAGAGCTGCGCGCATGACAAGAGCGGCGCAGCCACCGCGGCCGATGCGCCGACGGCGCCCCGCACTGTGGTCGGCGGCACAGTGCGGGGCGCCGGGGCGGTCTCGGCAGCAGGGTGGTCACAGCTTCAGGATGCGTTCGGCGTTGCGGTGGGCGATCTTCTTGCGGTGGCCGGCCGACAGGTTCGCGTCGCGCAGGAACCCGACGGCCTGTTCGCTCTTCTCGAAGGGGTAGTCGATGGCGAAGAGCACGTTGTCGATGCCCACCGCCTTGATGGCCGCCTGGAGCATCGTGTCGTCCATGACGCCCGAGGTGGTGATCGCGATGTTGTCGACGAGGTACTGGGAAGGCTTCTTCTTCAGCGGCACACGGGTGTTGATGTTCCGGATCTGCACATCCAGGCGGGGCATCTGGAAGGGCAGGAACTCGCCCATGTGGCCCACGATGAGCCTGGCTCCCGGGAAGTCGTCGAAGACGCCGCCGAGGATGACCCGCAGGGCGTGGCCACCGGTCTCGGCAGCCCAGCTGTAGAGGGGGCCGACCAGCTCCGGTCGGTCCTTCAGGAGGCCCCAGTCACCGGCGGGGGCCGGAGTGGGGTGGAGGTAGAGGGCGGCGCCCAGTTCCTCCAGCGCGGCCCACACCGGGCGGAACTGCGGCTCGTCCAGGTAGTGGCCGTTGGTGTGGCCGTTGACGAGGAACCCGGCCATCTTGAGGTCCCGTACGGCGCGTCGGGCCTCCCGCACGGCCGCCTGGGGGTCCTGGAGGGGCAGCGAGGCGAGGCCGCCGAAGCGGGTGGGGTGCGCGTCGATGATCCCGGCCAGCGCGTCATTGGCGACCTGCGCGTCCCGTACGGCGATGGACGCGTCGGGCTGCATCTGAACACCGGGCGGGGTGAGCGAGAGCACCTGCATGGTGACGCCGTTCGCGTCCATGTCGGCGAGCCGGTAGTCGGTGATGTCCGGAAGCCGCTTGAACCACTCGGCGGTGACCTCGGGCTTGAAGGGAATCGCCCCGTTCAGTGCCGTGCCCTGGGTGATGAGACCCGGCAGCATGACGGCTTCCTCGATGGCGACGATCTTCAGCCGGCCGCGCGGGCCGGGCCTGCCGCCGTGCGCCTGGGCCGGGCCGGGGGTCATCAGGGTGGAGGCGCCGGCGAGTGCGGCAGTACCCGCCGCGGTGTTCAGGACCTGACGTCTCGTCCATCGGTGAGCGCTCATGTGTGCTGTTTCCTCTCGGTACAGGGTGTTCTTCGGCGGGGAAGCCTGAGGCATCGGGGGTGCCTGCACGGCACGTTCGTCCGCAGAGGTTCAGGAACTGCGAGGTGCCGCCGTTGCGCCCGGCCGCGCGCGGCCGCTCAGGGTGTCGACGAGGGCGAGGACGTCCTCGGGAGCTTCGTCGCCCAGCCAGCCGACCACCTGGTCCGGGCGGACCAGGGCGAGGCGGGCGCCCAGCAGCTTGGCGTAGCCGGCGGGAACCGACTCCGGCAGATGCACCACGGTGAGCGGCACACCCCGCAGGCGTGCGGCCTCCTCGATGGCCGCCTCCGAGGTGCCGTGTCCGAGGGTGAGCAGCGTCAGGTGGTCACCGAGCAGGTCGTAGAGGGAACGGCCGTCATCGACGAACACATGGGGCAGCCGGGCGCCCGCCCATGTCGTGCTCTCCCGTCCCTCCGGCTCCGCGGGGACGATCGGTGAGGTGGCGATACGGAGTCCGAGGACCAGGTCGAGCGAGTGGAACTCCGCCGTCTTCGTCTCCTGGATCCGCGCGCCCGCGGCCCACCGGGCCCGGGCGCCCGCCTCGCCGTCCTCGTCGAGGTTGTCGGCGAGCAACTCGGTGGAGAGCACCCGCATGTTGGCGGTCGCCTCGCGGATGATGCGCTCCTGGACCGGACGGCGCTCGCTCTCGTAGCTGTCGAGGACGTCCGCCCCACCCCAGCCGGCGAGCACGGCCGCCAGTTTCCAGCCCAGGTCGACCGCGTCCCCGATGCCGGTGTTGAGCCCGTGGCCCCCGAACGGCGGGTTGAGGTGCGCGGCGTCACCGGCGAGGAACACCCTGCCGTGGCGCATGCGGTCGACGATCTGCATCCGGGCGGTCCACGGGTCGGTGGACCGCACCTCGGCCCGCACCGGCCTGCCCGCCACGGCGTCGATGATGTGCTGGGCCTCGCGCTCTCCGGCCGCCCGGTCCACGCCGAACGCGATCGCCCACCAGGCGTTCGTCCGGTCCAACGGCCCGACCAGAGCCGGGGCGGCCGGGTTGACGATCCAGTACTGCACGGCCGGCCCGTGCCGCACGTGGTCCCACAGGCCGGGACTCTCGAAGACCATGCCGAAGTTCGGGCGCAGGGCCTCCCCGCCCACGTAGCGGGAGCCGATCCGGTCCCGCACGACACTGCGCGGGCCGTCGCACCCGATCACGTAATCGGCAGTGACGACGCTCCGGTCCCCGGCGCCGTCCTCGACGGTCACGGTCACCAGGTCGTCGTCCTGGCTCACGCCGACGACCTTCGAGCCGAGCACGAGCCGGCCCGGGGCGAGTTCCTCGACCGCCTCGCGGAGCACCTCCTCCAGGATGTACTGCGGCGCCTGCTGGCCGACTTCGGGGAAGCGGTCGCCCTCCGGAGCGAGCCCCAGGACGCCGGTGAAACGGGACAGTTCCCTCCCGGTCAGCGAGGTGCAGAAGACCACGTCCTGGGACCAGGAGGTGGGCAGCGGGGCGCGCGCCCGCAGCCGCTCGGCCAGGCCCCAGCGGCGCAGATGCTCCATCGTGCGTACGTTGAGCGTCTTGCAGCGGGGGCGAGCCCTGGAGACGGTGGCGCGCGGCTCGACGACCAGGCAGTCGACACCGCGCCGGCCGAGTTCCACGGCGGCCGCCAGACCGACCGGCCCGCCACCGGCGATGAGGACCTGGACGTGCTGCGGGAGGTGCGTGTGGTCGACGGAGGGCATCAGTGCTCGTTCTCGGCTCGCTGCTGCGCCGTGGCCCAGTGCGCACACTCCTCGGCGAACGCGAGCTGCCGCAGGTGCAGCGCGTGGCCGAGCGTGTGGTGGTCGATGCAGTGACCCGCGCCACGGGCGACGCTCGCGTCGACGAAGGGAGCGGCCGTGAACATCGCGGCGAACCGGGCCACGTTCTCCTGGCCGCTGCTCCACAGGGCGTCGAACTCGGCGAGCGCATTGTGCACGGGAACGCGGACCCGGGGTGCGACGGTGGGCAGATACTCCTTGGGCCATGCCGGAGCCTGGACCAACTCCCGTACCGGCACCGGCGCGTAGGAGCTGTGAGCCTGTCGTACTCCCTCGGCCCGGTAGGTGTGCGGCGGCCCGAACATCACCTTGTCCCGCTCCTCGTACGGCAGATCCACGGTCTCGTCCGGGGGCAGGGAACCGAGAGCCTCGGCCGCTCCGCCGTCCGGGATGACGGCCCCCATGCCGGTCGCCGAGACACCGACGAGGGGGAGGCCGTGAGCCGAGGCGGCGATCATCAGCGCGATCATGCCCCCGATCGAATGGCCGACGAGGAACACGCTGTCGGCCGCGAGGCGCGTGGCCGCCTGCTCCAGAGCGGCACCGAGCAACTCCGCGTGCCGCGTGAACGTGTTGGCGTCCGGTTCGAGAGGAGTGCTGCCGCCGTAACCAGGGCGGTCGAAGGCCACGACCGGGTAACCGTGTGCGGTGGCGACGTCGAGGAAGGACCCCTCCGTGGCGCCGGCGACGTCGAAGTAGTGAGACGTGTACGTGCCGCCGTGGAGGGCGGCGATCAGGGGTTTTCCGGTGGGTTCGGCGGGACCGGCGGTGAGCGCCGTGATCTTGTGTCCGTCGACCTCGAAGGTCAGAAGGTCGCGCTGCTTGGCCATATGTGGCCTCCTGCCAGGAGTGGATTCCAGCGTGCCGCGCGGAGCGGGACTGCGGCGCGGCGAACGACAACGCACAACTCGCCGGGGAGCCGGTTGCCCCCGGACCCGTGGCGCCGCGATTCGGGCGCCACGGGGTCCTGCGAGCCTAGGAGTTATATGTGATAACAGCAAGGGGTGAGGTGCCTCGCGAGACGGTGAGCGGAACCGCTCGGGATGTCGCTTACCGAGGGGGCGGTGCTGGACGGGTCCGCCGTCGGCCACGATCGTCCGGCCGGTGACGGATGCGTAGTTGTCGCTACCTGCCGCGTCGTCCGTCAGCCGTGGTGAGGCGTGTAGTCCTGGGTGATCTGCTTGTACTCCAGGAAGTCCTCCACGGATGCCAGGCCCCCCAGCCGGCCCACGCCGCTGGACTTGAAGCCGCCCTCCTCGAACTCGACGGTCAGGTTCGCCCAGCTGTTGACGGAGATGAGACCCGCATCGAGCTGCCGCGCCACGCGCAGGGGCCGGTCGGCGTCCCGGCTCCAGACGCAAGCGCTGAGGCCGTACTCGGTGTCGTTGGCGAGGGCGACGGCCTCCGCCTCGGTGTCGAAGACCTGGACCGTCTGCACCGGACCGAACGTCTCCTCCTGAACGATCGGGAGGGAGGAGTCGGGGACCGCGAGCAGGGTGGGGTGGTAGAACGCGCCGCCCGCCAGTTCGGGGCGGGTGCTCGGACCGCCGCGGACGATCGGCTTGGCGCCGGCCGCGATCGCCGCCTCCACGGCGGCGTCGACCCGGGCGACCGACGCCTTGTCGATCAGGGGGCCGATCTGGCTGGCCGGGTCGGCGGCCGGACCGGGGCGCACGCTCTCCAGGCGCCGGGCCAGAGCCGAGGTGAACTCGTCGGCGATCTCCCGCTGGACGAGGACCCTGCTGCCGGTCATGCAGAACTGTCCGGCGAACACGGTGCACGACTGGACGGCGGTGTCGAGCGCCGCATCCAGGTCGGCGTCGGCGAAGACGAGGTGCGGCGTCTTGCCGCCCAGCTCGAGCCCCACCCGCTTGAAGTGGGCCGCCGCCCCCTGGGCCACGAGTCGCCCGGTGGCGGTGCTGCCGGTGAAGCTGATCACGGGGACCAGGGGAGACTCGACCAGCAGGCGCGCGACGTCCGAGCCGGACTCGACGACGACGTTCACCACGCCCTTCGGCAGCTCGGGAACGGAGGCGAGGATCTCACTCATGAGCGCTGCGGTCCGGGCCGCCTGCCCAGGCATCTTCACCACCGCCGTGCAGCCCGCCGCGAGGGCCGGGGCGAGCGCGCGGATACAGAGGTATGCGGGGGAGTTCCACGGCACCACGATCCCGGCGACACCCACGGGCTGCCGGATGGACATGGCCTGACGGCCCGGGTGGGTGTCGGTGACCCGGCCGTGCGGCTGCAGGGCCAGCCCCGCCGCGAAACGCAGCGCGCGCAGGATGAAGTGCGCCTCGAAGCCCGCCTCGTGCCGGAGCTTGCCGTTCTCCAGGCACAGGGTGCCGATCACCTCGTCCATGCGCGCGTCGTACGCGTCGGCGAGATGGCTCAGAGCCGTGGCCCGCAGCATCGGGTCCTGGCGCCAGGTGCCCTCCGTGAAGGCGCGTGTCGCCGCGGCGACGGCATTCTGCCCCTCCTCGGCGCCGGCCTCCGCGTACGTACCGATCACTTCACCCGTGGCCGGATCCACACTGTCGGAGGTTCGGGCGGAACCGACCCATTCGCCGTCGATCCAGTGCCGTGCGATGTTGTCTCGGGTCATGTCGGCAACTCCTTGCTCGAGAGGGAGATGGGTGCGTGCGTGGTGACACGCGCCCCGGGATGCATGCCGGTCCCTAGAGACCGAGCAGCCGTTCCGCGTTGAGGTGGGCGATCTTCGCCCGGTCGGCCTCGCTGATGGGGGCCGTCTCCAGGAAGGCGGTGGCCGCCGCCATCTCCTCGAACGGGTAGTCGGTGCCGAAGAGGATGTGGTCCGAGCCCAGGGCGAGCAGCGCGCACAGCAGTGGAGGGGCCGAGCAGACGCCACTGGTCGTGATGTAGAGGTTGTGCCGTACGTACTCCGACGGGTTTCCCCGGGCGAGTTCGATCCCGTGGTGGTTGTGGTAGTCCCAGCGTGAGTCCAGCCGCCACAGCACGTAGGGCAGGCCCTCGCCCATGTGGCCCAGCAGCACCTTGGCCTCGGGGAAGTCGTCGAAGACGCCGCCGAACACCAGACGCAGGAAGTGGGTGGCGGTCTCCGATCCCCAGCTCCACATCGGTCCGACGAGTTCGGGATGACCCTCGATGACATGGGGGGTGCCGACGCCGTTGGCGGGGTGCAGGTAGAGCGGTACGCCGAGTCCCTCGGCCCGTTCCCACACCACGCGCAGCTGCGGGTCGTCGAGATAGCGGCCCTGGGTGTGCGCGTTCACCAGGGCTCCATGCATGCCCAGTTCGGACACGGCGCGCTCCAGCTCCTTCGCCGCCGCCTGCGGGTCCTGCAACGGCAGCGCGGCGAATCCGGCGAAGCGGTCGGGATGGTCCGCCACCACGCCTGCGAGCAGGTCGTTCACCGCCGTCGCCTGGGCTATCGCGGTCGCGGAGTCCTTCTCGGCCTGGATACCGGGGGAGTTGAGGGACAGCACCTGCATGTCCAGCCCCACCGCGTCCATCTCGGCCAGACGCTCACCGGTGATGTCGAGCAGTCGCCGGGACGCCTCCCGCCACTTCTCCGGCTGGAGGATCGAGGCCGATGAGGCGCCGTGGCCCACCAGCTCCGGTGTGACGAAGTGTTCCTCAAGGCCGATGGTGCGCATCGCGATCCCTCTCGATTTCACTTATATGCATTGACTTCATCGATGGTGAAACGTACGTTCCGTCGGTGTCAACCCTTTGGAAGGTCCGAGAAAGTGGAGGTGCCCGATGACGGGTACGGATGACGCCGCCGGTGGTCCGGTCGCGAACGGGACCACGGTGGACGTGGCCGTGGTGGGTTACGGGCCCGTGGGGATGGTCACCGCCGCCCTGCTGGCACAGGCGGGCCACCGGGTCCTGGTCCTCGAGCGGTACGCGGGCCTGTACAACCTGCCTCGGGCGGCCAGCTTCGACGACGAGACCATGCGCACGCTCGCCCGCCTCGGTGTGGCGGAGGATCTGCTGCCCAAGCTGCGCGTGCAGCCCACCTACGAGTGGCGCAACGGCCGCGGGGACCTGCTGATAGAGCAGCACTTCGCCGAAGCCGGACGCAGCGGCTGGGCGGAGTGGAACATGATGTACCAGCCGGACCTCGAAGAGGCGCTCGACGCGGTGTGCCGGTCGATGCCGCAGGTGGAAGTGCGGCACTCCAGCGACGTCGTCGGGCTGGATCAGAGCGCGGAGGCCGTGACTCTCACTGTCGACGGCCCCGAGGGACGCCGGACGCTCACGGCGCGCTACGTCCTGGGCTGCGACGGGGGCAACAGCTTCGTGCGGTCGGCGCTCGGTGTGGGGCTGTTCGACTACGGCTTCTCCGAGCCGTGGATGGTGTGCGACTTCCGCTTCCGTCGCCCGACGCAGGTCCCGCCGGCCTTGCAGCTCGGCGACCCGCAGAGTCCGACCTCGATCATCTCGCTCGGTCCCGCGCACCACCGGTTCAGCTTCATGCTCGACTCGGTGGACGCCTTCGAGACCGAGCGCGATCCGCAGCGAGTCTGGAAACGGGTCGCGTCCCACCTCACTCCCGAGGACGCCGACCTCATCCGCGTCGCCACGTACACCTTCCGGTCACTCATCGCGGATCACTGGCGTCGAGGCCGCGTCCTGCTCGCGGGCGACGCGGCACACCAGATGCCCCCGTTCCTCGGGCAGGGCATGTGCTCGGGCTTCCGCGACGCGCAGAACCTCGCCTTCAAGCTGGACCTCGTCCTGCGCGGAACGGCACCGGACGCCATCCTCGACACCTACCAGACCGAGCGCGAGCCACATGTGCGCGCGGTGACCGAGAAGGGCATCGAACTCGGCCATCTCCAGACCCTGCGGGACCCGGAGCGTGCCGCGGAGCGCGACCGAACGCTGCTGGCCCGCCGCGCGAAATCAGGGGCGCCCGAGGCCGTGCGCCTGCCGAACCTCGTCGACGGACTGTTCGCACGGGAACCGGACGCCGGACGCGGGCAGCTGTCGGTCCAGGGCGTGGTGGACGACGGCACGCGCCGCAACCGACTGGACCAGGTCGTGGGCGGCGGCTTCCACCTGCTCCTCGAAGAGGGGCTGCTCAACTCCCTGGAACGCTCCGGCTTGCTCGACGACCTGGCCCGGGCGGGCGTGCGCGTCATCGTCCCAGGGGAACGGGCCGCCGCCCACCCGAAGGCGGCCGTCGTCCACGACGTACACGGCACCTATCACGACTGGTTCGCCGAACTGGGCTGCTCGGCCGTCGTCATCCGCCCCGACTTCTACGTCTTCGGTTCAGCGAGCGGCCCCGAGGCGCTGACCCGCCTCGCCGGTGAACTGCTGAGCGCGGTGTACGACGGAACGGCCGCACGCGCGGTGCGGGCGGACGCCTGATGTCCCGTTCCCGCCGCCCCGGGACGACGGTGCCGAGCCGGTCACTATGATCGGTGCCGTGAGAAACCAGCCTTCCTCCGAGTCCGGTACCAGCGAGGAATCGCCGGCACGGCAGGGCATCCAGTCCGTCGAACTGGCGATGACGGTCCTGCAGGCCCTCGAAGAGGGGCGGGGCCCCATGAGCCTGACGCAGACAGCCGCGGCCACCGGCATGCAGCCGAGCAAGGTCCACCGCTATCTCGTGAGTCTCGCCCGCGTCGGTCTGGTCGCCCAGTCACCCAGCTCCGGGCGCTACGACATGGGGCCGGCCATGCGGCGGCTCGGCGTCGAGTCGCTGCGCAGGATGGACGAGGTGGCGCTGGTGAGCGAGCACCTGCCGGGGCTGCGGGACAGCACTTCGCACGCGGTCAACCTGGCCGTGTGGGGGGACCACGGTCCCGTCGTCGTGCGCTGGGAGTACGGCGCGCATGCGCTGCCGATCACGGTCCGGGTCGGCGCCACCATGCCGCTGTTGACCTCCGCGATGGGCGGAGCGTTCCTCGCCCACCTGCCCGAGCAGCTCACCGAACCGGTGCTGCGGGGGCAGTTGGAGACGGAGACGCTGGACGCGGCCACCCGTGACCGGGTCGACCGGATCAAGGCCGAGGTGCTGCGCGACGGTGTGGCCACCACCGTCGGCGGCGTCATTCCCGGCGTCACCTCGCTGGCGGCCCCCGTGTTCACCGCGGGTGAGTCCTTCCCGCTCGTCGTCACCCTGGTGATGCCGGCGCGCGGCGTCACCGAGCAGGACGTGGCCCGGTTCTCGGCGGAACTGCTGCGCTCGACCCGGGCCATGTCCGAGGTGCTGGGTCACTCCACGGACCAGAACCGGTCGTAGGCGCCCGAGTTCCGGACGTCAGAAGCGTCGACCCCCGCTAACACGGACTTCTTGTCCACTCCGAAATGAGTAGCAGGCGGCGGCCATCGCTTACGAAGGGACGAACGTTGACCATGAGCAGGTGGTGACCACCCTGAAGATGACCCCCGTGTTCGAGGCCGTGTCCATCCCCCTCGTGCAGCAGTTCGTCGACGACGATCAGCGCCTGGTGCCCAACGACGTCATGACCACATCCGCCAAGGCGATGCTCGACGAACTGGTGCGCGTCACCGAGGCCCTGCGTCCGCTGCGCGCCCCGCCACATCGTGACGACCGGCCCGACGCCTGGCGGTCGACACCCGCAGCCGCGGGTTCACCCTTCGCCGGCCCCGGTGTCACCGGAGGACGGGACCGCCCTTCTTCTGCGGTACACCACCACCCCGCACACCGCGAGGAGGAGGAGGACGGCCGCGGCGGATCCACCGAGGGCCGTTCGCTCGGCGAAGAGTCTCACCAGCACTTCGAGCACGCCGATCCCCGCTGTCGCGTAGATCAGCGCCCAGGCCGCTCCGCCCACGAACAGGGCAGGGAGGTAGCGCGGCAACGGCATGCGCATGCTCCCCGCGAGAAAGTTGGCGGCGGTCTGGAAACCGACAGTCAGGAAGGAGACGGCCACCACCGGCGCGCCCCACCGCTGGATCGCCTGCTCGGCACGCCGGAACCTCGCCGAGGTGATCCTCCCGGCGAACCTGCTGCGTCGGGCACCGGCGCCGGCGAGCCACCCGATGGCGAAGGTCCCTCCGGCGCGAAGCAGGACGATGACGTACAGGACTCCGGCCGCGAGCGCGATCTTATCCACGATGCCTCGTCCCGGACGCCAGGCCGAAACCTGCACCCTCCGTCACCCGCGTGAGCGTTCCCGGCCCGCCGGACGCACGACGCGCACGATCCTGGTCACCGTCTCCCACCTGCGCCCTGCCTCTGCCTGTTCGCCCACTGGGTTCCCACCCGCGGCACCGGAACCCGCACGCCCGGCAACCTTGCCAGGCAAGGTCAGCCTAACCGAACGCGCATACGGCGGATGTAGGGCACCTGGTTACCAGGGGACGACAGACGCGGTCGGTCAGTCCGGTCGGCTCGCCGGCAGGCGTGGGCGTCTCGCTCCGGCCGACCGTCGGTCTCGTCGCCCCAACACGTCGGGCCCGGGTCACCGGCTCCGCGCCCAGGCGCGTGCCGCCTCCGCGTCCTGGGTGGCCGTTGTCGGACAGCCCCAGAGTGTGTCGCTGCTGTGGATGGCCTTGGCCCGTTCCTCCAGGATGTCGGCCGGTGCCACGAACGCGAGGCCGCGGCAGTGGGCCGCCAGGCCGGGGCGGAGTTCCTTGAGGGTGCGGATGCGGTCGGTGGCGGGGGCGCCGGTGGGGCGTTCTTCCGGTGCGGGCATCACGAGGACGGCGACGAAGGGGGCGGCACGTTCGGTGAGGGTGCGCAGTTCGCGCAGGATCAGTTCCTGGGCCTCGGGTGTGGGCAGTCCGGCCGCGTCGATCTCGTGAACCGCTGTCTCGTGCGTCTCCGGCGTCTCTCGTGTGTCCATGGGGCGAGTGTAGGGGTATTAGTGACCAATGGTCACTAATATGGCTGACATAGCCTGGCCGCGATGACCACGAAGGTGAAGAACACGACCGGAAACCGGCCCGGGCGGCCCGCGCGTCTCAGTCGCGAGCTGATCGTCGAGGCCGCGCTGAGGGGTGACGTGGAGACGCTCACCATGCGGAAGCTGGCGTCCCGTCTCGGGGTGTCGCACTCGTCGCTGTACCGGTGGGTGCCCGATCGGGACGGCGTGCTCGATCTGGTGAGCGAGGTCATGGTCGAGCGGCTGCTGCCGGAGGGGGAGCCGGGGCCCGGCGACTGGCGGGAGTGGCTGGCGCGGCTCGCGTGTTCGATGCGGGACGAGTTCCTGGCCGTACCCGGGTACGCCGCGCATGTCGCCCGCCCACACCGGCACCACCCGGAGTCGTTCGGGCGACTGCGGGAGCGGGTCGTCGCGGCGTTCCGGGCGGCCGGTGCGGGGGAGGCGGACGCCGAGCTGAGCTGGCAGGTGTTCGGGTTCGGGGTGGTGCGGTGGCTGGGGGCGGCCGGGAGCGAGCCCGAGGAGCCGCCGTTCGAGGTGTTTCTCGATACCTTGCTGCGTGGGCTTCCGGTCAGGTCCGGTTAGTGCCTGTCGGGCGGGTCGGGGCGCATCCGGGTGGCCCGCGCTGTTCTGTGCCGGTGTGCGTGCCGGACCCGCGGCCGCGACACCGGTAGCGGGGAGGGCCGTTGCCATACGCGCCGAGGGTTTTGCCGGCGGCTGGACGGGCTGCCGGAGCGGGCACTCCGGCAGCCCGTCGGGCGATCACTTGTAGCGCAGACCGAAGCCGTAAGCGTAGGTGTCGCCCGTCGCGTTCTCGTAGGAGTAGTCGTAGCCCTCGTCGTAACTGGGCACGTCCGACGCGTTCCGCTCCACGGCCTCCTTGTCCGCCGGGAGTGCGAACGGCAGTTTGCCGGTCGGGTTGTACCGTCCCCGGATCACGTCCAGGGCAGCCTCGGGCGAGGTGTTGAAGGTGGAAATGACAGCGTCGGCACCCGGCTCGATCTCGTCGAGCAGCCACGGGTTGGTCGTGTTTACGTTGAGGACGACGGTCTCGACCTTCTTCTGCACGGCCAGGATGCGCTCGGAGTCGATGCCGGTGTCGGAGTCCTTCTTCAGCTCGATGGACGGACCGTCGTCCACCGTGTCGTCCTCGCTCCAGGACAGGCTCGGTGCCACGTAGAGGTAGGCGTGGGTGGCCTCCTCCGGGGTCTCGGCCAGGGTGACCGACGGATCGGTCCTGCTGATCAGTTCACGCAATGCCGTCGTCTGCGTCGCGGAGTCCTCGTCCCCCTCCTGGAAGACCTCCACGTAGAGCTTGACGCCTCCGACGCGCTCGTCGGTGAGCGGGAGCACCTTTCGGCCGTCCCCGGCCCCGTCGTTGCGCAGCAGCACCACCGACTTGCGGTGCGCCACATCCGCCCTGGCCTGCGACTTCGGGTCGTCCGCGATCCGCTGCGCGCGATCCGGGGCGGTGTAGGGGTCCTCGAACAGGCCGAGGTCGAACATCTCGGTGAGCAGATAGGTCACCGACCGGTCGATCTTCCTCTCCTTCACGAGGCCGGTCCTGATGGACTCCAGCAGCGGGGCCACATCGGTGCCGCCGGAGAAGATGTTCGTACCGGCGTCGATAGCCTTGGCGTACTGCTCGGCCTCGGTGAGGGTATCGACGCCCCAGGCCCGATCGCCGATGATGCCGGTGTCGGAGTTGATGTAGCCGTCGAAATCCATCTTCTCGCGTACCAGGTCCTGCAGGATCGGCTTGTTGAAGGCGAAGCCGACCTCCTCGAACTGCTGATCCTCGGTGTACCAGAGCCGCTTCGGCAGTTGGACGGCGCTCCCGTCGTTCTCCGGCCGGGCGTAGTACGGCATGACCGAGCTGGTGCCGGCGTCGATCGCGGCCTGCATGGGCGGCAGATGGTATTTCTCCAGGCTGCCCTTGGTGGGGTACTCGTTGGTCTGGCCCCACGCGTGGTGCGGGTCCTTGCCCTCGACCCGGGGACCGCCGCCGGGGGCGTGCTTGGTGGTCTGCGCGACGCTGTCGGGGCCGAGTTTCTCGCCCTGGAAGCCCTTCACCACCGCGCTGATCATGTCCGCAGCGAGCTTTGGACTCTCGCCGAACGTGCCGTCGGTCCGCGTCCAGCGCGGCTCGGTGGCGATGTCGGCCATGTACATATAGCCCTTCTGGATGCCGACGGCACGCCACTCCTTGGCGGCGATCTCCGCGAACTCCTCGACGAGTCGGGGGTCACGGGTGGCAGCGAGCCCCAGCTCTCCCGGCCAGGTGGACAGTTGCCCACCGGCCTCGGCGTGGCCGAGGGTGCGGTTGGGGTTCACATGGTTTCGGGGGTTGGAGGTCATCACGACCGGGATGCCGAGCCGCGACGCCTCTCCGAGCTCCTGGATCTCGTTGTTGCGCTCCGCGAGGTCCTTCGGTTCGGGGTCGTCGCGGACGATGAAGTAGCGCAGGTGGTCCTCGGTGAGCGCGGGGCGGCTCGAGGTGTTGTCGAAGGAGGAGATGAGCATCATCCCCGCCTTCTCCTCCGTGGTCATCCGCTCGACCAGATCCCGGGCCCGGATTTTCGTCGGTAGACGCCAGTTCTCGTAGGGGTCCACGCGGCCGTTGTCGTTGAGGTCGCGGAATTCGGCGCCGCCCCGGACGATCACGTCCTTGAGCCGGCTCTCGACGGAGGGCGACTTCCCGCCCTGTGGGGCGGACCCGGCGGCGGCCGTGGCGTGGGGCACCATCGTCAGCGGGGCGACGGCGGCGAGGGTCAGGGCCAATCGTCGGGCCACTCGGGCATTTCGGGCATGCGAAGGCAAACGCATTGCTGAACTCCCTCTGCTGGAACGGGTTCCTGTCACGACCGCGGCCCTTCCGCTCGCGCGCTATCGCGTGGTGCCGTGCCGCCGTGCGGGCCGACTGCGGTCCGGTGGCGGTCCGGTGGGGCTTACGCGGCCGTCCTGCCGCCCGTGACGACGCCGGTGCTGTCACGCACCACGAGATGAACGGGCAGTTCGCCGCGGTGGGCCGACGACTGCTCGGGGGTCCGCAGGCGTTCGAGCATCAGGTCGACCGCGGCGCGCCCTACCGCCTGCGCCGGGACCTGGACAGTCGTCAGGGCGGGGTGGGCCATGCCGGCCATGGGGATGCCGTCGATACCCACGACGCTCAGATCCTCGGGAATGCGGATCCCGCGGCTGTGGAGCCGTGCCAACAGGCCAAGGGCCATCGTGTCGTTGTACGCGATCGCGGCAGTGGCCCCGGAGGCGACCACCAGGTCGGCCGCGGCCACACCGCCTTCGCAGTACGGCGGGAACTGCCCCACCTCCATGAGCTCCAGCCCGCGCTGCTCGGTCGCCGCGCGCAGGCCCGCAGCGCGCAGGCGGTTCGACAGGGAGGCGGCCGGGCCACCGACCCAAGCCAGTCGGCGGTGCCCGAGCGCCGCCAGGTGCTCGACGATCTGCCGCATCCCGTCGGCATTGTCCACGGTGATCGCCGGCATCCCCTCCACCCTGCGGAACACCGTGACCAGTTCGGTCTCGCCGGCCAGCTGCAACTGCTGCTCGTCGTCGGTCCGGGGGGCGCACAGGATGACCCCGTCGACCTGCTTGGCCAGGGCGCGGACCAGGTCCCCCTCGGCGGCCGCGTTCTCATCGGTGTCGGCGATGAAGACGGCGTAATCCGTCTCGCGGCAGCGAGCCTGGATCGCCTTGATCACGCTGGGAAAGATCGGGTTGAGCAGGTCGGGTACGACCAGCCCTATGTTGCCCGTACGGCCGGTGATCAGGCCGCGTGCGGCCCGGTTGGGCGCGTAGCCGAGGCGGGCGGCGACGGTACGCACATGCTCCCGAGTCGCCGGGGTGACGAGCTCCGACATGCTCAGAGCGCGTGACACGGTGGCCGGCGAGACTCCTGCGGCCTTCGCCACATCTCGGATCGTTGTTGGCACTTCACCCTCCGATCTTCGTGGTAGGGAGTGTGAAATCCTTTGTAGAGCCGCGTCAACAGAAATGTCACGGAAACTTTCAGCGGGCTCAATGGGGCAAGTGACATCGCAGGTCAGGGGAGTGCAGGGAAATTTTCGGAACAAATCCGAAGCTTTGAAATGCTTTTCATCGCGTTTCATTTGCTTCATTTTGTTTCATCGTCAGGAAGCCGTCAGGAAGCCGTCAGGGTCCGGCCCGTCCGGGGCAGAGCACCGTCCCCGAAGTCAGCGCGAGTGCCGACGGGCGGAGCCGATCTGGCGTCTGCTCGGGCGCTGGTCCTACCCTGGGCCCCCACACTGGTTCTGTAGTTGTCGGGGGTCGACTTGCGCATCCGGATCGCGAGCACGAGTAGCAGCCGGGACGGGAACGAAACGGCGGAGTTGACCGAGGCGTTCGCGGATTGGCTCGCTCAGGACCGCAGCGTGGGCCCGTACATGGAGATCCGGAAGCTCCGAACCGCCTCCGGCGAGGGCGCCATGTCCGGGGATCTGGCGGACTGGCTCAGCCTCGTCGTGTCCTCCGGGTTCTCCACGGCAGCACTGCTGTACTCACACCAGGCCTACCGTGCTTCGCTGTTGCCCAGACTTCGCCGCGAGGCGCGACTTGTCGTCGAGCACGAGGGCACGCGCGTCATCATCGAATCGGGCACCCCTGAGGACGCAGCCCTGATCGCCCGCATGCTCGCGACATCGGAGGCCGGCAGCGAGGAGCCCCCTCCCTCCGCGGACGGTCCGGCGGCCCACGACCGGCCTGATGACGATTCCTGATCCGGCGGCAAGCAGGGCGGTCCTGATCGGGGTCGACACCTACACGCATCCCGACTTGGCAGCGCTGCCCGCGGCGGGCGCCGCCGCGAGGCGGCTGGCCGCGCTGTTCCTCGACACCGAGGTCTGGGGTCTGCCGGCGCATCACGTCACAGTGCTCGGTGCGGACGCTTCCAGCTCCGCGATCCTCGGAGCGGTCCGCGACGCTGCCAGGAACGTGACCGACACCCTGGTGGTGTACTTCTCCGGGCACGGGCTACGCGATCGCGACGAACGCCTCTACCTGGCCCTCGCGGACGCCGACGCGGACCATCCGCAGATCGGTACGCTGCCCTACCGGAACCTCCGCGACGTGGTGCGGCGGGCCGGGCACCGTGCCCGATACCGGCTGACCCTCTTGGACTGCTGCTACAGCGGCCTCGCCGGCTCCATGGCCGGTGCTGATGCTCCGACGCGCGCCGACCTCGCCCAGGCCCTGGACGAACAGCGCACCACGGGGAACGACGAAGCAGACGACTACGGGGACGTGGTCCTTACCTCCGCACCGCCCACGCGGCGCTCCTTCGTCCTGCCGGGCGCCACCTACCCGGAGTTCACAGGCGAACTCATCGATGTCATCCATCACGGAATCCCAGGAGCTGGGCCGTCGATCAGCGTGGACAACGCCTGGCGTAAGGTCCGCGCACGGCTTCGCGAACGAGGAAGCCCTGAACCCCAGCAGTTCGCCCAGAACGCCGTCGCCCGACGTCTTCGGCTGCGCAACCGCGCCGCCGGACCGAGAGACGGCATGCGCTCCTGGCGTGTCGCCCTCACGAGCCCGGTCACATCCATGACGGCAGCTGACGGGTTGATGTACCTCAGCACCCAACAGCGTGTGTACGCGCTGGACGCCGCCACCGGAGCGCCACGCTGGGCCCACGAAGCCGCCAGCGGTGACAGTCTGACGGTGGTCGACGAAGTGCTCTACTTAGCCACCCGAAGCGGCGTACGGGCGCTGGACGCCGCCACCGGAGCGCCACGCTGGGCGTACGAGAGCGGCCGAGCCTCCTACAGGGTGCGGGTGGCCGACGGAACGGTGTACGGCAGTGAGGGTGAAAGGGCGTACGCGCTGGATGCCGCCACGGGTACACCACGCTGGGAGCAGGACGCCGGCCGAGGGGAGGTGGCAGGCGTCGCGGAGGGGTTGGTGCACCTCGTCAGACCTGGGAGCCTGTGCGCCCTGGATGCCGCTACCGGGGCGCAACGCTGGAAGCACGAGACCGGCCCGTACTTCGGGCTGGTCACGGTGGCCGAGGGAATGGTGTACGACAGAAGCACCGATGGGGATGTGCTTGCGCTGGAGGCCGCGACCGGAACACCGCGCTGGACCCACAGGACCGGCTGGGGCTGGGGACGGGTGCGGGCCGCCGACGGAATGGTGTATCTCAGCACCGTGCGCGACACACGGGCATTGGACGCCGCCACCGGAGCACTGGTCTGGGCGTACGAGAACGACGGGAAGCCCAGTCCGCTGACGGTGAGCGACGGGATGGTGCTCACCGGCAGAGACGGTGTGCAGGCGTTGGACGCCGGCACCGGAACACGTCTTTGGACATACGGCAGCGACTGGGATTTCGAGGGTGCGACCGTCACCGGGGGAGTGGTCTACGGCCTCAGCCGGGAGCAGGCGTGGGCACTGGATGCCGAGTCCGGAACAATGCTCTGGACGTACGGAAGGCAACGCTGGTCGATGGACACTCCCGACACCTACTCGGAGTACGTGGTGAGGGTGGCAGGCGGGATGCTGTACCTCAGGAGCGAAGAACACGTGTACGCGCTGGACGCCGCCACCGGCGCAGGTCCGAAGCACACCCGGTACGACGTCCAGTTGCCGGAGGTGTGACAACTTCTCCCGTTGGTCCGCGATGGCCAGGACGACGGTCCTGCTCCTCGGGCCACTCGCCCGCCGGAAGTCCCGTTCCCAGTACAAGCTGTACGTCTTCCCGCCTCGCGGAGCGGACAGTGCGCCCCTGTGCCGGGTGCTCCCGGCCGCCGACACTTCGGGGATGACGACCCTCACCGCCGATTCCACCGGCGTACCCGAACCCGCTTACGGGGACCGAGTCATCGCCGTCGAGACGGCCGGTGCCGACCCCATCCCGGCCGCCGAACGGCACGGCAGGGCACGGGGCCTGCTGTGGACCTGGGCCTCTCCCAACATCGAGTTCGCCACCGTGTACATCGGCGTGATCTCGGTCCTCTTCTTCGGCCTGAACTTCTGGCAGGCCGCCGCGGCGCTGGTGCTCGGCACCGCGTTCGGAGCGGTCTCCCACGGCATCCTCAGCATGGACGGGCCGCGGTTCGGCGTCCCGCAGATGGTGGTCGGACGGCGAGCCTTCGGCCACCGGGGCAACGCGCTGCCCTCCGCGATGACGGCGCTCATCACCGGCGTCGGCTGGTTCGCCGTGAACAGCGTGAGCGCCGCGTTCGCCCTGAACACGCTGACCGGTCTACGGCCGCTGCCGTCGCTGCTGCTGGTGGTGGCCTGCGAGATACTCGTGGGCTTCATCGGCCACGACTTCGTGCACGCCTTCGAGCGGTACGCGCTGCCCGTGCTGGCCGTGGTCTTCCTGCTCGCGGGCGTCTGGACGTTCCGCGAGGCCGACCTCGGGGCGCCCGCCGCCGGTGGCATCGGCGGTTTCCTGCTGGCGTTCAGCGCCGCCTGGGGGTACGCGGCCGGCTGGAACCCGAACGCTTCGGACTACTCGCGCTACCTGCCGGCCGGGACCTCCCGCTGGAAGACCGCGCTCTACCCGGCGCTCGGGCTCTTCCTGTCGGTGTCGGCCGTCGCACTCATCGGCGCCGCCTCGGCCACCGTCGTCACCGACGGCGCCGACACCCCGACCGCCGCCTTCACCGGCCACCTCCCGGGGTGGCTGGGCAACCTGGTCCTGGTAGCCGTCATCCTGGGCGCGGTCTCGGCCAACGCGATCAACATCTACTCGTCGTCGATGTCCGTCACCGCGCTGGGCCTGAAGCTTCCCCGGTGGCTGAACCGTGCCACGCTGGTCGTCGTCACCGGGGCCGCGGGCACTCTCGCCGCATGGGCGTCACTCTCCGACGCGGGTGCCGCGTACGAGGCGTTCCTGCTGGTCATCGCCTACTGGGTGGCGCCCTGGCTCGGCGTCATGATGGCCGAGCGGTGGCTCACCCGGAAGCTTTCCGACGCCCGGGTGTTCCGCTCGCTGACCGACGCCTCCGACCCCGAAGTCGACGACTGGAGGGGGCTCGTCGCCCTGCTGGCCGGGTTCGTGGTGTCCGTCGCGCTCTTCTCCAACCAGGAGAAGTACGTGGGCTGGGCCGCCGAGCAGTGGCCCTCCCTCGGGGACATCACCTGCGTGGCCGGATTCCTGCTGAGCGCCGGCATCCACCTCGTCCTGCGGCGGCGACGGGCGGCGGCGTCCGACTGAAGCGGGTCCGCACGGCACTGCGGGAGGGGCGCACCTTTCGTGCCCCGGGCCGGGGTCGGAATCGCCTCAGGCGACCGTCCGCAGCGCGCGGACGGCGGGGCGCCGGCCACGGACCACCCGGTGCGCGCAGGTGGCGGCGAGGAGTTCGCCCAGCAGTTCCGGGTCGCCCGTCTCGAGGCCGAGCAGCGACTCGATGCGTTCCAGGCGCTGGTAGAGCGACTGGCGGCCGATGTGCAGCAGGGCCGCGGTGCGGGTCGGGGAACAGCCGTGCCGCAGATGCACCTCCAGTGTGCGGACCAGGTCGCTGGGGTGCGCGGCCTCCCATTCCAGCAGCGGTCCCAGGGCCTGCTGTACGAGTCGGGCGAGCCGGTCCCGGTTGGCGTCCACACCGCCTCGGGTCAACTCCCGCTCCAGGGCCAGCGCGCGGGACGAGGTGACCCGGGGGCGGTCGCCGGGCACGGGTTCGGGCGGTGGCACGGTGAGGGCCAGTTCGAGCGTCGTGCGGGCGGCCCGGACCGTGTCGCTCCAGCGCAGCCAGCCTCCGTCGGCGGGCACCGGGTGCCCCACGGCCACTGTCGTCCCGGGCTCCGCCGTGCCGGCGAACGCCTCCTGCACCGCTCCGACCGCGTCGCGCGGGACGCCGGGCCGGGCGGCGGGGAGGGCCAGCAGGGCGAGGACGTCCCCGGGGAACTCCGCCTGGAGCGCGGCACAGCGGCCCTCCGCGCCCAGGAGCGCCAGGGCGCGGCCCACCGCGCCGGGGCCGCCGGTGATCGACACCCCGACCAGGCGGGACCCGGGTGCCGGGTGGAAGTCGGAGAGCGCGGCCCTGGCATCCACCTCGGGCTGGTTGAGTGCCCGGGATTCGGCCAGATCGGCGAGGAGGGCCGCCGCGTGGTCGGCGCTGTCGACGTGCACGGCGCGTTCGGTCAGACCGCGCGTGATGATGGCGCGGTTGGCCGCCTCGGTGACGCGTACGAAGGGCACCATCCGGCGAAGCGCGACGAGCGGCAGCCGGACGGCCGCGGCCTCCTCGACCATCTCGTCGGGCATCCGAGGCAGCGCCCTGCCCACCTCGACGGCCAGCCCGACGGCTCCCCTGTGGACGAGTTCCCGGACGTAGAGCCGCAGATCGGGGCCGCTTACGCCGACCAGCATCCGCCCATCGGTGATCATCAGCTCCCCGCCGTCCAGGAAGTGCGCGCCTTCGTATACCTCGCTGGAGTGCACCCAGCGCACGGGCACGTCGAGGCCCTGGCGGTGGGCGAGCACCTCGGGCGCGGCGTCCCGCACCACGTCGAGCTTCAGAATCTCACGCAGGGTCAGCGCGGGCACAGGGCGTCCTCCCGACAAATCGTCCGGCCATCGGCTGTTCGGAGAGTACTTTCCGCACGTTGCCCCGTTGTTTCGGCGGCAGCAGAGTGGGAGCCATGGATCGCGAGGAGAACATCGCAGGTGGCGGGCTCGCCCCCGCACAGGCACGCCGTTGGCTTGCCACCGCCGTCGAGGAGGCCAGGACCGGTCTCGGCGAGGGCGGCATCCCGATCGGGGCCGCGCTGTACGGCCCCGACGGGCGGTTGCTGGGGCGCGGTCGCAACCGGCGGGTGCAGCACGACGACCCCTCGGCGCACGGCGAGACGGACGCCTTCCGCAGCGCGGGCCGGCAGCGCTCGTACCGGGGCACCACGATGGTGACCACGCTGTCACCGTGCTGGTACTGCTCCGGGCTCGTCCGCCAGTTCGGGATCTCCCGGGTGGTGATCGGCGAGGCCACCACCTTTCACGGGGGGCACGCGTGGCTGGCCGAGCACGGCGTCGAGATCGTGCTGCTCGACGATCCGGAGTGCGTGGCGATGATGCGCGACTTCATCCAGGAACGGCCGGAACTATGGAACGAGGACATCGGCGATGAGTGACACCTCCCCTGCGGCATCCCCCGCGACCGGCACCGCCACGGCGGCGGCGCCGCGCGTGCCGACCATCGACCTGGGCCCGTGGCTGTCCGGCGATCCGGACGCGCGTGCGGAGATCGCGGCGACCGTCGACCGGGCCCTGCGGACCGCCGGCTTCCTGCTGGTCACCGGGCACGGCGTGGCACCGGAGCTGCGCGGACGCATCCGCGCCGCGGCCCGCGACTTCTTCCGCCGTCCGGTCGAGGACAAGCAGCCGTACTCGGTGAAGGTCGGCGGCCGGGGCTGGCTCGGACCGGGCGCAGAGGCGAACGGCTACTCGGAGGGCACGCAGACCCCGCCGGATCTCAAGGAGTCGCTGACGTTCGCCTCCGAGGACCCGACGGGCGACCCGGACGTGGACGCCGAGTGGTTCCGGCCCAACGTCTGGCCGGCCGAGGCGCCCGAGCTCAAGGAGCTGTCGCAGGAGTACCTGACGGCGATGCGGACGCTCTCGGACCAGCTGCTGGAGCTGCTGGCGACGGCCCTCGACGAGCCGGCGGACTTCTTCACCCGGCACACGACCCACCCGACGTGGGGCTTCAACGTCAACTGGTATCCAGGCACCGAGGTCACCGGCGAGCCGGAGGAGGGACAGTTCCGGATCGGCCCGCACACCGACTTCGGCACGGTCACGGTGCTGGACCGGCAGGCCGGCAAGGGCGGTCTCCAGGTCTTCACGGACGAGGGGGGCTGGGAGGACGCGCCGTTCGACCCCGACGCCTTCACCATCAACATCGGTGACCTGATGGCACGTTGGACCGGTGACCGCTGGTGTTCAGGACGCCACCGGGTGCTTCCCCCGCCGGCCGACGCGCCCGCCGAGGAACTGATGTCCCTGGTCTACTTCTACGAGTGCGACCCCGGCACCACGGTGGCCCCGCTGCCCGCCCCGAAGGGCGAGGTGGCGTACGAGCCGGTCGACTCGCACGTCTACCTGCGCGCCAAGCTCGACGCCATCACGGTCGACTGACCGGCCCGCCCCGGAACGTAGCGGTAAGAGCTCCGGGCTGACCGGATCGACCACCACCCGTGACGGGACCGTGGAGCGCCCCGCGTCATCGGCGAACGCCGGTGATTTCACCGATGGCGCCGGAGCCGCGCCCCTCGACTCTTGTCGGGTCAGGCACCCGCATCCCCGTCAGGAGTGCTCCATGCGTCGTCGTTCCCCCCGCCGGCTTCTCGGCGTCCTCGCCGCCGTCACGGTCGCGTTCACCCTGTTCTCCTCGGCACCGACGGCCGGTGCGGCCCCGGCCGCGGCCACCGCAGCCACCGCGGCCGCACCGGCGGCCCGCGCCGCGGCCGCTCAGCCGCTGTCGACCAGCACACCGGTCGTCTTCGTCCACGGCTACACCGGCAACGCCTCCAACTGGGTCACCGCCATGAGCGTCTTCCAGCTCAACGGCTGGTCCAGCTCCAAGCTCTTCGCGTACGAGTACAACTCCTACGGGAACAACGTCACCAACGCCCAGGGGCTCGCCTCGTTCGTCAACGACGTCAAGTCCCGGACCGGCGCGAGCAAGGTCGCGATCGTCAATCACTCGATGGGCGGCCTCGTCAGCCAGTACTACCTGAAGGTGCTGGGCGGCAACACCAGCGTCAGCCACCTCGCATCGATCGCGGGCGCGAACCACGGGACCACGTACGCCGGCGCCTGTCTGATCTACACGACCTGCCAGCAGATGTACCCGGGCTCCTCGTTCATCTCGCAGATCACCGCGGGTGACGAAACGCCGGGCGACACCAAGTACGCCACCTGGTACTCGGCCTGTGACGGCATCATCCTGCCGTACACCAGCACCCGGCTCAGCGGCGCGACGAACAACAACGTGGTCTGCCAGACCCACATCGGGTATCTGGCGGACACGATCGTGCTGGGTCAGATCGCGCGCTTCGTCGCATCCTGACCTCCCGCACGGCGGACTGCACACACGCCCGTTCCCGACTCGGCCATCAGCCGTCCCTCGCCCACGGCCTCAGCTTCTCCGGATTGCGGACCACCCAGATCCGGGTGACCCGGCCGTCGGCGACATCGAACGAGGCCACGGTCATGACGACACCGGCACGCCGGGCCACCAGGCCCGGCGTGCCGTTGACCGTGCGCTCCAGGAGTCCGAGCCCCGGGGCCCTGTCGACGACGGCGACCATGTACCGGGCAATGCGTGCACCGCCTTCGATCGGGTGCAGGGCGGCACCGGCCACTCCACCACCGTCGGCGGTCATCACCGCGGCCGGGTCGAGCAGTTCGACGAGGGCCGCGATGTTCTTCGACTCCCATGCCTCCTTCACATGCCGCACCGCGTCGGCCCGCCCCGCCGTCGCCACCGGAGCGCGCGTGGCGCCCACCCGCCGCCGGGCGGAGGCCGCCAGCTGCTTGCAGGCCGCCGGAGTCCGGCCGAGGACGCCGGCGATCTCCGCGAAGGGGTAACGGAAGACGTCGTGCAGGACGAACGCCACCCGCTCGGCCGGCGTCATCGACTCCAGGACGACGAGGAAGGCCATCGTCACCGATTCGTCCAGGATCATCTGGTCGGCCGGGTCGGCCCCCTGGCCGTGGGCCCACTCGGCGCGGTCGGGGAGGGGGTCGGGCAGCCACGCGCCGACATAGCGTTCACGCCGGGCCCGCGCCGAGCCGAGCACATCCAGGCAGATGCGGCCGGTCACCGTCGTCAGCCACGCGCCGGGGGACACGATCTCGGCCTGCCTGCTTCGCGGCAGCGCGTACCAGCGTGCGTAGGCCTCCTGCACGGCGTCCTCGGACTCGGCGACCGAACCGAGCAACCGGTAGGCGACATTGATCAGTTGACGCCGCTCTCCGGCCATCTCCTCGGTATGCGCCCCAGCCGTCCCCATGCTTCCGACCGCCCCCCTCGCCTTACCTTTCGCCCGCCCGCGTCGTCGGACCGGTGAGACCTTATCGGCCTACTGCCCTCGGGCGGGAAAAGGGGAACGTGGCATGGCGACCCAGGTGACGGCACAGCACCGCTTCTCGTTTCTGCAGATCGCGATCGCCCTGCAGACCCTGACCATCTTCCTTCAAGCGGTCTCCGCCGGACTGCTGTTGACCTCGTCCTACGGAGAGACGCTGCACAGCGCCGGAGCCCGCGTGATGTACGGGGCGGCGATGCTGTACGTGCTCGCCGCGGTGCTGGCCTGGAAGCCGGGCGGCGGCTCGCCCCGGCCCATCCTGTACGCCGTCGGCTTCCTCGTCCTCGCCTCGGTCCAGGTCGTGCTCGGCATCGCGCACGTACCGTCGGTCCATCTGCCGCTCGGCGTCCTGATGTTCGGGCTGAGCCTGCTGGCGCTGGCACGGCGGCGGTGAACGGGAGGGCGCCAGGAGGACAGGCACATTCCCTGCGAGCCGTCGGGCCGGAAACGGGTGGTCCGCCCGAGGGCTCGTCCCGTACGGTCGACCGGTGTGCTTCTACGCCATGACCTCCTACAAGCTGCACCACGCGTGCGTCTCGTGCCGCCTCAGCTTCAAGCGGCACGTGGATCCGGGGCGGCAGCACGTGTGCCCGAACTGCGCGCGGCCTCTCGTGTGCGCCGGCCACGACTTCGCGCCGCCGCCCAGGCGTGACCGCCGCGCGTGGTCGGTGGTGGCGGTGGTGCTGGGTGCGGGGCTGCGCTACGAGGGGCTGTCGGCGTGCGGCTGCGCCAAGGAGCCCCGGTACCGGCCGCGCACGCGAGCCGGTCTCCGGGCGCGCCGGTCCGTCGCCGCGCGGGACGGGGTCCCGCTGTCCGAGGCGCTGTCCCGGCCGGACCCCTGGATCCCCACCGCCGACTGACCTCGCCGCCGGCGCTCCGCTAATCTGCACGCCGTGATCAACTCATATGCGGGCCTGGACGATGCAGAGATCGCGGTGGCCGCGGCGCGCGCGGGTGCGGAGGTGGTGCGCGACGGATACGGGCGGCGGCACTCCCGCATCGAGAAGGGTGCCGGGGACTTCGCCACCGACGTCGATGTGGCCGCCGAGGAGGCGATCCTGGGCGTCATCCGTGCCGCACGGCCCGAGGACGCGGTACGCGGCGAGGAGGGCGGGCAACGGGGCGCGGCCGACGCGGTGCGCCGGTGGCTGGTGGACCCCCTGTGCGGCACGCTCAACTATTCCGTCGGCAGCATGCTGGTGGCCGTGAACGTGGCCCTGACCGAGGGTCCGGTGGCGGTCGCCGATCCCTTCGGCGGCGAGGTCTTCTTCACCCGCGGCGGAGCCGCCTGGGTCCGGGGCGAGGGCGGCGATACGCCGCTGGCGCCGACCGCTGCCACCGGGCTGGTGGACGTGAACCTGGATCCGCCCTTTCCCGGCGCGCCCGCCTTCAGAGCGGTGGACCTGCTCGCCCACCCCCGGTTCGTCGAGCGGTTCCGGCCACGCGTGGTCTCCTCGACGCTGGCGCTGGCCTGGGTCGCGGCCGGCAAGCGCGCCGCGTACGTCACCGACGGCAGCGGCCTTGCCGGGAGTGTGCACTTCGCGGCCGGAATCGCTCTGTGCCGGGCCGCCGGCTGCGTCGTCACCGGAGTCGACGGCGCTCCGGTCGGGGAGTCGGGGCGAGGGCTCGTGGCGGCCGCGGACGCCGAGACCCATGGCGCCCTGCTGTCGATGATCCGCCGGCGGGGCTAGGGTCTTTCGTCTGGGTTTTGAAGGTAGCGCCTGCCCGGCGAGGGGATGCCAGGGGCGCCTTCGCGTCTCGGCACGGCGGAACTCACGGTTTGTGGGTCACCCAGAGGAGTTCCGCCGGCCAGCGGTGTGCCCAGTCCGGCGGGTCGGTTTCGTTGTAGCCGTTGGGTGTTCCGGGTCCGGGCCGCGGCTCGATGAGGTCGTCGATGATGAGCCCCGCGCCGCGCAGGACCTTGACCCAGTCGCCGTAGGTGAGCTGATAGCTGGTCGCGCCGTCGCCTTCGGCGATGGTGTTCAGCCCGAAGTAGTCCCGCTGCATCGTCGTGGTCACGCGGCCGGCGGCTTCGTCGTAGCAAGCTTCGAACCATGGGCTGGCGACGTTGAACACCAGGCGTCCGCCTCAGCGCAGGACGCGTGCTGCCTGCGGGACGGCCAGGTGCGGAGGCGCCCAGCTGAGCCCACCGAAGTCGCAGAACACCAGGTCGAAGCTGTCGGAGGCGAAGGGGAGTTGTTCCGCCGCGCCCTGCACCAGCGGATAGCGGGCCGCACCCATCGCGTCGGCCGCTGCGGCGAGTTGGGCCTCGGACAGGTCGAGCCCGACCACGGCGGCGCCCTCGGCGGCGAGCGCCCTGGACCACTGGCCGGCACCGCAGCCGAGCTCGAGGACGCGCTTGCCGGTGACGTCGCCGAGGGCGTGCAGGTGCGCGTCGGGGATGGAGTACATGCCCCACAGCCGGGGTGCGGCGCCGATCTGCGGGTCGTGCTCGTGCTGGTAGGCGCTGCTGATCCGGTTCCATAGCCGCCGGTTGGCGGGGATGCTGTCCACGTGCCGACTCCAGCACGCCTGCCGGGGGTGGTCAACACGATCAGGACACCGGCCGCCGGCGCCCCCGCCGACGGCCGGCGTGTGCGGACTCAGTCGACGTAGACCTCGGCGCGGTCGACGCTCACGAAGGATCCCTGGGACTGGGCGTTGTGCTGACCGGTCACCCGCACACGGAGGGTGTGTTCGCCGTATCCCAGCCGCGGGCTCCTGTACTGCACGGCCTCTCCGATGCGGATGGGGCCGTGGAAGTCCACGGTCTGCTCGGCTCCGCCGTCGATGCTCACGGCCGCGTAACCGTTGCCGGTGTCCTTGACGGACAGCAGAGCGATGCGCGTACCGGTGAACGTGGCCGTGGCTCCGGTGCCGTCGCTCCAGTGAGGCTTCCTTCCGGGCCTGAGCCCGTTGGGGGATGGGGACCACACGCGTATTTACATCGATGTAATGACGGGGCGCCACGTTAAGTACGGGCAGTCGCCGTGTCAATGCCTGTCACAGCAGGCCGCACGACGGGCGGCGCATCAGGGCCGGGGCCGTCCGCCGCCACCGTTGTCCTCGGAGGACTTGAGAGGGACCTGACACCACAGGCGGATCCTGCGGCCCATAGGCTGAGGCACATGTCTGTCACGTTGAACTCCGGCAAGACCCGCGCCGCCCTCCGCGTCTCGGCCCGTGTCTCGGGCGAGTTGCTCCTGGTCCTTGCCATGGCCGTCGTGGCGGTGTGGGCGCTGGGGCGGATGTGGTCGGTCATCTGGCCGCTCGTGGTCGGCCTGCTGCTCACCACCCTGACGTGGCCCATAGCCCGCCACCTCCGCCGGCGCGGGTGGCCTCCGGCACTCGCGGCCTCACTCGTGACGGTACTGTTCCTCGTCGTCGCCGTGGGGGTCGTGGCGCTGATCGCGGTGCCGGTGGCCTCCCAGTCCGGGGAGTTGGCCGACGGCGTGGTCGGAGGCATCCAGAAGGTGCGCGAGTGGGCCTCCGGGCCACCGCTCAACATCAGCGACGACCAGATCACCGGTGCGTTCGACTCCGCGACCGCCCGCATCCAGGACAGCCTGGGCAGCATGGTCACCACGGTCGTCACCGGCGTGAGCACCGTGGTCAACGGGGTCGTCACCGCCGTGCTGGCGGTCTTCCTGATGTTCTTCATGCTCAAGGACGGCCCCAAATTCCTGCCCTGGCTCGCGGGTCAGCTGCCCGGCAGGTTCGCCACCGATGTGCCGGCCGTGGCGGAGCGCGGCTGGGAGACACTCGGCGGATTCGTGCGTTCCCAGGCCTATGTCGGCCTGCTCGACGCGGTCCTCATCGGCCTCGGCCTGTGGATCGTGGGAGTGCCGCTGGTGCTCCCGCTGGCGGTGCTGACCTTCGTGTCCGCGTTCGTACCCATCGTCGGGGCCCTGTTCGCCGGCTTCGTCGCCGTACTCATCGCCCTGGTGTCCAACGGACCGACCGACGCGCTCATCGTGCTGGCGATCATCGTCGTCGTGCAGCAGCTCGAGGGCAACGTGTTCCAGCCGATGATCCAGAGCCGCGGACTCGGTCTGCACGCCGCTGTGGTCCTGCTCGCGGTGACGCTCGGCGGCAGCCTGGCCGGCATCGTGGGCAGCCTGCTCGCCGTACCGGCCGCCGCGCTGATCGCGGTGGTCTGGAACTATCTGCGCGAACAGCTCAGCGAGCCGGATCCGCTGCCCGAGCCGGAGACGAGTGACGCCGGATCCCTGGCGTAAAGGTCCCCGGCTCGTCCCTGTGGTGGGGACGAGCCGGGGAGCCGTGCGACGTCAGGGCTTTCCGCCGCGCTCCAGAGGGATCTTCTCGCCCGTCTCGATCGCGACCGGCAGCCGGTTCTCCGCCGGTGGCAGCGGGCAGGTCGCCAGGTCGGTGTAGGCGCAGGGAAGATTCGCGGCACGGTTGAAGTCGAGCGTCACCCTGCCCTCGGCGTCGGGAGCCGCGACCGGCAGGGAGCGGTTCGCCGCGTAGGTGGTCACCCCTGAGGTCGCGTCCGTGAACAGCACCGTCAGACTTCCGGCGGCTCTGCCGTTGAACGCCGTGAGCCGGTGAACCGTGCCGTCCAGCTCGAACTCGACCTGGCCGGGGGAGTCGTAGACGTGTTCCAGGCCCTCGACCGCCGCGCCGACGGTCACGGCGCGCGGCGCGTCGAAGGGAACGAAGCGGCCGGTGCGCACCCAGCGGGGATCGGGGGCGTAGGCGGGGGTCCGGGTGAACGCGGTACGCAGAGCGTTCCCGGGGTGGCGGGGACGCAGGATGTCGTGTCCGCCGCGCTTGGCGACCTCGATCACCGCGTCGCCGAATCCCGGGTACAGGCTCTCCCTCTCGCCGATGACGCCGAAGTCGTACCGGCCGCTCACCGCCACGCCGTCGACGGTGAGTTCCTCGCCCTCCGCCAGCTCGACCACCACTCCGTCGGGCGTGGTCGACCAGGCTCCGGGGGCGTCCTCGAAGCGGGTGGGATCGGCGCTCAGCCAGTGCAGGCTGGTGATGGCGAGGAACCCGTGCGGTCCCGCGAGCACCTCCTCGTGCTCACGGTGCCACTGCTCCCAGTCCTTGACGAAATCAGACTGGTCGACGCCGACGTCCTGGACAGTCATGTTCGCTCCTTCGTGTGGTGTACGTGAGATACGTGAGCCGGGCCCGGACGTGTCAGACGTGCTTGCCGAAGCAGATGCTGAACGGGTCGGCGTCGTAGGGCGGATAGCAGGGGATCCGGTGCCAGCCCTGCCGTTCGTAGAGCCCCATGGCCTCCGGCTGCAGCTTTCCGGTCTGCAGGGAGAGCCGGGTCACGCCGAGCGCCCGGGCACTGCTCTCCACCGCGTCGAGCGCCGCCCTGGCCAGGCCGCGACCGCGGTGCTCGTCATGCACGTAGACGCGCTTGACCTCGTAGAGGCTCTCGATGTCCCGCTGGGTGAGCAGTCTCAGGGAGGCCGTCGCCAGCGGCCGACCGTCCTCGTACGCGAGCCAGGTGACGGCGATCTCCCCGGCGGTCGGCGGCCCGGGCCGCCGACCCGCGCGCTGAGCGTCGAAGGGCGCGTAACGAGGCCGTAGTTCGGCGTCCATCCGGTTGCGCAGGGCCAGTGCGTCGGGGTGGTCCCAGGTGGCGGCGACCCACCGTACCGCGCCGTCACCGGGGGCCGTCGGGCCGCCGTGCGCCGGCAGGACATCCGCGTCGAGGAGCCGCTCCGTGCTCACAGGGCACCGCCTGCGATCCGGCCGTCCGTGATCCGGCCGAGGCCGTCCGTCGTGGGGTCGGGCTCGGCGGGCACGTCGTCGTCCAGCAGACCGAGGCCGCGGAGCCAGTCGTCGTCGAAGACCTTGGAGAGATAGTTACGGCCGGAGTCCGGCAGCAGGACCACCACGAGGTCGTCCGGGCCCAGTCCGGCGGCCACCCGCAGAGCGGCGGCGACCGCGGTGCCCGCGGAGCCGCCGACCAGCAGCCCCTCCTCCCGGGCCAGGCGCCGGGCGGTCAGCAGGGAGTCGTGGTCGCTGACCCGCTCGAACCGGTCCACGACCGCAGGGTGGTAGGACTGCGGCCAGGTGTCGTCCACCGTCTCGGGGTGGCGGTACCGGCCGATGCTCTCCACGTAGTACGGGCTGCCGTCACCGCCGGAGTAGAGCGAGGCCTCCGGGTCGGCGCCGACTACCGTCACCCGGCCACCACTCACCTCCTTGAGATACTCGCCGGTCCCGGTGATGGTGCCGCCGGTGCCGATCCCGGACACCAGGTGGGTGATGAGCCCGTCGGTCTGCCGCCAGATCTCCGGCCCCGTGGTGCGGTAGTGGGCCCGGGGATTGGCCGGGTTGTCGTACTGGTTCGCCAGCCAGCCGCCCGGGGTCTCCGCGGCGACACGGTCGGCGACGGAGTGCACATGAGCGGGATGTTCGCGCGGCACATCGCTGGGGCAGACGATGACCTCGGCACCGTAGGCGCGCAGTACGGCGATCTTCTCGGCGCTGCTCTTCTCCGGGATCGCGAAGACGCAACGGTAGCCGCGCTGCGCGGCGACCATGGCGAGGCCGACTCCCGTATTGCCCGAGGTGCCCTCGACGATGGTGCCGCCCGGCAGCAACTGCCCGGCCTCCTCGGCCGCTTCGACCATCGACAGAGCGATGCGGTCCTTAACGCTGCCGCCCGGATTGACGTACTCCAGTTTTACGTAGACGGGTGCGGGCGCCGCGCCGGTGACACGGTTCAGCCGCACCAGCGGCGTGTTGCCGACCACGTCGGTCAGCGATGCGTGGACGTCCAATGCAGTGCTCCTTGCGTCGAAGCCGCCCCTCGGTCCCTGAACCCCGCGCACGGGGCCCGGGGTTCAGTGAGCGGCGGCCACCCGCTGCTTGCCGGGGATGGCGGCGAGCAGCTCCTTCGTGTACGGATCGGCCGGCGCCGCGAAGATGTCGTCCGTCGTGCCCGTCTCGACCAGACGTCCGTGCCGCATCACCCCCACCCGGTCGGCGATCTGGCGCACCACGGCTAGGTCGTGGGAGATGAAGAGGTAGCTCAGGCCCAGGTCACGCTGGAGATCCACGAGCAGCTCCAGTATCTGCGACTGCGCGGACACGTCCAGCGCCGACACCGGCTCGTCGCACACGACCAGGTCGGGTTCCAGGGCGAGCGCCCGGGCGATGGCCACCCGCTGCCGCTGGCCGCCGGACAGTTCGGACGGCCTGCGGCGCAGCACGGATGACGGCAGCGACACCCGTTCCAGCAGGTCGGACGCCCGTTGCGACCGCTCCCTGCGGCTGCCGACGCCGAACGCCCGCAGGGGCTCGGCGATCACCTCCGCGACGGACTGGCGCGGGTCCAGTGACGCGTACGGGCTCTGGTACACGATCTGCATCCGCCGCCGGAGCCGGCGCAGCTTGCCGCCGCGCAGCCGGGTGATGTCCCGCCCGTCGAAGGTGATGGCGCCCTCGGACGGATCCGCCAGCCGCACCACGAGGCGCGCCGTGGTGGACTTGCCGGAACCCGACTCGCCGACCAGCGCGAACGTCTCGCCGCGGCCGATGCGGAAACTGACGTCGTCGACCGCCCGCAGTGTCCGGGAGCCGCCCGGCCCGCCCGTCCCGACAGGCAGCGGGAACGTCTTCACGAGGTTACGGGCGACGACGAGATCCGTGGCCCCGTCGGCCCTGCGCGGATTGTCCGGTGCCGCGCCCGCCGGTACGCCGGACGGTCCGGGGGCATCCCGGCGCCTGGCCACCAGCCGGCCTCCCGCCAGGCTCGGCGCGGCGGCCAGCAACTGCTGCGTATAGGCATGCCGTGGGTCGTTCAGCACCTGCTCCGTGGAGCCCGTCTCGACGACCTCACCCTGGGCCATGACCACGATCCGCTGCGCGCGGTCCGCCGCGACCCCGAGGTCATGGGTGATCAGCAGCACGGCGGTGCCCGACTCCCGGGTGAGGTTTCCGATGTGGTCCAGGATCTGCCGCTGCACAGTGACGTCCAGGGCGCTGGTCGGCTCGTCGGCGATGACCAGCCGGGGCCTGGCGGCCACCGCGATGGCGATCAGCACCCGCTGCCGCATCCCGCCGGAGAGCTCGTGAGGATACTGCCGGGCCCGTACGCCGGGGTCGGGCAGACCGGCCTGGCCGAGGATCTCCACGGCCTGTGCCGCCGCGGTGTCCCGGTCGGCGAGCCCGTGGATCAGCAGCACCTCGGCGACCTGGGCCCCGATGCGCTGCACGGGGTTGAGCGACACCATCGGATCCTGCGGGATCAGCCCGATGTCGCGGCCGCGGCGTGCCCGGAGCTCCTTGTCCTCGACCAGGGCCAGATCGACACCGTCGAAGAGGACCTGCCCGCCCCGCACCTCGCCACCGGCCGGCAGCAGCCCGATCACCGAGTGCGCCGTCGTGCTCTTGCCGGAGCCGGATTCGCCGACCACGGCCACGACCTCGCCCGCCCCCACGGTCAGGTCGACTCCGCGCACGGCCGGAACGATGCCCGAGCGGGTGCGGTAGGACACCCGCAAGCCACGTACGTCGAGGAGTGGTTCGTCGCTCATCGTGTCTCCCTGCCTTCCCCGTCCAGTGCACGGGAGATCCGGTTGGCGGCCAGTACGGTGGCCGCGATGGTCAGGCCGGGCAGGGTGGTCAGCCACCAGGCCGTGGCCAGGTAGTCGCGGCCGCCCGACACCAGCGAGCCCCACTCGGGGGCCGGCGGGACGGCGCCGTAGCCCAGGAAACTGAGCGCGGACACCTGCAGGATGACGGCGCCGAAGTCGAGGGCGGCGTACACCAGTACCGGACCCGCGGAGTTCGGCAGCACATGCCGGAACAGCACCGTGAACCAGCGGGCCCCGGAGGAGCGTGCCGCCTCCACGTACACCGCACCGCGCACCCGCAGGACCTCGGAGCGCATGACCCGGGCGAAAGTCGCCACGCTCGCGATGCCCACGGCGATGGCGACCTTGACCGTCCCGAAGCCCAGCGCGGTCACCACGGCCAGCGACAGCAGCAGGCTCGGGATGGCCAGCAGGACGTCGGCGGCACGCATCAGCACATCGTCGACACGACCGCCGAGGTACCCCGCCAGCAGTCCGGCCAGTGACCCCACCAGCAGGCCCACGGCCACCGCGACCACGGTCGCCTGGAGCGACAGCGCGGAGCCGTGCACCACCCTGGCGAACAGATCACGGCCCAGCTGGTCGGTGCCGAAGAGATGGTCCGCACCGGGGCCCTGAAGCCTCTCCCGGGGAACCCCGGACAACGGATCCTGCGAGGTGAACACGCCCGGGAAGAACGCCGCCACGATCACCAGCGCCACCAGCACGACCGACAGCACCAGCCCGGGGGAGCGCAGCAGGAACCTGCCCAGGCGCCGGGCCCGTTCCCCCGCCCCCTCCCGCACCGCCTGGTCGGGGGCCGGCGGGCGCGTGCCCTTCGGCGTGCCGGTCAGCGCCTCGGCGGTCATCAGCTCGGTCATGGCGCCACCGCCCCGGCCGTCGTGATCCTCGGATCGAGCAGCGGATAGACGAGATCGACCGCCAGATTCGCCAGGACGAACACCAGCGCGCCGAACACCACCAGTCCCTGGACCACCGGAATGTCCTGGGCACTCACCGCCGTGGCGGTGATCCGCCCCACCCCGGTCCTGGAGAACACCGTCTCCACGACCACCGAGCCCGCCAGCAGATTGCCGACCAGCACGCCCAGCACCGTCAGCGGGGGGATGGACGCGTTGCGGGTGGCGTGCCGGAAGTGCACACGCGCCCGGCTCGCGCCCTTGGCCAGCGCGGTCTCGACGTAGGGCTCGGCCAGCGTGGTCCGCAGGCTCTTGGCGAAGACCTGGGCGATCACCGCACCGGCGGGCAGGGACAGGGTGATCACCGGCAGGACCAGACTGTCGAAGCCCTCGTTGCCGATGGCGGGCAGCAGGCCCCACCGGAACGAGAAGAACTGCACCAGCACCAGCCCGACCAGGAACGTCGGCGCGGACACACCGAGCGCCGGCAGCGACAGCAGCGCCTGCCGCAGCCAGCGCCACCGGGTGTACGTACCGAGGAGTGCCACGCCCCCGCCCAGGGCCAGGGCCAGCAGCAGGGCCGCGGAGGTGAGCTCCAGCGTGGCCGGCAGGCTCGTGGCGATGAGATGACCCACCTCGTCGCCGCTCTGCACCGAGGTCCCGAAGTCCCCCTGGAGCGCGTGCCAGAGCTGGGTGCCGTACTGCTCGACGACCGGCTTGTCGAGTCCGTACGACTTCTTCAGCTCGGCGAGCTGCTCCGGGCTGATGTCGTTGGTCTCGCCGCCGCCTGCCGCCATGATCGACACCGGGTCGCCGGGCAGCAGGTACAGCACCGCGAAGGACAGGGTGAACGCCGCCCAGAGGACGAACACCGCCTGCGCCAGCCGTCGCGCCAGATACTTCCTCATGACAGCCACGTGTCGTGGAACTGCAGCCTGGACGAGGCTTCGAAGTCCAGGTCGTGGACCTTCTCGGACAGGCCCAGGACGGTGGTGAGTTCGAACACCGGGATCTGGTACGCCTTGCCCAGCACGGTCTGCTGGGCCTGCGCCACGTACTCGGCGCGCCGGGCCGGGTCGCTCGCGGATGCCTGCTTGTCCAGGAGGCCGTCCAGTTCGCCGTCGGAGAGGTGGCCGAAGTTGAGCAGCTTGCTGGAGAACCCGGTCCGCAGGATGTCGGGGTCCACCCGGGTCGAGTTGCCCCAGGAGAAGTCGTAGTCACCCTTCTGCCGGAGCGCGACGAAGTCCCCGATGGTGGAGGACTGCAGGGTGATCTGGATCCCGGCCTTCTTGAGCTGCTGCTGGATCAGCTCCAGGGCGGTCTGGTTGGGGCCGAAGTTGGACGCCCACACGACCTTGAGGGAGAGCTTCTTCCCGTTCTTCGTACGGATGCCGTCCGAGCCGGTCTTCCAACCGGCCTCGTCGAGCAGTTTCGCGGCGCCCGCGGCGTCGTGGCCGAGCCGGTCGCCCAGATCGGTGTAGTCGGCCGTGGTGCTTGCCAGTGAACTCGTGGCCGGCTTGTAGCTGCCGCTCAGGACCGTGTCGACGATCTCCTGACGGTCCAGGGCCTTCTGGATCGCCTGACGGACCTTGATGTCCTTGGTGACCGGCCGCGCCACGTTCGGCGACAGCGCGAACGGAAGCCCCGGGTTGGCCCGGCTCTGCAGCACGAAACCGGCGCCCTTCAGCCCGTCCTCGTCCTGCGGCGCCACTCCGCCCACCGCGTCGACCTGGCCGGACTGCAGGCTTCCGGTGCGCACCCCCGACTCGGGGATCACCTTGAAGGACAGCTTCTCCAGATAGGCGGGGCCCTTGCGGCTCCACAGCGAGGAGCCCCAGTCGTATCCCGCGCGCCTGCGCTCCTCCACGGACTTGTTCGGTGTGTAGTCGACGAGGGTGAACGGCCCGGAGCCGACCAGGTTGTCCGTGCACCGTTCGTCGGCGGGCAGCTTGACCGTCGACTCGGCGAGCAGCCCGAGCGTGAACGTCGATGTCGCTTGCAGGAACTGCGCGTTGGGGGCGGAGAAGGTGACCTCGGCGGTGTACTCGTCGACGACCTTGGTGCTCCTGTAGCCGGCCAGATAGCTGCTGCCGAGGACAGCCTCCGCCCCCAGCCCGATGACTCCGTCGAAGTTGCTCTTCACCGAGGCGGCGTTCACGGGGGTGCCGTCGCTGAAGGTGGCCCCCTCACGGAGGTGGAAGGTGAACGTCGTCGCGTCCTCGCTCACCTCCCAGGACTTCGCCAGCCAGGGCACGATCTTCCCCGTCTTCGGGTCCTGGTCGGTCAGCGAGTCCACCAACTGGCGGGCCGGGTAGATCGCGTCGTTGTTGCCCGCCTGCTGCGGGTCGACGCAGATCGGGTCGGATGCCAGGGCGAAGGTCAGATGGCCCCCGGAGTGCGGGGTCGAGCCGCCCGCGTCGTCCGCGGAGGACGAGGAGCAGGCGGTGGCGGAGAGCGACAGGACGGTGACG
This sequence comes from Streptomyces sp. NPDC102451, assembly GCF_044765485.1. Classification (NCBI taxonomy): domain Bacteria; kingdom Bacillati; phylum Actinomycetota; class Actinomycetes; order Kitasatosporales; family Streptomycetaceae; genus Streptomyces; species Streptomyces sp. NPDC102451. The sequence continues at coordinate 177,154 of NZ_JBIWKD010000012.1, read as the reverse complement.
GCGGCGAGTGCGGCAAGGGCGGAGCGGTGCTGGGAACGTGGTCCGGACATCGGCGTTTCTCCAGAAAAGGGGGAATCGCCCGGGCACGGAGGATGACCTGCGAAGACAGTTCTGTACGCAGGAACAGGCCAGGCCGTGACGCGGGCCGGTCAGGCGGTAATGACGTCAGGCCTGACAGATGGCGCTGGAGACGCGGTGCAGATCGATGTGCCGACGGGCCGAGAGGCGGGGCCGGAAAAATCCCGCGCGGTGCATACCAGCAGCCCGGCTCGGGGGCGTGGCCCCGGCGGCATTCGGCTGGTACGGCATGGGAGGCGCGGTCCTTTCACACATGTGGCATCGTCCACCGGGGACGGTGCCACGCAACGTATCAGCTCGAACACCGGTATGAGAAGGAAGCCTTGGCGGCTCACGGCACGGCATTGTTCAACCGTGGTCGAACGGATAACGTGAAGAGATCACACGCATCAGCGGCTCCCGTCGTGCCGCTGACCCACCCGACGGCTGTGAGGTGACCGGCGCATGCAGACGCGATCCTCCCGCGAGTGCGACAGTAGTGTGCCGTCCCACGCCGGGGCCTCCGGGCCGCTGGTCGCCCGGCGCCACGTCGACCTCCTCAGGGTGAGCAGCGCGCTGTGTCCGAGGACCGCTCCGCGCCGCTGAGCACATACAGGCCGCTCGCTCCGGTCCGCGCCGCAGTCTGACCGCGCGCCCCCAGTGACAGCCCGCGTGCCCCCGTGCGTCCGCACTCCCTTCTCCCGCGCCGACGTCTGCCGCGAGCCCCGTGCGGGGCAACCGCCGAATCCGGCATGCCCGCACACCTGACCGAGAGGATCACGGTGCCCAAGAGCACCGCACGACCAGGCGTCTTCGCCGCACTGCGGGTGCGTGACTACCGGATCTACTGGAGCACGGGCCTGATCAGCAACACCGGCACCGCGATGCAGGGGGTGGCGCTGGACTGGTTCGTGCTGAACCTGACCCACAGCGGGACCGCCGTCGGCTGGGCGGCGGGGCTGCAGTTCGCCCCGGTCCTGGCGTTCGGTCTGTGGGGAGGGGTGCTCGCCGACCGGTACGACCGACGCACCCTGCTGCTGTGGGCGCAGTCCCTGTACGCGCTCCAGGCGCTGCTCCTGACGGTCACCGTCCTGTCCGGGAACGCGCCGCTGTGGCTGATCTACGTGCTGTCGTTCTGCCTGGGCTGTGTGTTCACGGTGGAGAACCCCGCCCGGCTCTCCTTCGTGACGGAGCTGGTCGGGACATCCCTGATCACCAACGCGGCGGGGCTGAACATCCTGTCCCTGAACGCGGCCCGGCTGATCGGCCCCGCCGTCGCCGGAGTGCTGATCGCCCTGATCGGCACGGGCGGGGTGTTCGCGGTGAACTCCGTGTCCTTCGCGGTGGTTCTCGCGGGCCTGCTGACGATCCGTCCCCAGCCGAGACCGGCCGGCAGTGAGCGGCCCCCCTGGGTGGGAGCGGGCGTGGCCGGGCTGCGTTACGTCGGTGCGCGGCCCGAACTGATCGCCGTCTTCGCGGTCTTCGGCCTGGTCTCCACCTTCGCCCTGAACTTCTCCACGACCCTCACGCTGTTCGCCGGCCGGGTCTTCGACGTCGGCTCCAGCGGTCTCGGGTTCATGTCGACCGCCCTGTCGATCGGCACGATCGCCGGAACGCTCGTGGCCACACGCCGGGCCTCGCCCAAGGTACGGACGGTGGTCACCGGTGCGGTGCTGTTCGGGCTGTGCGAGGTGCTGGCCGCCTTCATGCCGACGTACGTCACCTTCCTCGCCCTGCTGCTGCCGGCCGGATTCGTGCTGATGACGCTCAACACGGCGGTCAGCGCCTTCGTCCAGTCGGAGGTCAGCGACGCGATGCGCGGGCGGGTGATGGCCGTCTACACCGTGATCTCGATGGGCGGGGCCCCGATCGGCGGTCCGGTGATCGGCTGGGTGTCCCAGCACGCCGGGGTGCGCTGGGGCATGGCGTCGGGCGCCGCGGCGGCCGTCCTCGCCGCACTCGCGGTGGCGCTGTGGCTGTCCCGGCAGCGGACGGCCGCCTCAACGCCCCTCCATGACCGGGCAGTTCCCGCACACCGCCCTCCCGCCGCCGCGCACACCCCCGCCCCGTCCCCTGCCAACTCGTACGCACCTGACTCCACTTCGACCGGAGGTACCACCCCATGACTGACCGCGATGCCGGGTTCGCCGGACTGCGCCTCGCCCTGGAAGTCGACGGCGACGGCGCACACCCCGCCGCCTGGCGCCACTCCGGGCGCCCGCCGGGTGCCGTCCTCGGCCCCCGTGCGCTGCGCGATGTGGTCGCCGCGGCCGAGGACGCGGGCTTCGTCCTCGTCACCTTCGCCGACTCACCCCTGCCGCCCGGCGCGGGCCCGGAGCCGGCCGGACGGCTGGAGGCCGGGACCCGTGCCTCGTACGCCGCGCCCCTGACCGACCGGATCGGCCTCGCGCCCACCCTGCACGTCGCCACGACGGAACCGTTCCACCTCGCCACCCAGCTGGCGAGTCTGGACCACGCCTCGCACGGCAGGGCCGGCTGGGTGGTCGGTGCGGCGGCGGGCCGGGACGACCTCGCCACCGTCGGGGGAGCGGCGCCCTCCGCCGCCGCGCTCGTCCGTGAGACCGCCGATGTCATCGACACCGCCCGCGCCCTGTGGGACTCGTGGGAGGACGACGCGGTCATCAAGGACGTGGCGAGCGGACGGTTCCTGGACTCGCGACGGGTGCACCACATCGACTTCGAAGGAGCGACCTTCACCGTCAAGGGGCCGTTGATCACTCCACGTCCGCCGCAGGGCCAGATCGTCGTCCTCACCCCGGACGTGCTGGACGCCGACGCCCGCGCCGACGTGGTCCTGGTCGGGCGGCCGGATCCCGCCGCGGTCGCGGCCCGCGCGGCCACGGCCAGGGAGGCGGGCGCGCCACTGGTCTTCGCCGAGGTGGAGGTGGTCCTCGACGCGGCTGTCCCGGCCACGGACCGGCTCGCCGAGCTGGACGGTGCCGCCGCATGGCCGGAGTCCGGACGGCTGCGCCACGTCGGCTCCCCGGAGTCACTGCTCGACCTGCTGCGCGAGCTGGCCGAGTCGGTCGACGGGGTCAGGCTGCATCCGGCCGTACTCGCCGTCGACCTGCCGGTGCTGGCCGAGCGGGTGCTGCCGCAGGTGGCCGGGGCGGGGCCGCAGCGTGTGCCCCGGGCCGGCACCACGCTGCGCGAATCGCTCGGCCTTGCCCGTCCCGCCAACCGATACGCCGCCGCGGCGGCCACGAACGCCTGAGGTGAGTGCCATGACCGAACAGAATCCCCGTCCCCAGATCCACCTCGGCGTCTTCTTCACAGGCGTCGGGCCCCAGCTGATCTGGACCGATCCGCACGCACCCTCGCACACGGAGTTCGAGACGTTCGCCGACATCGCACGGGCCCTGGAGCGAGGCCTGTTCGACGCGTTCTTCCTCGGCGAGGGCCTGAGGGTACGGGAGAACCGCGGCAAGGTCTTCGACCTCGATGTGGCGGGCCGGCCCGACGCGATCACCCAGCTGTCCGCGCTCGCCGCCGTGACCGAACGGATCGGCCTGGTGGCCACCCAGAACACCACGTACAACTATCCGGCCGACCTGGCTCGCCGGCTGGCCAGCCTGGACCTGCTGTCCGAGGGCCGGGCCGGCTGGAACATCGTCACCACCGACAACGCCTGGACCGGGGCCAACTTCCGGCACGGCGGCTGGCTGGAGCACGAACGCCGCTACGAGCGCGCCGGACAGTTCGTCGAAGCCGCCAAGGAGCTGTGGGCGTCCTGGGCGCCGGACGCCGTCGCGTCCGACGGCCACGCCGCGAGCTGGGCGCGCCCCGGCTCGATCAGCCAGGTGGAGCGGGACACCGACCTCGTGTCACTGCGCGCGACCGCCACCGTGCCCGGCAGCCCGCAGGGCCGCCCGGTGCTGTTCCAGGCCGGGGACTCCGACGGCGGCCGTGAACTCGCCGCCCGCCACGCCGACGTGGTGTTCTCCGCCAACACCGAATACGGCAAGGCCGTCGCGTACGCCGCCGACCTGCGCGACCGGCTGGCCCGCCACGGCCGGACGCCGGACTCGCTGCGGATCCTGCCGGGAGCGAGCGTCGTCCTCGGTGACACCGCGGCCGACGCGGAGGAGAAGGCACGCTGGGTGCGTGGCGAGCAGGTCAACGGAGTGCGGGCCATCGCCTTCTTCGAGCAGTACTGGGGCACCGACCTGTCCGCCTACGACCCGGACGGCCCGCTGCCCGACATCGAGCCCAGCGAGGAGGAACTCGACCCCTCACGCGGCACGATCTCCATCGAGCGCCGCAGCGGCAAGGCGGCGCAGATCCAGAAGTGGCGGGACCTCGCGGCCGAACGCGGTCTGTCCATACGCGAGCTTGCGCTCGAAGTGTCCCCGGGACACCCGTCGTTCGTCGGTACCCCTTCGTCCGTCGCCGACGAGTGGACCCGCTACGTCGACACCCGCGCGGTCGACGGCTTCAACCTCCTGCCGCACCTGCTTCCGGCCTCCGTCACGGACATCGTCGACAAGCTCGTCCCGGAACTCCAGGAACGCGGCGTCTACCGCACCGAGTACCGGGGCACCACCCTGCGCGAACACCTCGACCTCCCCGCGTTCGGGTGAGGGCCCCGTGTCCGGCAGACAGCACTGGGCCGAGCTGCTGGCCCTGATGGGGCCGGGCCTCTTCTCCATCGGCTGCGGCCTGTGGGGGATTCCGGCAGCCTGGCTGTGGCAGGAGGACGGGCCGTCCCGGCGGACGGGCGCGCACGAGGCCCCCGCCCGCCTTCCCCCGGGTCACCCGGAGCGCCTGGCTGCCCACGTTCCGCCGACGGAGGTGGAACGGGAGCTGTGGTCCCGGCTGAGGCCGGGCACCTGACGGCCCGCCCCCGGCCCGGGCACAGCGGCGAGCCGAGGCCGGGGCGCGGCTCGCCGCTGCGCCCGGGCCTCGGCTCGCCGCCCGGTCCGTGCCGAGGACTCAGGCCCGGCTGCTCCCGGCACTTCCCGCGCCCGCCTCCACCAGGACGGACGGGTCCGCCGGCGAGGAGGGGGCCGGTGCCGTCCGCCCGGTCGGAACGTGCTGGTCCCCGTCCCGCAGCCGGCCGGTCGCCCATACGCTCACCACGCCGGTCAGCGCCAGGTAGCCGCAGGCCCACCAGGGGCTGCCCGTACCGAGCGCCAGGAGCGCGGTCATGATCAGCGGAGTGATGCCGGACGCGAAGATGCCGGACATCTGGTAGACGAACGACATGCCCGTGTACCGGACCGGTGTGGCGAACAGGCCGGCGAACAGGGTGCCCTGGGCGCCGTAGAAGGAGCCGTGCACGATCCCCAGCGTCACGACGAGGGCCGCCGCGAACGCCCAGGTCCCGCCCGTGCCGAAGAGCCAGAACGCAGGGAGGACCGAGACGGTGAAGGCGGCCATGCCCACGAGGTAGACCCGGCGGGCACCGTAACGGTCGACGGCGGACCCGGACACCGGGATCATCGCGGCCATGACGAGCGCCGCGGCCGTCACCGCGAGCAGCACCGGAGTACGGTCCAGGGCGAGCGTCCCGGTCGCGTACGTGATGGCGAAGACCGCCCAGGTGTTGAAGGCCGCGCCCTCGCCCCACCGTGCGAGCATGCCCAGCACCACGTGCCGGCGCGCGGCGGGCTCACGCCACAGCTCCACCAGCGGTGCCGCGCGCGGCAGTTCCTGGAGGCGGCGTGCGGCCTTGAAGGCGGGCGTCTCGTCGATCTTCAGACGTACGGTCAGCCCGACCACGACGAGCACCAGGCTGATGAGGAAGGCGATGCGCCATCCGTAGTCGATGAACGCCGACTCGCTGAGCACATTGCTCAGCAGGGCGAACACCCCGGTGCCCAGGGCGAGTCCGAGCGCCAGCCCGATCTGCGGGTAGCTGCCGAACCGGCCCTTGCGCCCTGGCGGCCCGTACTCCACGGCCAGCAGCACCGCCCCGGCCCACTCCCCGCCCAGCGCCACGCCCTGGGCGACACGCAGGACCAGGAGCAGAGCGGGAGCGAGGACACCGACCTGCTGGTACGTGGGCAGCAGGCCGATGAGCGCGGTGGAGACGCCCATGAGGCCCATGGTGAAGGCCAGGGTGTGCTTACGGCCGATCCGGTCACCGAGGTGCCCGAAGAGCAGCCCGCCCACCGGACGGGCGACGAAGCCCACCGCGAACGTCGCGAACGACAGCATCGTGCCGACCGTGCCGTCGGCGGTGGGGAAGAACAGCTTGTTGAACACCAGGCCGGCAGCGGTGCTGTAGAGGAAGAAGTCGTACCACTCCACCGTGGTGCCCAGCAGGCTGGCGAACACCACGGTCCTCAGCCGGCCCGGGGACGTGGACTCCGCGGACTCCTGATCCGGCTGCGGATCGCTGTGCCGTGCCTCCGAGGGCACGGGGGCGGCGCTCAACGGCCCGCGAACGGGACGATGCCCGCCTCGACGGGGCGCGGACCGGCCGGGTGCTGCCACAGACCACGCTTCTCCAGCACCGGCAGAACCCCCTCGCCGAACCAGTACGCCTCCTCCAGATGCGGCACGCCGGAGAGGACGAACTCCTCGATGCCCAGCCGGTGGTACTCCTCGATGAGGTCGGCGACCTCCGTGTGGCTGCCCACCAGGGCCGTGCCCGCACCGCCCCGGACCAGGCCGACGCCCGCCCACAGATTGGGGTAGATCTCCAGATTGCCGGTGTCCCCGCTGTTGTGCAGCGCGCGCATCCGCCGCTGCCCCTCGGACTCGCTGGTCGCCAGGCCCTCCTGCACGGCCTTGACGCGCTCCGGGTCCATCGCGGCCAGGAGCCGCTCCGCCTCGGCCCACGCCTGCGCCGAGGTGTCCCGGGTGATGGTGTGCAGACGGATGCCGAACCGTACGTCGCGTCCCTGGGCGGCGGCCAGCGAGCGCACCCAGTCGATCTTCTGCTTCACCTGCTGCGGGGGTTCGCCCCAGGTCAGATACACATCGGTGTACCGCGCCGCCACCTCACCGGCCGCGGGTGACGAGCCGCCGAAGTAGATCTGCGGCACCGGGTCGGGCAGCCGGTTCAACGCGGCGCCCTCGACCCGCAGATGCTCGCCATGGTGGTCGACCGTCTCACCGGCCCAGAGCCGCCGCACGACGTCCAGGAACTCCCCGGTACGGGCGTAGCGCTGGTCCTTGTCGAGGAAGTCGCCGTACGCGCGCTGCTCGGCGGACTCACCTCCCGTCACGACGTTCAGCAGCAGCCGGCCGTGGGACTGCCGCTGGTAGGTCGCCGCCATCTGCGCCGACAGCGTCGGGCTGATCTGGCCGGGGCGGAAGGCCACGAGGAACTTCAGCCGCTCGGTGACCTGGGTGAGCATGGCCGTGGTCAGCCAGGCGTCCTCGCACCACGCGCCCGTCGGGGTGAGCGCCCCGACGAAGCCGAGCTGTTCGGCGGTGCGGGCTATCTGGCCGAGGTACTCGATGGAGGCCGGGCGGTCTCCGCCGGCGGTGCCTGGCGTCGAGCCGTGGCCGCCGCCGACGACGTGACGGCTGTCACCGGTCGTGGGCAGGAACCAATGGAAGGTGAGGGCAGACATACGGGGCTCCGGAGGGGGTGCGGAGGACGGCGTGCCGGCATGCCGCGCAGGGCATGCCGCAGCTGCCCGGCGGCGTACGTTCAGGTACGCGCCGAGGCACGCGAGGACACAGGGGGAATCGGCCGCGGTGCGGTGCCGTGGGGGGTGCGGATGCGCCGGAGGCTCAGGGCAGGTGGCGCTGAGGCCCCAAGGGCCCGGCAGGCGTCAGCCGCGACAGGTCGCGCTGGACTGGCGACACAGGTCGACGTGCAGGCGCCCCACGAGGAAGTCGGCAGCAGCGGTCATGCCAGGCATTGTGGGGGAGCCGCACCGCCCGGCTCAAGTCCTGACCGGTCACCGTGTCAGCAGGTGAGACCGGGGGAGGCAGAAGTGCGGTCGTGGTCCGGGCCCGAGGCCGGCCCCGGCGGGCGTCAGACCCCGTCGAGGCCGGTGCAGTGCGCGACCGTCGCATCGTCCGGCGCCACCGCATGGCGCGCCTCAGCCCGCCGGACACGGCGGATGATTTCGTCGGGGCCGCTCGCCCCCAGGACGGCCATGACCTCCGGCCAGTCGCAGATCCCGAACCGGTCCACGATGCTGCTCGCGCCGTTGCTGAGCAGGACGGCACCGGACAGCCCGGAGACCGGGCAGCTTCCGGTGACCGCCTCGTCCGCGGCCCGCGGATCGTCCTTGGCCACCCAGAAACCGCCCGGCCGGTTCCGGTTGGACCGCAGGTCCCGGAGAACCCGGTGGTAGGCGTCGCTGCCCCGGGAGGTGGCTTCGAGCGCGGACTCGTACGACCGGCTGATGACCACCTCCCGGGGGTCGGAGACGACGAGCGGCGTGCCGTCCGTCCGGTCGAGCACGACGGTCGCGTCACCCAGCACCGCGTACTCGACGAGGCCGCCGGACAGACGCAGGACGGCCACGGCCGCCGACGGACCGATGACGTCGGCGACCTCGCAGGTGTCCCGGTGCACGTCCGTCACCTGCTCGATCGCCTCGGCCAGCAGCGCGGGGAGGCCGCGGTCCGGTACCAGCGACAGGAGGCCCAGAAGGCTGCTTCCCAGGCGCGTGGCGTACCAGGCCACGCCGTGCCGGCAGAGGGACTCGGAGCCGGGGATGCCGGCGCCGTCGACCAGCACGGCCGCCGTCGGCACGGCGCCGGCGAAGTCCTCGTTCACCCGGCCGGCCCGTGCCGCGGCACTCGTCGTCATCGTCACCCGCATGCGGTGCCTTCCGGAGGGTCAGAGGCGGCCGCCGGGGACCACCGTGAACGTGGCGGGACCGGCAGGCAGGTCCACCGTGTACTGGCGCAGGTAGGTGTCCAGGAACGGCGAGCGGGCACCTCCGGTGGCGACGTCGTCGGACGGGTCGTCCAGGGCCAGCCGGAGCTTTGCCCCCTTGACCTGGATCTTCTCGCCGGAGGGCGTGTCGCGCCACGAGCCGGTCCGGATGGACCCGATCTCCGCCGCCAGGACGTGCCCGGCCGCCAGCGTCCAGTCGGTCGCCTTGAGGTCGACGGTGAGCCTGCCCGTGTCCAGCAGCGAGACCTGCTCGTCGAACATGACGGCGGTGCCGTCCGGGGCGACGTCGTACAGCTTGAGCATGACGTTCCCCTTCCCCTTGGCGGTCAGGGAGATCTGCGGGGTGCCCGTGACCCGTACGGCCTTCTTGAGCGCCTTGGACCACACGAAGAAGCTCGATGTGACCGCCCCGGTTCTCTGGAGCCTGGCCTGTCCCTCGGCCAGGCCCTCCGGCAGCACCGGGTCGAGCGTGGGAGCGTTCTCCATGTCCCACTCCCCGGACACCTTTGCGCGCCCCCGGAGTTCCGGCAGTCCGGACGTCGCCAGTGCGGCGAGGGAGGAGAGGCCGCCGTCATCCACGTACGAGCCGGCGCCGAGGGGCAGCTCGACGGAACGCTCCACGACCGGCCAGGTCTTCTGGGCACGCCAGGCGCCGGTGGAGTCCTCGACGGAGTAGGCCGGGTAGCGGACCGCGGGCCTGATGCCCTTGAGATACTGGTCGTAGAAGGAGAGTGTCTCGTCGTACCAGCCCTCACGCCCCATGGACAGGCGCCCGTCACTGGTGCGGTCACCGCCGCGTACGTGCTCCCACTGGCCGACCCAGCCGCGCTCGGGGCCCTTGTGGTTGTCCAGGTACTCCTGCATCTCCTCGGGCTTGGTGTTGTTCTCGATGAAGCCCTGTGTGACGAAGAGCGGGGTGTCGGTTCCCCTGGCCGCCTTCGCCAGGTCCCGTGAGGTCCAGAACGCGTCCTTCTGGTCGGCGATCCGGTAACCGGCCGCATTCTGCGTCAGGCACTCCGGATGGTCCTCCTCGTAACGGGAGTTGGCCAGGTAGTGCGGGTCGTCGTCCGGCAGCTGGCCGAGCGTGGCGATGGAGTTGTAGGCGTTGGCGGTGCCGGTGACGTTCGGGCGGGGCACGCCGTTCGAGTAGATGTACTGGTACATGTCCCAGACGGGCTCCTGGGCGACGACGGCCTTGAGGGCGCGCTGGTCCAGGTTGTTGCCGATGAGACCCGTCGAGGCGTCGTAGGACTTCCCGTACAGGCCCACGGCCCCCGTGGACCAGGACTGCTTCGCGGCCCAGTCGATCGCCGCCTTCACGTCCGCCTGCTCGCCGGGGCCGCCCCAGTCGAGGCAGCCGGTGGAGCCGCCGAAGCCGCGCAGGTCCACCATGACGAAGGCGTAACCCTGGTCGAACAGGTCCGTGCCCTCGATGAAGTCCTGGAAGCGGGAGGAGGGGCCGGTGTGCGTCCAGCCCTCGGCGTCCGACTGCCCGGAGTGCCCGAAGTAGGGGCCGACCGACAGGATGACGGGCACCTTGGCCTTCTTCGGCAGCCCCTCCGGCAGCAGCACGTCGGCGTGCAGTTCGGTGCCGGAGCGGTCCGAGGACGGGAAGTAGTGCTGCGTCCAGAGGGAGCCCTCGGGGACGCGGTCGTTCTCCTGATGTGTGACGGGGTCGGGCGCGGTGGCGACCGGCCCCGTGCGGTCCTGCGCCTCGGTGGGCGCGGAGGCGGCTGCGGGACCGGCGAGTACGCCGGTCAGCGCGAGGGTGGTGACGAGGGCGGAGGCGGCCCAGGTGGCCGTGCGACGTGCTCTCACATGCTTCTCCCGGCTGGCTGGGTACGGGGTTTCGCAGTGGTGCAGGCCGAGCAGCGGCCCCGCCCGACGTGAGGAGCGCACCGGTGGTCGCGCACATCCACGCAGCTGGATCACGGACGCGGACGTGAACCGGAGCCGACGGCGGTGAAGTCTATGATCACATCGGGAATGCTTCAACAGGCACGTATGTCACGCGTGTTACTGATTCCGGGCGGACAGGCGACCCCTGCGGGCCGCGCTCACGCATCGCCCGTTCAGCGCGCCGGATCTCCCGGACCGGGAGGCGCGAGGGCGGGCGTGCTCGCCAGGCCGTTGTGGACCAGGGCCAGGAACTCCTGGTCCGTGAGGCCGAGTTCGCGCGCCCGGCCGATGAGCCCGTGCACGGCCTCGGTGAGACGGGCCTGACCCGCGGCGCCGGGCGCCGCGGTGATCACCGCGCCCCGGCCGCGGCGCAGCTCGATCAGGCTCTCGTCACGCAGGCGCTGGTAGCCGCGGAGGACGGTGTGCACGTTGACGCCCAGGGACTCGGCGACCTCGCGGGCGGGCGGCAGCCGCTCACCCGGAGCCGCCGTGCCGTTGGCGATCGCTCCCCGCACGCAGGCGGCGATCTGCTCGCCCAGGGGTACGGGCGAGCCGGGGAGCACCCGGAACAACATGGTTAGTCGAGCTCCCTTGCGTGACGTTCCGCCAGGCCGTTGAGCAGCGCGGCCGCGGTGGGCGAGTCGTCGACGGTGACGACGTACTCGCGTCCCTTCGTCGTACGGACGGAGAGTGCCTCTCCCGAACGCAGCAGCACGCCCCGCCGGTTCGGGCGTATGCGGTAGCCCCAACCGCCGAATTCTCCCACGGCGTCGACCTCGACGCTGTCGGCGCCGGTGATGCCGCCGAGCGGCAGCGCGAGCCGGGGCCGGGGCAGGACCGTCGAGGTGACCGTCAGGCCGCGGCGGTCGACGGTGACCCGGACGCCGGCGGAAGCGACGAGGACGGGGCCGAGGACGAGCGGCAGCAGTCCTGCCTGCCAGGTGCCGAGGGCCAGCGTGAAGACCCCGACGAGCGTGACGGCGCCGCCCGTCGACAGCAGCACGCGGGACACCATGGTGCGGCTCCAGGAGGCCGCTTCGCCCTCGGCCAGGGGCAGCGAGGGCGCCGGTGGCGTGGGCTCCGGCCGCGGAGCCGGGCCCATCAGCCACCAGGCCAGGGCGCCGGTGGCCACTCCCGCGCCGAGCAGCACGGCGACGTGCCACAGGGGGAGTTGTGCCTCGGCCGGGTCCTGGACGTCCGTGTTGACGAGGACGGTGAGGACCAGCGGATAGCCGACGGTGACCGCCGTACCCGCTCCGACGGCGGCATTGAGCCTCGATCCCGCACTCTCCTTGGAGGCCAGGGTCAGGACGGTGAACAGCAGCCCGAGACCGGCGAGCAGCACACACCCGAACCACAGTGCGGTGGTCCGGCTCATGTAGTCGTTCGCCCCGCCGCCCGAGGAGAAGTGGGTGGCGATCCGTCCGGGCAGCCGGTCGTGGTGCGCCAGGAAGACTCCGGCGTACGCGGCGGTGGCGACACCGAACGGCACGGCCGTCAGGGCACCCCTTCTGATGGCGGTCATCTGACTCTCCCCCGAAGTTGTTTGCATTGAAGTAGAACAATAGCAGCAAGCTTCGGTGCGTGCCCGGGAACGGGATGTCCGCCCTACCCGCTGCCCGGGGGCCGGGTGGCGTGGGTGATGCGGTCGATCCGGTAGTAGTCGGCGACGCATCCGCCGGGCCAGTAGGAGTCCTTCCGCCGGTTGAACGGCTCCAGCATCTGGCTGATCACGAGACGCTCGTACGGAAGGACCCTGGCCCCCGCGCCCGCCCCCTCGCGCAGCCGGCGGTCCTGGGCGTCCCACTTCACGGCCCGGTCGCGCATGGCCGTGTCGAGGTCGAGCAGCGCCACGGCCGGCCCGAAGCAGACCAGGACGCAGAGCACCGCGCACGCCGCCCGCAGAGGGCCGGTCCCGCGCGCCCGCTGCCGGGCAACCGACCCCAGCAGCGCTCCGGCACCGACGAGCAGGGCCACGTAGGCCAACAGGTAGTCGTTCCAGAGCCGGTTGGCGCTGGGATCACTCACCCGGTCCTGGAACACCGGATAGGTCACGACCGTGCAGAGGAAACCGGATACGAGGAGTGCGGCCACCATCGCGCAGGCCGTCGGACGCCAGTGGGCGGGCAGGACGGGCGCGCTCCCGTCCGGGCGCCGGCACAACAGCCCCAGGAGCACCCCCACCGCGACCGCCCCGGCGTACTGCCAGGTGGTGGCCACGGTCAGCGCGATCTCCGCGAATCCCCGCAACGAGGCGGCGAGCGACTCCGGCGCGACCATGGACGTCGTACCCGCCCCGAACCGCTCCCGCCGGTTGTTCGAGCCGGGTGAGGTGATCAGGACCAGGCCCCCGGCGGCGACCCCGGTGACGCCCGCCGCGCACCAGAGACGGAGGAAGGACCGGGAAGAGCCGGCGGCGGCACGGCCGCTGAGGACGAGGACGGTGACCAGCAGCACCGCCACGACGATGGCGGTCTCCTCCGAGAGGGTGCCGATGGTCAGGCCGGCGAGGAGGGCCACGGCGACCGCCACACCCCTGCCACGGCGCGAACGGGCCGCCAGGAAAGGCAGCAGCGCGGCGCAGGCCAGCACCGGTGGCATCGTGTGCGAGACCGACGCGGCCGGCCAGTAGAACGTCTTGTACGTGTTGGGCGTGGCGAACAGGAAGAGCGCGGTCGCCGTGGCCGCGATCAGCAGCGGCAGCCCGCGCGGCACGGTGAGCCGGAGGCGGCGCAGCGCGAGGACCGCCACCGCCCACAGCACCACGAGCGTCAGCACACCGGTGACAGGGCCGAACCACTGGTGGCCCGGGACCTGGAACTTCGCGTAGGCGCCGACCAGTACGGCGTTGGCGACCCGCCCGTTGTCGTCGAGGTAGAACCGGCCGACGAGACCCGTGACGCCCTCGTCCCGCACCGTCGGGAGGAAGCACCAGTCGTCCGCGCCGGGCCGGACCGACCTCCCGAACCACGCGGCAGCGGCGAGCAGGGCGAGAGGGGGGAGGGAGAGGGCGGTCAGCCAGAGCGAGGTCCGCGCATGGGGCCGGGAGCCCTTCCGCGGATGTCCGGAAGCGCCCCGTGGGTCGTGCACCGTGGCGTCCGGCCGGTCAGGCGCCGCGGATTCCGGTGTGCTGTCGGACATCGGTGCTCACCGGTCCTCGGAGGCACGCAGGGGCAGGTCGTGGACGGGCGTGCCCACGGGCCGTTCCGGAGGCGGCGCGGAGGGCCCGTCCGGGGCGGGCGTGGCACGGCGGCCCGACATGATCGCCCACCGGGCCAGCAGGAACGAGACCGGGGTGACGAGGACACCGGCGACGAGCGCGGCGAGGTTCTTGTCCATGCCGAGACCGCTGACCGCCCCGTAGAGCAGAGCACCCGACGCGACGAGATTCACGACGCTCGACACGGGATAGCGCACGAAGGCGCGCCACGTCGGCTTCGTCCGGCAGGTGACGTACGAGTTGAGCAGGAACGAGCACACGATGCTGACCGCGTATCCGAGGACATGGGCGACCAGGTAGGGGATCCATCGGTTCAGGACGGCGTAGACACCGAGGTAGACGGCCGTGTTCACGAACCCCACCAGGACGAAACTGCCGAACTGGCGCACGGTGCGGTTCCGGGGGGAGACGAGCGCGGTCACCGCGGGCGGAGGGCGGGTCGCCTGCACCGGACGGTTCTCGTCGGTCTCCCGCACCACGTACGGCGGCCGGTGCTTCGCCTCGTGGTAGATGCGCCCCACGTATTCGCCGATGACCCCGAGGGTGACCAGCTGGATACCGCTGAGGGCCACCACCGCGGTGAGCAGAGTGGCGTAACCCGGTGTGTCGGCGCCGTGCAGGACGACGGTCACCACCGTCCACACCGCATAGGCCAGGGCCGAGAGGAAGATCCAGAAGCCGGTGTAGATGGCCAGCCGCAGCGGGCGGTTGTTGAAGGAGAGGAGCCCGTCGATGCCGTAGTTCAGCAGCCGCCTGCTTCCCCATTTCGAGCGGCCGGCCGCACGTTCGCAGTTCCGGTAGCGGAAACTGACCGTGTCGAAGCCGATCCAGGAGAAGATCCCCTTGGAGAAGCGGTTGCTCTCCGGCATGGACAGGACGCTCTCCACCGCCCGCCGGGACAGCAGCCGGAAGTCCCCGGTCCCGTCGAGCAGCTCCACGTCCACGCAGCGGCGCACGACCGCGTAGTAGGCATGGCTGAGGGTGCTGCGCACCATGCCCTCGCCCGAACGGTCACGGCGCGGGACGACCTGGTCGTAGCCGTGCCGATGCAGTTCGAGCATGCGGGGGATGAGCTCGGGCGGGTGCTGGAGGTCGGCGTCCATGATCACCACGGCGGCGCCCCGGGACATGCGGAGCCCGGCGAGCATGGCGGCCTCCTTGCCGAAGTTCCGGCTGAACACTGTGTAGCGGGTCCGCTCGTCCCGGGCGGCGAACGCGTTGAGCAGCGCCCGTGTGCGGTCGTCGCTGCCGTCGTCCACGTAACAGATCTCGAAGGTGTCGTCGAGCCCTTCCAGGACGGCGACCAGCGACGCGTGGAAGGAACCGAGGCCCTCGGCCTCGTTGAAACAGGGCACGACGACCGACAGCTGAAGGCCGGTCACGCGACACCTCCGGACGTGCGGGGACCCGGAGCTCCGGCGCGCTCCGGCCCACCACAGTCGCCCATCCGGTGGTGAAGACCCCCTCATCCCGCTCCGGACGCGCGAGCCGCCGGGCTCTTTCGCACGAACGGCGCACGGTCAGGCGGGGCACGCGCCGCCGGGCGGGCGGGTCACCGGTGGCTCACCACGTTGACCACGCGGCCGTCGGGATCACGGACGAAGAACCGGCGCACGCCCCACTCCTCGTCCTGCAGGGGGTGCACGATCTCCGCGCCGCTCTCCCGCATCACCGCGTACGCCGCATCCACGTCGTCCACCTCCACGCTCATGTCGGGCACGACCGGTGCCGTCCTGTCGTGGCTCATGAAGGTGACCTGTGCCGTGGGGTTGGACGGTGAGGCCAGCGTCATGACCCAGCCGAGGTTCATGACCTCCTCGAACCCCAGGCGTCCGTAGAAGTCCCGGCTCTCCTCCATGGACTCCGACCGGATGTCCGGCATGACGCGGCGGATGGACATCGTGACCTCCTGCTGGCGGGCGAAAGCGGACGCGCGCCGATTCTGTCCGGTGGGGCGCCGCGACGCACCCACCCCGCCCGGGTCTCAGCGTCGCGTGCGGACCAGCAAGTAGAGGAAGTACGGCGCACCGATGACGGCGGTCATCAGTCCGGCGCCGAGCTGGGCCGGAGCGATCACCGTGCGTCCGGCCAGATCCGCCAGACAGACCAGCACCGCCCCGAGCAGCAGCGAGACTGGGACGACCCGTACGTGCCGCCGGCCGACGAGAGCGCGCGCCGCGTGCGGGGCGACCAGTCCGACGAATCCGATCGTTCCCGCGGCCGCGACGGCGGTGGCGCTCAGCAGGACCGCCACCACGAGGAAGCCGAGGCGCGCCCGGGGGAGACCGAGGCCGAGGAGCCGCGGGGTGTCCTCGTCGAGCGCGACGAGGTCCAGTTCCCGTCGGCGTACCACCGCCACGACGATCCCGACGGCGAGCACCAGGGCCACCGGCAGCGAGTCGGGCATGTTGCGCCCGTACGTCGAACCGGACAGCCAGGTGAGGGCCTTCGTCGTGTCGAACGGGTCGCTGAGCACGATGATCAGGCTGATCACCGCCGCCGCGGCGGAGGACACCCCGACCCCGAGCAGGACCAGCCTGTTCTGCCGGAAACCGCCCCTGGCGGCCAGCCCGAAGACGATCGTCGCGGTGACGGCCGCCCCGCCGAAAGCCGCTCCCGCGACCTCCCAGGAGCCGGGGGACTGCGCGGTGGTCACCAGCAGTACGGCGCCGAGGCCGGCACCTCCGGAGACTCCCAGGACGCCCGGTTCGGCGAGCGGATTGCGGGTCACGGCCTGAACCAGGGTGCCGGAAAGGGCCAGCGCGGCACCCGCGAGCAGTGCCGCCGTCACCCGGGGCACCCTGGTGTCGAGGACGAACGTGACGACCCGGCCGGCCCTGCCCTGCGCCCAGTTCACGACATCGCCGAGCAACAGCTTCGAGTCGCCGAGGAGCACCGCCGCGACCAGCACACCCACGAGGGCGACGGCGAGCACGACGACGGTGACGAGGAACGCGGTCCGCCCCGGGATCCGCAGCCGGTCCGGCGTCTCCGCCGCCGCGGTGTCACGGATGCGGAGCGCCATCACGACGAGGAACACCCCGCCGACCACCGTCGTGACGACGCCGGTGGGCACCTCCACGGCGGTGTCGGCGGGCACGACCGCACGCAGCAGCACGTCCGAGCTCAGCACCAGTGCGGCACCCACGAGTCCGGCCACCGGCAGGCCGATCCGTGAGCGGACGAGCCCGCGGAACCGGCGGGTGAGCGGCCTGACGAGCGCCGGCGCGCAGAGCCCGACGAAGCCGATCGGGCCCGCGAGCGTGACCGCCGCCGCCGAGAGCAGGGTGGCGAGCACGACGGTGGTCACCCGGGTCCCCCGTACGGGCACGCCCAGCCCGCGGGCGGCGTCGTCGCCCAGGGCCAGGGCGTCGACGCGCCGGGCGACGAGCAGCAGCCCGACCAGGCCGACGGCGATGACCGGGGCCATCTGGAGGACGCCGTCGAACCCGTTCTGGCCGACGCTTCCCTGGTTCCACCGGTAGAGCCCCTCGGTCTGCTGAGGGAACAGCAGGAGCAGCGCCTCGGTCACCGCGTTCAGCCCCAGCGCGAGCGCACTGCCCGCGAGGACCAGACGGACGGTGCCCCTGCCGAGCCCGGACAGCCCGAGCACGACCGCCGCGGCGGCGAGTCCGCCGACGAACGCGGCGCCGGACGAGGCGAGGAGCGGGAGGGCGGTGCCGCTGACGGCGACCACTCCGAGCGCCAGATAGGAGCCGGCGTTCACGGCGAGGGTGTCCGGCGAGGCGAGCACGTTGCGGCTCACCGCCTGGAGGGCGGCCCCGGCCATGCCGAGTGCCAGTCCGACGAGGACGGCGGCCACCATCCTCGGCAGCCTGGACGCGACGACCACGGAGGCGTCGCCCGCCCCGGCCTTTCCGGTGAGCGCGTTCCAGACCTCCGACGCCCCTACGTCGGCGGTGCCCTGGGTGATGTCGACGGCGGCGAGGACGGCTACCAGCAGCACGAGCGTGGCCGCCACGGCGACCGCGCCCGTCGTGGCCGCGGGGGTGCGGTCACGGCTCACCACGGTCCTGTCGATGACGGCCACGGCGCGCTACTTCGTCAGGGCTTCGACGAGGGAGTCGGTGTACGCCTCCATCGAGAGGGGACCGCCGAACATCCAGACGCCGTCGGGCAGCCGGTGGACGTTGCCGTCCTTCACGAAGGGCAGCGACTTCCACACCGCGTTCTTCGCGAGGGGTCCGGCGAAGGCGTCGCCGTCGGCGTCGTTCGCGACGTACGAGAACTGGACGTCGCCGAGGCCGGTGAGCCCTTCGACATCGGTGGTGGCGAGGCCGTAGCTCTCGTCCCCCTTCACGGTCCAGGCGTTCTTCAGGCCGAGCCGCTCGTTGACGGCGCCGAGCAGGGATCCGCTGGTGAATGCGCGGATGGAGACCTGGTTCGACGCGACATAGCCGTCGGCGGAGGCGATCTCGGCGCCTCCGAGGCCGGCGTCCGCAAGGGCCTTCCTGCCCTCGGCGAGGTTCGCTTCGAAGTCCTTCTTGAGCGTGTCGGCCTCGGCCTCCTTGCCGGTGGCCTTCGCTATGAGGTCGAGGCCGTCCGTCATCGTGCCGATCTGGTCGGACGCGTCGGCGGCGGTGAGCTCCACGACGGGGGCGACCTTACGGAGCTGCTTCACCACCGCCGGCGAGAGGTCGCTGGTGGCGACCACGAGGTCGGGCGCAAGGGCCGCGACGGTGTCGATGCTCGGTTCGCCGCGGGTGCCGATGTCCTTGGGGTCTCCGGTGAGCGGGGCCGCGGTGTTCCACGCGGTGTAGCCCTTCACATCGGCGACGCCCACCGGGGCGACTCCGAGGGAGACCAGGTCCTCGACCACGTTCCACTCGGTGGCGACGACCTTCGTCGCGGGGCCGTCGAGGGTCACCTTCGTGCCCTTGGCGTCGGTGAGGGTGATCTTCCCGGCGGGCTTGCCCGCAGCCGCGGAATCGTCGGAGGAGGGTTCCGTGGTTCCGCAGGCGGCCAGGGAGAGTGCGGCGACGGCGACGGTTGCCGTGGCGAGGAAGTGGCGTCTCATGGGGAGGTGCTGAGCCTTTCGGATCTGGAGTGGTGGCGGCCGACCGCGCGGGTGCGGAGCCGGCCGGTCGAGGGATCGGTGTCCACGTCGATGCGGATGCCGTAGACGTCGGACAGGAGTTCCGGTGTGAACACGTCCTCGGGCACACCGTCGGCGACGATGCGTCCCGCGTGCAGCAGGGCCACCCGGTCGGCGACGGCCGCGGCCTGGTCGAGGTCGTGGAGGACGACGCCCACGGCGATGCCGTGGGCGTCGGCGAGATCGCGGATCAGGTCGAGCAGTTCGACCTGGTAGCGGAGATCGAGGTAGGTGGTCGGTTCGTCCAGGAGCAGGACATCCGTCTCCTGCGCGAGACAGCTCGCGAGCCACACGCGCTGGAGCTGCCCGCCGGAGAGCTGTTCGACGCCCCGCCCGGCGAGATCCTCCACGCCGGTGAGGCCGAGCGCCCGGTCCACCGCCGCGGTGCCCCGGGGGTCGGGACGGCCCCAGCGGCCCCGGTGGGGGTAGCGGCCGAAGTCGACCACGTCCCGGACGGTGAGCCCGCCCGGTGTCGACCGGGACTGGGTCAGGAGCGCGACGCGGCGCGCGAACTCACGGGCGCCGAGCGCGAAGCCGTCCGTGGCCTCGTCGGTGCCCGGGCCGACCGTCAGCGAGCCGCTACGCGCGCTCTGCAGGCGGGCGAGCGTTCGCAGCAGTGTCGACTTCCCACTGCCGTTGGGGCCCACGAGGGCGGTCACCTCGGCGGGCCGCAGTGCGATGGCCGCCCCGTGCACGACGTCGACGCGGCCGTACGCCACCGTCACTCCGTCGGCGGACAGTCCGTAACCCCGCGCACGCGGTATCCGGGCAGCCACGGGGGCATCCACAGCACGGGAAGTGCTCTCACCAGCTCTCATGAACCTTAGGTTAGCCTGCCCTTATGTCGACGCCGACCACCCCCTCCCGTGACGGAGGGTGAGTGGGTGCGGGCAGGTGGACGCCCGCCCGTCCGGCCGGAGGCTTCCGGTGCCGCATGGTGCCGGGGCGGGCGGGGAGGGCGGTGACGTCAGGGACGGCTGGTCAGGTACCCGCCCATGGTGGCGAAGTACTCCGTCGCGGGCACTTCCCGGCCGTCCTCCGTGCGTACGCGCGTGATGGCCAGGCCGCGCTTGCGGCCGGTGTGGGCGTCTGCCCCGGCGACGATCACCACGCCGTCGCCCTCGCGGTAGAAGATCCGGCCGGGCGTCCCGCCGTAACGGCCCCGCGACACCACCGCGGCGAGCACCTCGATGCGCCGGCCCCGGTGGAAGGCGTAGGCGCTGGGGTACGGATCGGACTGGGCGCGGACGAGGCGTTCGAGGTCCTCCGCGGGCCAGGTCCAGTCGATGCGGATGTCCTCGGCGGACCGCTTGTGGAAGAAGGTCGCCCTGGACCGGTCCTGCCGGGTGAACTCCGTCCGCCCTGCCGCGATCAGGCCGAGTGCGCCGATGGTGACCGGACCGATGAGGTCGACGGTCTTGTGGAAGAGATCGGTGGCGGTGTCCGTCGGGCCGACCGGAACCGCCTCCTGCCGGACGATGTCGCCGGCGTCGAGTTCATCGTTCATCATGTGCGCGGTGACGCCCACTTCGGACTCGCCGTTGATCAACGCCCAGATCAGCGGGGAGAATCCGGCGTACTTCGGCAGCAGCGAGTCGTGGATGTTCAGCGTGCCGTGGCGCGGCAGGGCGAAGATGCGCGGGGGGATCCACGTCCGCCAGTTGTTGGCCACGATGATGTCCGGGTCGGCCTCCCGGAGGCGCTCGAACAGCTCGTCGTCGTCGGGACGGTTGCGGATCAGCACCGGGACGCCCCGCGCTTCGGCGAGGTCGGCGACGGAGTCGCTCCAGATCTTCTCGTACGCGTGCTCGCTCCTGGGATGCGTCACGACCAGAACCACGTCGTGCTCGGAGTCCAGGAGGGCTTGCAGGGTGCGGTGGCCCCAGGTCTGGTACCCGAACATGACGACCCGCATGAATCCTCCTTGGGGCACGGACTGGCGACAGCCCAGTAAAGCGAGGCTTACCTTAGTGCGCAACAGGGCCTCGGGGCGGCCTCGTTGACGCCTCCGCGCCCCGCGCCCTCGCTGTTGCCTATCGACAGCTCCGGGAGATGAGCTTAGGCTCACCTAAATTGCAACGGGCTCGTCCGGTTCGGCGTGCCCGCCTTCGGTTCCGCGCGCCTTCAGGCGGCCTTCCCCGCACGATGGGAGTGACATGTCACAGGTTCAGCCTGGCGACGCACCCGAGGTCCTGGACCTCATCGGCATCGGCTTCGGGCCGTCCAACGTGGCCATGGCGCTCGCGGTCAGCGAGCACAACGCCGGTGCGCAGCAGCCGGTCAGCGCCCACTTCTTCGAACAGCAGCCGCGCTTCGGCTGGCACCGCGGGATGCTCATCGACGACGCGACCATGCAGGTGTCGTTCCTCAAGGACCTGGTGACGCTCCGGAACCCGGCCAGCGAGTACAGCTTCCTCTGCTACCTCAAGAGCAGGGGACGGCTGGTCGACTTCATCAACCACAAGAACCTCTTCCCCCTCCGGGTCGAGTTCCACGACTACTTCGAGTGGGCGGCGGCCCAGGTCGCCGACATGGCTTCCTACGGCCACGAGGTCGTCGGCGTCACGCCCGTCGTGCGGGACGGAGCCGTCGAGTACCTGGACGTGACCGTCCGTTCGGGGGAGGGGCTCGTGGTCCACCGGGCCCGCAACGTCGTCATCGGGACCGGGCTGCGCCCCCTCATGCCCGAGGGCGTCGAGCGCGGCGAACGCGTCTGGCACAACTCCGAACTCCTGGCCAAGGTCGACGCGCTGGAGGGCACCTCGCCCTCGCGCTTGGTCGTCGTGGGCGCCGGACAGAGCGCCGCCGAGAACGTCGCCTATCTGCACCGCCGCTTCCCCGGCGCCGAGGTCTGCGCGGTCTTCTCCCGCTACGGCTACAGCCCCGCCGACGACAGCGGCTTCGCCAACCGGATCTTCGACCCCGGCGCTGTCGACGAGTACTTCGCCGCACCCGGAAGCGTCAAGCGCAGGCTGATGGACTACCACGGCAACACCAACTACTCCGTGGTGGACATCGACCTGATCGACGACCTGTACCGGCAGATGTACCAGGAGAAGGTCCTCGGCACCGAACGGCTGCGCTTCCTCAACGTGTCCCGGCTCGTCGCCGTCGACGAGACGCCGGAGACGGTCCACGCCACGGTGAAGTCGCTCGTCACGGGCGAGGAGACCGTCCTGGACGCCGATGTCGTGGTGTTCGCCACCGGTTACAGCCCGGTCGATCCCCTCGCCCTCCTCGGCGAGGCCGCGGACCGGTGCCTCCGCGACGAGGAGGGCCGTGTCCGGGTCGAGCGCGACTACCGCATCTCGACCGATCCCGGCCTGAACTGCGGCATCTACCTGCAGGGCGGTACGGAACACACGCACGGCATCACATCGGCCCTGCTGTCCAACACCGCGATACGCGTCGGCGAGATCCTGGACTCGCTGCTCGACCGGGGTGTCAAGACCGCCTCCGACGAGGCGCGGCTGGTGGCGGAGAGGCCCTAGACCGCCTGCCCGTGGCGGCGCTGTCGCGGGCAGGCCACTCCGGGCGCAGGACCCGACCGCCGGTGCGTTCCGTGCAGATCAAAGGGATATCGTACGTCGACATGAGCACGACTGCAGTGGAGCGTCCTGCTCCCAGGGGCACAACGGAAGCCCGCCGAAGACGAGTTGTGGGCTTGGGCGCGCTGGTGGCGGTCCTGGTGATCGGGACGGCCGCGTCGCTGGCCGTCGGGGCACGTGCGTTGAGTCCCGCAGAGGTCTGGCACGGGCTGTTCGCCGCTCCTGACGCCGACCCGCGGCTCACCGAGATCAGGCTCATCGTGCAGACCGTGCGGGTGCCCCGGACGGTGCTCGCGATCGTCGCGGGCATCGCCTTGGGGATCGGCGGCGCGCTGATCCAGGGGTACACACGCAACCCGATCGCGGACACCGGGCTGCTGGGTGTGAACTCCGGAGCCTCGTTCGCCGTGGTGACCGTGATCGCCGTCCTCGGGTTCGCCGACCCGCTCCAGTACGTCTGGTTCGGCTTCCTCGGGGCGGCGGCCGCCGGTGTCGTCGTGTTCGGGCTGTCCAGCATCGGCCGGGGGGCCGGCAATCCGCTGACGCTCGCCCTGGCCGGTCAGGGGGTCACGGTGTTCCTCGCGGCGATGACCACGGCGGTGGCGCTGTCGGACCTCCAGGCGCTGAACGCGCTGCGGTTCTGGAACGCGGGGTCCGTCGCCGGCGTCGGCTTCAAAGTGATCTGGCCGGTGGCCGCGTTCATCGCGGTCGGGGTGGTCCTGGCACTGACCACGCTGCCCTCCCTCAACCTGCTCAACCTGGGGGACGACGTGGCGCGCGGGCTGGGCGTGAACATCGCGCTGAGCCGGACCGTCGGCATCGTCGCCATCACCCTGCTCGCGGGGGCGGCGACGGCGGCCTGCGGCCCCATCGCGTTCCTCGGGCTGATGGTGGCCCACGTCGCCCGGTACCTGACCGGGCCGGACTACCGCTGGCTGGTGCCCTACGCGGGGCTCCTCGGGGCGGTCGTCCTGCTGGTCTGCGACATCGTGGGACGCGTCGTGGTGCGGCCGGGCGAGCTGGACGCGGGCGTCGTCGTCGCCCTGCTCGGCGCCCCGTTCTTCGCGGTACTCGTGTGGCGAGGAAAGTTCAGGAGCGCATGAACGGGACAGATGTGAAGCCCCAGGTGACACCTGGCGTGCGGCTCGGCCAGGTGTCGTTCGTCTGGCGGCCCTGGATGGTGTGCGTCACGCTGCTGCTGGCGGCGGCCACCTTCCTGCTGTTCTGCCTGTCCATCGGGATCGGGGACTTCCCCATCGGCCTGTCCCGGGTGATCGCCACGATCCTGGGCCGGGGCGAGCAGGTGGACGAGTTCGTCATCATGGATCTGCGGATGCCGCGGGCCCTGGCCGGGCTCCTCGTGGGCATCGCCCTGGGGGTGTCCGGCGCGATCACCCAGTCCGTGGCACGCAATCCGCTGGCCAGCCCCGACATCCTCGGGATCACGGGCGGAGCCAGTGCCACCGCGGTGTTCCTCGTGACGGTGTCGGGCGGGGCCGCCACCGCGGTCGTCAGCACCATGGGCCTGTCGGCGGCGGCGCTCGTGGGCGGCCTCGGCACCGGTCTGCTGGTGTACTTCCTGGCGTGGCAGCGCGGGGTCGACGGCTTCCGGCTCATCCTCATCGGCATCTCGGTGACCGCGGTGATGGAAGCGATCACCACCTGGCTCCTGACCAGCGCCGACATCAGGGACGTGGCGCGGGCTCAGGTGTGGCTGGTCGGCTCGCTGGACAACCGGTCGTGGGACGAGGTCCGGGTGGTGTTCTGGTGCACGCTCGTCCTCATGGTGGTCGTGGCGGGCGTCGCGTTCCAGTTCAAGCCCCTGCACCTGGGGGACGAGGTCGCCGCGGGGCTGGGTGTCCGCTTCTCCAGGGTGCGGGCGGTCCTGCTGCTGTGCGCGGTCCTGCTGGCCGCCGCGGCGGTGAGCGCCGCCGGCCCGGTCCCGTTCGTGGCACTGGTGGCGCCCCAGGTGGCGATGCGCCTGGTGAGGCACCCGACCCCTCCTCCGGTGGCCTCAGGCCTGGTGGGCGCTCTGCTGCTGATCGGCTCGGACCTCGTGGCGCGCTCGGCGTTGCCGATCACCCTTCCGGTCGGCGTGGTCACGGCTGCGATCGGCGGACCCTTCCTTGTATATCTGCTGGTGCGGGCGAACCTCAGATAGCTGACGACAACGAACGTACGAACCGGACAACGGGGGGACCTGTGGGCGCTGAACACTTCACGAAGACCGATTCGGCGGTCGGCGACGTCTCGCGGCTGGCCGCGAGGGACATCACGGTCGGCTACGGGGGCCGGACCGTCATCGACGGTCTCGACGTGACGGTCCCGACCGGCCTGATCACCACCATCATCGGTCCCAACGGCTGCGGTAAGTCCACCCTGTTGCGCACCCTGACGCGACTGCTCAAGCCCACCGCGGGGGCGGTCGTGCTGGACGGGGCGGACATCGCCGGGCTCAGGACCCGGGACGTGGCGAGGAAGCTGGGCCTTCTGCCCCAGGCCCCGGTGGCGCCGGAGGGGCTGACGGTGGCCGACCTGGTCGCCCGAGGGCGCCATCCGCACCAGAGCTGGCTGCGGCAGTGGTCGTCGGACGACGCCGCCGTCGTGGAGCGCGCGCTGACCATGACCGGGGTGTCGGATCTGGCGGACCGTCCGGTCGACTCGCTCTCCGGCGGCCAGCGTCAGCGCGTCTGGATATCGATGACGCTGGCTCAGGGCACCGATCTGCTGCTGCTGGACGAGCCGACCACGTACCTGGACCTGGCCCATGCGATCGATGTGCTCGATCTGGTCGACGACCTGCACGAGTCGGGCCGCACGGTGGTCATGGTGCTGCACGACCTCAATCTGGCCACGCGGTACAGCGACAACCTCGTCGTCATGCGCGAGGGTTCGATCCTGGCGCAGGGGCACCCGCGTGACGTGATCACGGCCGAACTCCTGCAGGAGGCATTCGGGCTGCGGGCCAAGGTGATCGATGACCCGGTGGGTGACCGTCCCCTCATCGTGCCCATCGGACGCACGCATGTGCAGCTCAACTGAGTATCGGCAAGAGGAATTTCGGCTAGTAAGGCTAGGCTAACCTCACTCGTTATGGATAAGGTTTGGCTGCCCTCAGACGGGGTGTAGCGGACAGCGCGAAAGCAGGGGATTCCGGATGCTCTTCCACAGATCCACGTTTCAGAGGCCATGGCGGCGGCTTGCGGTGACTCTCACCGCTGTGACGCTCGGCGCGGGCCTCCTCGCGGGATGCGGCTCCGACGCGGAGGAAGGGAAGAGCGACAAGGCCCCGGCCGCCTCGGGCGGTGCGTTTCCGGTGACCGTGGAGCACGCGTTCGGTTCCACGAAGATCGACAAGGCTCCGGAGCGGGTCGTCACCGTCGGCTACACGGACGACCAGGCCGTCCTGGCGTTCGGCATCAAGCCGGTCGGCATGGTCGACCAGTACCCGAACCCGACGGGTCAGTCCCCCGACATCAACACCCAGTGGCCCTGGGTGAAGGACAAGTGGGGCGACGCCCGCCCCGAGGTCGTCATGAAGAACGGCGACGCGGGCCCCAACTACGAGAAGATCGCCTCGCTGCGGCCGGACCTCATCATCGCGGTGTACTCCGAGATCGACGAGGCCGCCTACGGCAAGCTCTCCAAGATCGCTCCCACGGTGGGCCGCACCAAGGCCGAGAAGGATCTGTTCAGCGCTCCGTGGCAGGACAACGCGGTCCACATCGCCAAGGCGCTCGGCAAGGAGGACGAGGGCAAGGAGCTGGTCAAGGGCATCCAGACCAAGCTCGACGCGGCGCGTGAGGCGAACCCGGAGTTCGCGGACCAGACCGCCGTCGCGGTGTCCTGGTACAAGGACTCGATCTCGGCCTTCACCACCACCGACGTACGCGGCCGGCTGCTCACGGGCATCGGCTACAAGGGCGCGACCCAGATCGACAAGGTCGCCGGCGGCGAGTTCTCCACCGCGCTCTCGCCCGAGCGGGTCGACCTGATCGACGTCGACCGCATCTTCGTCATCAACGACAAGGCCGACACCGACGCGTTGAAGAAGTTCGAGCTCTTCAACAACCTGTCCGCGGTCAAGGACGGCAAGGTCTCGTACCTGCTGGACAGCGAGGGCCCGGCCGTCGGAGCGGCTCTGTCCCAGGGCACCCTGCTTTCCCTGCCGTACGCGATCGACGAGCTCGTCAAGTCGGTCGAGCAGTGACGCACGCCGCCCGGACACGCGCCCACGGGCCGGTCCCCGGGTGAGCAGCACCGCCACGCGCGTCGCCCCCGCCACCCTGCGCACGGCGGCCGGGGGCGAGTCCACCCGCTGGGTCGCCGCGCGCTGCCGCGAAGTGCCGTGGCTGACAGCCGCCACCGTGCTCACCACGGTGGCGGGGGCGGCGCTCCAGGTGCTCCCGGTGCTCCTCCTCGGCCGGGTGGTCGACGGCGTGGTCGACGGCGACGGGCGCTCGGTCCTGGTCACGATCGGGATCCTGATGGGAGCCGCCGCGCTGCTCGGCGCGGTGGTGACGGCGGTGTCGACGTACCTGATCGGGCGGCTGGGCGCGGACCTCCTCGCACGGCTGCGGGAAGCCGCCGTCCGGGCGGTGCTGGGCATGCCCAGTGCACGGATCGAGCAGGTCGGCCGGGGCGATGTGCTGTCCCGCGTCGGCGACGACGTGGCCGTGCTCTCCAGGGGCATCCGTACGGCCATCCCCACGGTCTTCTCCGCGGGCGTGCTGGTGGCCATCGCCACGATCGGCATGTTCGGGCTCGACTGGAGGCTCGGCCTGGCGGGCGCCGGCGCACTGCCGGCGTACGCACTCGCCCTGCGCTGGTACCTGCCCCGGTCCGCCCCGCTGTACCAGAAGCAGCGGGTGGCCCAGGCCGACCGTGCGCAGGCTCTGATCAGCGGACTGAACGGGATCGACACCGTCCGGGCCTACCGCCTGGAGGGAGCCTTCCGCGAGAAGGTCACCGACAGGTCGTGGCGTGTCCGCGATCTCGGCATCGACGTCTTCCGGATCTTCGGCCGCTTCGTCGGCCGGGAGAACCGCGCCGAGTTCATCGGGCTGGTCCTGATCCTCGTGGTGGGCTACGTCCTGCTGGAGAACGACGCCGCCACCCTGGGCGAGGTGTCGGCGGCCCCGCTCATGTTCCACCGGCTGTTCACCCCGCTGGGCGCCATCATGTTCACCTTCGACGAGGCACAGAAGTCGGGTGCGAGCCTCACCCGGCTGGTCGGGGTGCTGGGGGAGTCCGGTGACGACCGGCTCGTGGGCGACGCCTCCGTGGCGTCCGCCGGAGCGACGGAGTACGCGGTGACCGTGGAGGGGCTGACCTTCAGCTACCCCGGCGCCGAGGACCCGGTGCTACGGGACGTCAGCCTTACGATCCCGGCCGGCCGTTCCCTCGCCCTCGTGGGGGCGACGGGTGCGGGCAAGTCGACCCTGGCCGCGCTGATCGCGGGCATCGGGAGCCCGCAGGCCGGTTCGGTGCGCATCGGGGAGAACGACCTCGCCGGCATGGACGAGGCGGGCGCGCGGGCCCTGGTGAGCATCCTGACGCAGGAGACCCATGTGTTCTCCGGCCCGCTCGCCGACGACCTGCGGCTGGCCGCCCCACGGGCGACCGACGCCGAGCTGACCGACGCCCTGCGCACGGTCGGCGCCGCGGACTGGGTGTCCGCGCTGCCCGACGGCCTGGACACCATGGTCGGCGAGGGCGGCGAGCGCCTGGACGTCACGAAGGTCGCCCAGATCGCCCTGGCCCGGCTGGTGCTGAGCCGGGCACCGGTGGTGGTGCTCGACGAGTCCACCGCGGAGGCCGGGAGCGAGGGCGCCGCCGAGCTGGAGAGGTCCGTACGGGCCGCGTGCGCGGACAGGACCACGCTGTTCGTGGCACACCGCCTGACCCAGGCGATGGCGGCCGACCGGATCGCCGTACTGGACGAGGGACGCGTGGTGGAGCAGGGGAGCCACGAGGAGCTCGTGGCCCTGGGCGGACGGTACGCACGACTGTGGCGGGCCTGGCGCGAGGGCAGCTGAACATGCCTGAGTTGAGGTCGGTCCACTCTCATACGCTGGAAGGACGACGAGTCTCCGATGACGGAACCCACAGCACGCCCCGTGCTGCTCTCCCCTGCGAGCCTGGACGACGTACGCAGGCGGACCGGTGACTACTCGGACAGGACCATCGCCGAGGCCTGCGCCATCGGCCTGTCGTACTGGGCGACGGGCCGCAGCCCCGACGGCATCGATCTCACCCCGGGCACCCTCTTCGCCGACGTACTCCGGTGGGTCGACAACGGCGGTTCCGCACCCGCCGGCTGGGAGGTCGGCGCCGACGGCCGGAGCATCCACGCCCCGGCCGGCGTCGCCCACGCCGACGCGCAGCTCGCGCTGGACGACCTGGCCGACTTCCCGGACCGGACCGTCGGGACCATCGCCCCGGTCGGCGCGGAGGCGAGAATCAAGGCCCTGACCGAGTGGAACGACACCACCGCCGACCGGGTCCGCCCGACCGTCGTCGAGATGTTCCGCGAGCAGGCACGGACCAGGCCGGACGCCGTCGCGATCGTCGACGAGCACCGGTCGCTGACGTACCGTGAGGCCGCCGAACTCTCCGGCCAGCTGGCCCACCACCTGATCGAACGCGGGCTCACCGCCGAGCAGGTCGTCGGCATCTCGCTGCCCCGCTCGGCCGACATGGTGATCGGGCTGCTCGGCGTGCTCCAGGCCGGGTGCGCCTTCGTGCCGCTCGACCCGCAGTGGCCGGCCGAGCGCCGGGCCGTCGTCATCGAGGACGCCCGGGTCGTGCTCCAGCTCGACGCGGGGGGCGAGCACCGGGAGGGCGAACCGCCGGCGGTGGCGGTCGGTCTCGGAGCCTGGCGCTTCGGTTCGTACCCCGCCGAGGGACCCGAGGTCTCCGTCCCCGGAGCCGCACTGGCGTACGTCATCTTCACGTCCGGATCCACCGGCCGTCCCAAGGGCGCCATGATCCGGCACGATGCGATCAGCGAGCGGCTCCTGTGGCAGTCCGGGGAGATCCTGAACTTCGGCCACGACGACGCGTCACTCTTCAAGGCACCGCTGTCCTTCGACATCTCCATCAACGAGATCTTCCTGCCCCTGGTGCGCGGCGGCAGGCTCGTGGTCCTGCGGCCCGGTGGTGAACGCGACCCCCACCATCTGCTGAGCGTGCTCTCCGAACAGCGCGTCACCTTCACGTACCTGGTGTCGTCCATGCTCGACGTGCTGCTGGAGATGGAGGGCGGCTCCGGGCGGCTGGACAGCCTCCGGCATGTGTGGTGCGGCGGCGAGGTACTCACCCCGGAGCTGTACGAGCGCTTCCGCACCCGGCTCGGCATCCCCATGTACCACGGCTACGGCCCCGCCGAGACGACGATCGGCGTCTCGCACGTCATCTACCGCGGCGCGGCCGAGCGCCTGTCGACATCCATCGGCAAGGCCAACCCCAACACCCAGCTCTACGTCCTCGACGACGAGCTGCGCCCGGTCCCGGTCGGGGTCGGCGGGGAGCTGTACGCCGGAGGGCTCCTGCTGGGACGCGGATACGTCAACGCGCCCGGCCTGACCGCGTCCCGTTTCGTCGCCAACCCCTTCGCGTCCGACGGGTCCCGGCTGTACCGCACCGGTGACCTCGCGCGGTTCGCCCCGGACGGGTCGCTGGACTTCCTCGGCCGTGCCGACAACCAGATCAAGATCCGCGGCATGCGGCTGGAGATCGAGGACGTCGAGCTGGGGCTCGCGGAACACCCCTCCGTACGCCACACCTGCGTCGTCGCGAAGAAGAACACGGCGGGCGGCACCTACCTGGTCGGTTACGTCATCCCGGCCGCCGGCAGCGAGGAGTTGCGCGGCGACGAGGTCAAGACGTGGGCCGAAGAGCACATGGTGGAGTACATGGTGCCCACCCATGTCGTCGTCCTGGAGGAGTTCCCGCTCACCGCGAACGGCAAGGTCGACCGGGCCGCTCTGCCGGAGCCCGTGATCGGGACCGGAGTGATCGTGGCGCCCGCCACCGAGAACGAACGCCTGGTGTGCGAGGCGGTCGCTTCGGTGCTGCGGCTCGACGAGGTCGGCGTCGACCAGGACTTCTTCCGGCTCGGCGGAGACAGCATCCTGGCGATCTCGCTCCTGAGCGCACTGCGCGCCGCGGGTCTCTACGTCACGGCGCAGCAGATCTTCACCCACAGCGTCGTGGGTGCGCTGGCCGCGGTCGTGAGCCGGGAGGACGTCTCCACCGCCGAACACCACGACGAGGCCACCGGACCCGTCGTCGGATCGCCCATCGTGCAGTGGCTCGGCGGGACGACGGACGCGATCGACGGCTTCGTGCAGTCCGTCGTGCTCAACACCCCGGCGGACCTCACCGCCGACGCCCTCGACACGGTCCTCACCGCCGTGGTGCGGCGGCACGACATGCTGCGCGCCCGGCTGGTGCGCGGCGAGCGCTGGAGCTTCGACATCCTGGAGGCGGACGGAGCCGTCGTGGCCTGGGAGGAGAGCGGCCTGCCGCTCGACGCCTGCGTGGCGCTCGCCACCGAGGGGCTCGACCCGGACCACGGCGTGATGCTGCGCGCCGTCTGGCGCCGTGAGGCACGGCAGCTGGCCGTGGTCGTCCACCATGTGGTCGTCGACGGCGTGTCCTGGCGGATCCTGATGGAGGACCTGGCCACCGCCTGGCAGCGGTTCACATCCGGCCTGCCGGTCGAACTGCCCCCGGTGGGAACCTCGTTCCGGCGCTGGACACAGCTGCTGGAGAGTGCCGCGTTCACCTCGGACCGTGCCTTCCACGAGCGTCCTCTGCCGGGAGCGGACGGACCGCTGGGCAGGCGCCCGCTGACCGGAGCCGACACCGTCGCCCGGGAACGGAGCCGTACCGTCTCGGTGGGCCCCGACGCCACGGCCGCGCTGCTGGGGGAGATACCCGCGAGGTTCCACGCGGGCGTCAACGACGTACTGCTGACCGCGCTCGCCGTCGCCCTCGCCCGGTGGCGCCGCGACCTCGGCCAGGACCAGACGTTCGCGCACATCGAGCTCGAAGGACACGGCCGCGAAGGGCGGTTCGTGGCGGAGACCGCCGGCTTCGAACCGGAACTGTCGCGGACCGTCGGCTGGTTCACCACTCTGTTCCCCGTGGTCGTGGACCCCGGCGCGGCGGCCGATCCCACCACCCCCGCGTATCTGGCCGCCGCGCTCAAGGCGGTCAAGGACGACCTCGCGCGGGTGCCGGGCAACGGCCTCCCCTACGGTGTCCTGCGGTATCTGACCGGCCCCGGGCTCGATGCGCAGGCCGCCCCCCAGGTGCTGTTCAACTACCTGGGCCGCTTCGACTCCGGCACCTCCGGTGACTGGCAGTTCGCCGGATCCACGGGGCAGTTGGGCGAGAAGCGCGACCCGAGGATGCGCCTGCCGCGCGCCCTGGAGTTCAACGCGGTCGCCGAACCCGCTTCGCACGGCGAGTACGAGCTGGTCACCACACTCTCCTGGCCCGACGGGATGTTCACCGACGAGGACACCGCCACCATCGGCGCGTACCTGCGGGAGGCCCTGACCGGGCTGGCCGCACTCGACGAGGGAGGCCACTCTCCCGGCGACTTCGCCCTGGTGCCGCTCACCCAGGCCGACGTAGACGCCCTGGACGGTCCGGCGCTGCGGGACATCCTCCCCCTGACCCCGTTGCAGGAAGGCCTCTACTTCCACTCGGTCTTCGACGACGACTCGGCGGGCAGCTACGTCGAGCAGCAACTGCTCACGCTGGAGGGCGAGGTGGACGCCCGCCGGGTGGCGGCGGCGGCGACCCGGCTGCTCACCCTGTACCCGAACCTGGCCGCCCGGTTCGTGGCCCTCGCCGACGGCCGGGTGGTCTCCGTACTGGAGAGCGGGGTGGAGGCGCCCTTCGCCACGCTGGACCGCCCCGGCATCAGCGACGCCGAGATCCGCGACCTCGCCGAACGGGACCGCCGCACGGGATTCGACCTGGCCACCGGCCCGCTGATGCGATACACGCTGATCCGCGCGGGCTCCGGCAGGAACGTCCTGGTGCAGACCGTCCACCACATCATCGCCGACGGCTGGTCGGTACCTCCGATGCTCCGCGCCCTGCTGGCCGAGTACCACGCGCCGGGCGCCCGCTATCCGCTCGGCGGCTTCCCCGACTACGTACGCCGGCTCGCCGCGTTCGACGACGAGGAGAGCGACCGGGTCTGGCGCGAACAGCTCCAGGGTCTGCCCGGCCCCTCCCTGGTCGCCGAAGGGCACACCCCCTCCGACCGGTTCGCCGACATCGCCGTGGAGTCCGAGGACGACATCGACGCCGCCGTACGGTCGGCGGGCGTGCCCCTGAGCGTGGCGGTGCACAGCGCCTGGGCCGTGACACTGGGCGGCATCCTGCGGGGCAGCGACGTGGTCTTCGGTTCCACGGTGTCCGGCCGCGACGCGGAGGTGCCCGGCATCGAGGACATGGTGGGTCTGTTCATCAACACGATCCCCCTGCGCGCCCGTTGGGACGGTGACACGGCAGCCCGCGACCTGCTCACCTCGGTGCGGGAACACCAGAGCGCGGTGCTGGCACACCAGCATGTCTCCCTGGCCAGGATCGGCCGCCGGACCGGCGGCGCCCTGTTCGACACCCTGGTGGTCTTCGACGTCGCGACCGATGTGGCTGCCCTGCGGCAGCCCGGTGACGAACTGGCCGTCACCGGCATCGTCAACGAGGGAGCCCCCCACTACCCGCTGACCCTGGTCGTGGAGCGGACCCCCGCCGGCACCCCCCGCTTCAACCTGATCTACGACAGGGAACTGCTGCGCGAGGCGAGCGTCCGGGCGATCCTCGGCACGTTCACCCGTACCCTCACCGGCCTGCTCACCCGGCCCGACGCCCTCGTCGGCGACCTGGCGCCCGACGACGCCAGGCACCCCGCATGCATCGCCCCGACGACCCTGGGCGGGCTGTTCGACGCCGCCGCGGACCGGCACCCGGAGGCCACCGCCGTCACCCACTGCGCACTGGACGGCGGAACCAGGTCCCTGACGTACGCCGAACTGGCCGGCGCGAAGGACGCGCTGGCCTCGGCCCTGCGCGCGGCCGGGGTCGGGCCCGGCAGGCGAGTCGCCGTCGCCGTACCGCGTTCCCCGGAACAGATCGTCGCCCTGGTCGCGATCGTCACCGCGGGCGGCGCGTACGTACCCCTGGACCTGGCCTACCCGGACGAACGGCTGGAGTACATCCTCGCCGACGCCGCTCCGCAGGTCGTCCTCGTCGACCGTGAACAGCGGGACCGCTTCACCGGACTGCTGAGCCGTGGGACGGGCGTGCCGCCCCGCCTGCTCGTGCTGGGGGAGGAGCTACCGCAGGAGGACGGCCCCGCGCCCGCCGCTGCCCCGCCCGGATGGCACGACCCCGCGTACGTGATCTACACATCCGGATCGACCGGCAGGCCCAAGGGTGTCGTCGTCCCGCACTCCAGCGTGGTGACACTGCTCGGGAACACCCGGGCCGACATGGACTTCGGCCCGCAGGACGTGTGGGTCCAGTTCCACTCCTACTCCTTCGACTTCGCCGTCTGGGAGCTGTGGGGCGCGCTGGCGCATGGCGGCGAACTCCTCGTACCGGAGTACGCGTTGACCCGCTCCCCGGTGGACTTCCACCGGCTGGTCCGCGAGCGCGGAGTGACCGTGCTCAACCAGACCCCCTCCGCCTTCTACCGGTTCGTCGAAGCCGACCTGCACGCGGCCGGGCCACTTCCCGCGCTGCGCCGGATCATCTTCGGGGGAGAGGCGCTGGACCCCGCACGCCTGCGCGGCTGGGTGGAGCGGCACGGCACCCGCTCACCCGAGCTGGTCAACATGTACGGCATCACCGAGACCACCGTCCACGTCACCCACCGGGTGCTCACCGACGAGGACTTCGACGGCGACGTCAGCCCGATCGGCGGCCCGATCCCCGGGCTGGCCACCTATCTGCTCGACGACCGGCTCAGGCACGTGCCGCCGGGCAGGGTGGGCGCCATCTACGTCGCCGGCGACCAGGTGTCGCTCGGCTACCTGGGCAGGCCGGGGCTCACGGCGGGCCGGTTCGTGGCGAACCCGTTCGCGGGCGACGGCTCCCGCATGTACCACACGGGCGACCTCGCCCGCCGGACGCTCGACGGTGAGCTGGAGTTCGCGGGGCGCGCCGACGACCAGGTGCAGCTCAAGGGGTTCCGTATCGAGCTCGGCGAGGTGGAGTCCGCCGTCAGGGAACTCGACGGCGTGACCGATGTGGCCGTCACCGTGGCCGACAGCGGCGACCATCTGGTCGCGCACGTGGTGGGCCGGGCACCGGAGGACCTCGCCGGCCTCCTGTCCGCGAAGCTGCCCGTGCACATGGTGCCGGGCCAGGTGCTCCGCACCGACGCCCTGCCGCTGACGGTCAACGGCAAGCTGGACCGCAAGGCCCTGACCGAGCGCGCCGCCCAGGCCTCCGCCCAGGCCGTTCCTCAGGCCACCGCGAGTGGGCCCGTGCTCGCCACCCTGGTCGAGATCTTCGCCGGGACGCTGCCCGGCTCCCCGGCCGTCGGCGGCGACACCGACTTCTTCATGGCCGGGGGCGACAGCATCGTCGCCATCACCCTGATCAACCGGGCCCGGGCGCTCGGCCTGTCGATCGCGCCACGGGACGTGTTCCTGTTCAGGACCCCGCGCGCGCTCGCCGAGCACCTCGGATCGCGTAGGCCCCAGGCAGTCGCACCGGCGCCCGCCCTCCGCGAGGACGGTCCGCTGACACCCACGCCGGTCATCCTGCGCCAGCGGGAACTGGGCGGCTCGCTCGCCCGGTTCGCCCAGGCCAGGACGCTGGCGGTGGCCGAAGACAGCACGTTCGCGGACGTCGAGGCCGCCGCGAACGCGGTCGTCGCAGCACATCCGGTGCTCCGCCTCCGGCTCCAGGTGGAGCACGGGGTGTGGTCGCTGCGCACCGAGCCCGCCCGCGCGGTCACCGTGGTGCGGACGGACACCGCCGACGCGACGGCGGCGGCGAACGAGGCCGCCGGGCGGCTCGACCCCGGGTCCGGCGAGGTCATCGCGTTCTCGTGGCTGGAGCCGAGCCGCACGCTGGTGGTCACCGTCCACCACCTCGCCGTCGACGCCGTGTCCTGGCTGGTCCTCCTGGACGACCTGGCCACCGTCATGAGCGGGGCCGAGCTCCCCCCGCCGACCACGTCCTACGCCGAGTACGCCGAAGCCCTGACCTCGCGGTCCGCCCAGGTCACCGACGGCCTCGGCCACTGGATCAGCACGCTCGGGGCGCCCGCGCTGCTGCCCGCGATCGAGGGACTCCGCGAGACCACCGTCGTGCTCGCGCCCGAAGTGAGCGACCGGCTGACCCGCACCGCGCCCGCCGCGCTCGGCATCGGCCTGACCGAGCTGCTGTGCGGCGCGCTCCGGACCGCGCTGACCCACGTACAGCCGTCACCCACCGATCTCGCCGTCGAGCTGGAACGGCACGGCCGGGTACCGGCCCTGGACCACCACGACTACACCCGTACGGTTGGCTGGTTCACCTCCATCGCACCCGTGCGGCTCTCCGCCCACACCGACCCCGTGGCAGCGGCACGCGAGGTCGCCGAACGCCAGCCCGACGAGAGCGGGCACGTCGCCTACGGCAGGCTCCGGTACCTCGACCCGCAGACGGCGCCCCTGCTGACGGCCCGCCCCCAGGTGCTGTTCAACTACCTCGGCCGGGGGAGCGAGTCCCAGGCCCTGCACATCACCGGACAGGACCAGGGCAGCCCGTACGCCGTCGAGGTCAACGCCTGGACCGACGAGGCCACCGGAAGCCTGCACGCCGCGTTCACCCTCGCCGACGGTGTTCCCGACGAGGTGACCGGGCACTGGCTCGACGCGCTGGAACGCCTCGCGGACGCCTCCGCCGCGGCCGAGCGCACCGCACCGGTCACCCCGCTCCAACGGGGCCTGTTCTTCCAGGCCCAGATGGCCGGGCCGGCCGGACACTACGTCGCACAGAGCTACTTCGGCTTCGACCGGCGCCTGGACACCGACGCGCTGTCCGAGGCCATGGCGTACGTCCTGGCACGGCACCCCGCCGTGGGCGCCGGCTTCACCACCGACCAGGACGGAAGCCCGGTCCAGGTCCTCTCGGCGGGCCGGCGGGTCGACGTCCGTACGGTCGAACTGCTGACGGACGCGGAGGCCGACACCCTGCGCGCCCGTGACCGCGACACGGGGTTCGACCTGGACGATCCGCCGTTGATCCGGATGACCGTCCTGCGTCTGCCCGACGGACGCGACGGCCTGCTGCTCAGCTACCACCTGCTGCTGTGGGACGGCTGGTCCCGCGAGATCCTGCTCCGGGACCTGTTCGACGCCTACGAGGCGGTCCTGGCGGGGGAGACCCCGGCCGCGGTCCCCGCCACACCGAGCTTCGAGGAGTACGCCCGGGCCCTCGGCCTGAGAGACTCCGCGGTGTCGGAGCGCTTCTGGGCGGAGCACCTCGCGGGCCTCACGGGCCCGACGTTCCTCGCCGGCCCGCAGCCGTCCCTCACCGACGGTCTGCCACGCGCACTCGTCCACACCCTGTCGCCCGAGCAGTCGGACCTCCTCCGGGAGACCGCCAAGGCGCACGGCGTCACACTGAACACGGTGCTCACCGGTGCCTTCGGCCTCCTGCTGGGCGCACACACCGGCCGCAGCGACGCGGTCTTCGGCGTGACCGTCTCCGGCCGGGAGGGCGACGGGCTGTCCGGCATCGTCGGCGTCCTCCTCAACACCGTCCCCATGTGGACGCGGGCCCGGCCCCACGACACGGCCCAGGAGTACCTCGCGGCCGTCCAGGCGGCCAGGGTCGAGGCCATGGAGCACGAGCACCTGGGGCTCGGCGAGATCCAGCGGGCCAGTGGGCACGAGGGGCTCTTCGACAACCTGTTCGTGCTCCAGAACTTCCTGGACATGGACGCGTTCGCCGCGATGAACGCCAGGCACGGCATCGCGGAGGTGAAGGCCGACGACTCGACGCACTATCCGTTCACCTGGGTCGTCACCCCCGGTGACCGTCTCACGGTCAAGCTGGAGTACCGCGACGACGACACCGGCAAGGCCCGCCGCCTCGTCGACGACTACCTGAGCGTGCTCGACCGGCTGGCCCGGTCGACCGGACCGCTCGGGGCGCTGCGCGGCCTCGGCCCGGAACCCGAGCCCGTCGAGCGCACCGACGTCGGCACGGACACCGTCGTCGACCGGTTCGACCTGGCTGCCGGCCAGGACCCGCAGCGGATCGCCCTCGTCGCCCAGGGCGCGACCATGACCTTCGCCCGACTCCGCGACCGGAGCCGTGCGGTGGCCGGTGTGCTCGTCGGACGCGGTATCGGCCCGGAGACGACCGTCGGTCTCGCGATCCCGCGCTCCCTCGACTCGATCGTGGCCCTGTTCGCCGTACTGCGGACCGGTGCCGCCTACGTGCCGCTGGAGCTGGACCACCCGGACGAGCGCATCGCCACGATCATCGACGCCGCACGCCCGG
Organism: Streptomyces sp. NPDC102451; assembly: GCF_044765485.1. Taxonomy (NCBI): domain Bacteria; kingdom Bacillati; phylum Actinomycetota; class Actinomycetes; order Kitasatosporales; family Streptomycetaceae; genus Streptomyces; species Streptomyces sp. NPDC102451. The sequence goes on along the minus strand of NZ_JBIWKD010000012.1, from coordinate 138,947 downwards.
ACGTGATCCTCACCGTGAGCGCCGTGTCACCACGGCTCACCGGCGAGCTGATCGAACTCGACCGTCCCCTGCCCGACGCGGAGCCGTTCACGACGTTCGCCCCGGACGCCCCGGACCGCCTGCGCCACCCCGCGTACACGATCTACACCTCCGGGTCGACCGGGAAGCCCAAGGGCGTGGTGACCGAGTACGCCGGGCTCACCAACATGCTGATCAACCATCAGCGCCGCATCTTCGAACCGGTCCTCGCGGAACACGGCCACCGGACCTTCCGGATCGCGCACACCGTGTCGTTCGCGTTCGACATGTCCTGGGAAGAGCTGCTGTGGCTCGCCGACGGCCACGAGGTGCACGTCTGCGACGAGGAACTGCGCCGCGACGCACCGCGGCTGGTCGAGTACTGCGCCGAACACGGCATCGACGTCGTCAACGTGACCCCGACGTATGCGCAGCAGCTGGTCGCCGAGGGCCTGCTCGACGACCCCGGACGGCGCCCCGCGCTCGTGCTGCTGGGCGGGGAGGCCGTCACCCCGACGCTGTGGCAGCGGCTCGCGGAGACCGAGGGGACGGCCGGGTACAACCTGTACGGACCCACCGAGTACACGATCAACACCCTCGGCGTCGGCACCTTCGAATGCCAGGACCCGGTGGTGGGCGTGGCGATCGACAACACCGGCGTGTACGTGCTGGACCCGTGGCTGCGGCCGGTGCCGGACGGAGTACCCGGTGAGCTGTACGTCTCGGGCATCGGCATCGCGCGCGGCTATCTCGGGCAGAGCGCCCAGACCGCGGACCGGTTCGTCGCGTGCCCGTTCGACGGACCGGGCGAGCGCATGTACCGCACCGGGGACCTGGTGGTCCGGCGGCCCGACGGGAACCTGATGTACCTCGGCCGCACCGACCAGCAGGTGAAGATCCGGGGCCACCGGGTCGAACTCGGCGAGGTCGAGGCCGCGTTCGCTGCGCACCCGGCGGTGAAGTTCGCCGCCGCGGTCGCCCAGCCCGACCCACAGGTCGACGGTGCCCACAGGCTGGCCGCCTACCTGGTGCTGAGCGGCTCCGGCCTGGCGGAGGTCGCCGCCGAGGTGGGTGCCGGACTGCCGGACTTCCTGCGCCCCACGCACTACGCCCAGGTCGACGCCATCCCGCTGACAGTCAACGGGAAGGCCGACACCAAGGCGCTCCCGGAGGCCAGGCCGCTCGGCGTGCTGACCACGGGAGCCGAGCGCGCCCCGGAGACGGAGACCGAGACGACGGTCTGCGAGTTCTTCGCCGAGGCGCTGGACCTCGACGACGACGAGGTGAGCGCGGTCAGCGACTTCGTCTCCCTCGGCGGCCATTCCATGCTGGCGGTGCGCCTCGTCGGGCTGCTCCGCCGGGAGTACGGTCCTGTGGTCACGATCCGTGATCTGCTCACCCTTCGAACCCCGGAAGCGATAGCGCGCCACCTTGATGACAACACCTGACGTGCAGCGGCCCCGCCCCGGCGCCGGCATCCTCCGGACCGCCCTGCGCCGCAACGCCGGCGCGGTGGTCCGGGGCACCGTCCTCATGGGCCTCTACCAGGCGGGTGAGACCGCCTTCCCCATCGCGCTCGGCCTGATCGTCGAACACACGATGCGGGACCGGAGCCTCGGCTCGCTCGGCCTGTCCATCGCCGCGCTGGCCGTGATCATCACGACCGTCTCGCTGTCGTGGCGGTTCGGGATGCGTGTCCTGCAGAAGGCCAACACCACCGAGGCACACCACTGGCGGGTGCGGGTCGCGGCCTGCGGACTCCAGCCGGTGCCCCGGGACGTCGGCCTGAAGTCCGGCGAGGTGCTGACCATCGCCACCGAGGACGCCGACCAGACCGCGGACATCGTCGAGGTGGTGCCCCTGCTGGTCAGTTCGCTGGTCGCGGTGGTGGTCGCGTCGGTCGCGCTGGGCCTGGCCGACCTCCGGCTCGGTCTCCTGGTGGTCGTCGGGACCGTCGCGATCCTGTCCGTGCTGAGCGTGATGTCCAGAAGGATCGGCGCCAGCACCCGCGAACAGCAGGCCCGGGTGGCGAGGGCGGGTGCCAAGGTCGCCGACCTGATCACCGGCCTGCGCCCGCTGCACGGCTTCGGCGGCAACCAGGCGGCGTTCCTCTCCTACCGCAAGGTCAGCACGGAGGCGAGGCGCCAGGCCATCACCGTCGCCAAGGTGAACGGCGTGTACGCGGGCGTCGCGCTGGCACTCAACGCGGTCCTCGCCGCGGCCGTGACCCTCACGGCGGGCTGGCTGGCCTACGGGGGCCGCATCACCATCGGGGAGCTCGTCATGGCCGTGGGGCTGGCGCAGTTCATCATGGAACCGCTCAAGATGTTCTCGGAGATGCCCAAGTACGTGATGATGGCGCGCGCCTCGGCCGAACGGATGGCCCTGGTGCTGGCCGCGCCGCCGGTGACGGCCCCGGGGCAGGACACTCCCGCCGCCGGCGGAGACCTGGAGATCGACGGCGTACGGTACGGGTCCCTGCAGGAGCTCACGTTCCGGGTGCGTGCCGGGGAGTTCGTGGCGATCGCCCCCTACCAGCCGCGCGCGGCGGCCGATCTCGCCTCGGTCCTGGCGGCGAACGTCCCGCCCCAGGCGTACGGGGGAGTGGTGCGGGTCAGCGGGCGGGAGATCGCGGAGCTGTCGATCGAGGCACTGCGTGAGCACATGCTGGTGAACCCGTACGACGGCGAGATCTTCGCGGGCAGCCTCCGTACGAACATCGACCCGTCCGGCACCAGCCGCATGGTCCCCGAGGCCGTGGAGGCCTCGCTCCTGACCGATGTCGTCGCCCTGCACCGGGAAGGGCTCGACCACGGGGTACGTGACCGCGGCGCGAACCTCTCCGGGGGGCAGCGCCAGCGTCTGTCGCTGGCCCGCGCCCTCGCCGCCGACTCCGACGTCCTGGTGCTGCACGACCCGACGACCGCGGTCGACGCGGTCACCGAACAGCTGATCGCGCGTAACATCGCGAAACTGCGCAAGGGCCGCACCACCGTCGTGATCACCAGCAGCCCCGCCCTGCTGGACGCCGCCGACCGAGTCCTCGTCGTGGACGACGGCGTCGTCACGGCCGACGACACGCACCGCCGTCTCCTCGCCTCCGACGAGGACTACTGCCGGGCCGTGGCGCGATGACCGCTACCGGGCGAGCGCCCAGGCGACGTCCCTGAGCAGGGCGTGCCGCCAGCCCGCCCGGTCATGGCCCGCCGCCGACCGTGAGACGCGCACGGTCGCCCCGGCCCGCTCGGTCAGCTTCTCGGCGAGCTCGCAGTGGGGGAGCATCCGCGCCTCGTGTTCCCCCACGTCGAACGCGACCCGCAGCCCGGACAGGTCGGGACGCTCCCGCAGCCGTACGGCGACGGCCCCGCCGACCGGCCCGTCCACGAGGTCCGTCCGGTCCATGGCTCCGGGGGCCCACCAGAACGACGGGGACTGGCAGGCGACACGGGACACCAGAGCGGGGAACTCCAGTGCCGCGTACATCGCGCTCAGCCCGCCGAGGCTCTGCCCGGCGACCACCAGCCGGTCCCAGTCGGCGGTTACGCCGGACTCCGCGACCAGCGCGGGCAGTTCGTCCCGTACCGCCTCCCACAGCTCAGGCCTGCAGGCGAACTCGGCCGGCCGGTCCTTGGACGGCAGGAAGACGAGGGTGACAGCGGGCATCTCGCCGGCTGCGAACGCCGCGTCGAACGCGGTCACGGCCGGGTGGAGATACAGCCAGTCGTCGCCGTCGAGCAGCAGGACCACCGGCCCGCCGCCGCCCACCGGATGGACCCGTACGGTGCGCCGCCCGCCGAGCCGCCCGCCGGCCCAGCGGAACCTGGTGTCCGGGAGGGGCAGCACGTCGTCTGCACCGACGGCCGGCCAGTGCGGTTGGTGCGGGGCGTCCGGGGTCGCGACGATGGACCGGTCAAGACCCGCGCCGACCGGGTTGAACGGGTCGGCGTACGCCACCTCGTCCGCGAGGAACCGGTAGGTCACCCGCAGCCGTTCAGGCATGCGGACCTCGGCGTACCAGCAGTCGGTGCCGCCCCACCGGCTCAGCGGCACGGGCTTCGACCAGCTCTCGAAGTCGATGGTCGCGGGCGACCCGCGCCACAGGAACAACGTCACCCAGCCGCCGTCGTCGGCGGGCACCGAGGAGGGTGCCCGCGCCGCCGCCCAGAACACGTCGGTACCGGGCGCGCCGGGCAGCCCGAACGCGGCGAAGGGCGTGGATTCACTCATGGCCGGCTCGCCGGGCAGCTGCTGAGGGCCCTTGAGGACACGAACGCCTCCTTGGAAGAGGGAAGTTGAAAGAATGAGATCGTGATGATTAGGTGAGCCTAACCTAATCATGGTCTTCTCCTCCATCCTGAACCGTCACGGATGGAGTGATGCGGCGACGAGCCGTCGCCTGTCCGGAACCGAGGGAAGGACAAGTCTTGATCACGGTCACGCCGCGATCCGCCCCGCTGCCCCACGAGCCGCGTGCGACGGCGCTCCGGCTGCGCCCCGCCCGTGAGGAGGACGCGGCCGCACTCGCCGGCCTGGCCCGGCCGTTCGTGCGCTCGGGGGCGCTGCGCGAGCGTCCCCTCGCGCTCTACGCCGCCCGGGCCGCCGACTTCCTCGTGGCCGAGGGCCCGGGGGGTTCCCTCGAAGGCTGTGTGGGGCTGCGGGTGTACCCGGCCGAGGCGGGGGAAGGCCGGGGGCCCGCCGGTGTTCTGTACAACTTCTGCGTGGCCGGCCACCGGCAGGGATACGGAGTGGGAGCGGGGCTCCTGCGCGCCGCACTGGCCCGGGCGCGCGCCCGGTCGCTCGGGGCCCTCTTCACGGCGACGACCGGTGACGGCGGCCTGTTCCTGCGGTACGGGTTCACCCCCGCGGCCGCGCGCCCCGCCCCCCGGCAGTGGGTGCAGTCACTGGATCCCCGGCGCAACGCCCTTGTGCTCGCGCTCACTTGCTGACACGAACTCCTCGGCGCTGTCGGGCACCACGGTGGTCCCCGGGCTGTTCTCGTCGAGGGCTCCGCGCAGCACCGCGTGCGGCACGCGGCCGTCGAGCACATGAGCCCTGGGCACGCCGCCGCGAACGGCGCGCAGGCACCCTTCCATCTTGGGCAGCATCCCGCTCGCCAGCCCCGGCAGCAGCTTGTGCAGTGCGTCGGCGGTCACGCGTTCGATCACATCGGTGCTGCTCGGCCAGTCCGCGTAGAGCCCTTCCACGTCCGTGAGCATCACCAGCCGATCGGCGTCCAGGGCCACCGCCAGGGCCGACGCCGCGAGATCGGCGTTGACGTTGTAGACCTGCCCGTCCTCTCCGCGTGCCACGGGAGAGACCACCGGAATGTGCCCCTGCTCCAGGAGTATGCGCAGCATGCCGGGGTTCACGTCCACGACGTCGCCGACGAGACCGATGTCCACGGGCCTGCCGTCGACCCAGGCCTGCCGTCGGACCGCGGTCATGGTGTGCGCGTCCTCCCCCGTCATTCCGACGGCGAACGGCCCGTGCGCGTTGATGTGACCCACCAGATCTCGCTGGACCCCGCCGGTGAGCACCATGCGCACCACCTCCATGGTCTCCGGAGTGGTCACCCGCAGGCCCGCCTCGAAGCGGGTCCCGAGGCTGAGGCGGTCCAGCATCGCGTTGATCTGCGGTCCGCCGCCGTGTACGACGACGGGACGCAGGCCGGCGCGCCACATCTCCACCACGTCCTGTGCGAAGGACCGTTGCAGATCGGCGTCCACCATGGCGTGGCCGCCGAACTTGACGACGACCACGGGGCGGGACGCCCGCGTCGTCAGGTGCTGGGGTATGTGGCCGCGGAGGACGGTGCGGTCCGGCGCAGGGTGAGGATCGACGGCGGGCACGTCCATGGTCCAGTTCCTCCACTGATGACACACGCACCCTGGGTCACCACCCCGGATGTTAGGTAGCTTAGCCTAACCTAATATCGACCTCTCGGCCCATGGCGCCTGCCCGCACGGTGAGGCCGCGTCAGCCGCAGGGGCTGCTGTCCCGCCCCGCCCCGGACGTCCTCCATTGCCGGTCGAGTTCGCGTTCCGCCTCGTCCAGATCCCAGACGAGCGGTGAGGGCCAGACCCGGCCCAGGATCGGATCGCCCGGGTCGGGCGGGCGCAGGCTGCGGTCGAGCCGGGCCAGGTCGTCGGGCGGCACCGCTGCCCCGGCCAGCGACCGCAGGATCCGCTCACGGTCGACGGGGAAGTGCCCCAGCAGGTAGAGCAGGGCCAGCAGCAGCGGTTCGTCGTCCCCGGACGCCTTCACCAGGGAGAGGTACCGGTCGAGTCCGGCCCTGAGGGCAGGAAGCGGACCGGGTGTGCCGTCGGGCGCGGCGGCCTCGGCCAGCAGACCGAGGACCACCGCCAGGTAGGGGCGATGGCTCCCGTCCACCGTGTCCAGGGAGGCGACCAACTCCGGTGCCGCGCGAACCCCTTCCGGGGTCAGTCCGTCGGAATTCCAGAGAGGATTTATCAACTCCCGGTAATGGTGCTTGAGTTCGGTTCGATCAGGGCTGTTCACGGTGTGCTGTGACAAGGGTAGGAGCCCTTCCCCGGGAGCTGCCGGTGTGTGGTCGGGAAGTCTTGGTCGGCGCGGACACGGATTGTCCGCGCCCTACGCCCCGAAGCCGAGGGCCCGGCCGGGGCACAGGTCCACCGCCTCCCGTGCGGTGGCCATCAGATCGCCGGAGGGGCGCGGATCGAGGACGATCACCTGTACGTCATCCCCCTGATCGAACAGCCGGGGGGGCGGTCAGGACGCACTGCCCGGCCCCGACGCAGCGGGACCGGTCGGCGGTGATCGGCGCGGAGGCCGCCATATGGGTCGCCTCCCTCACCAGGTCACCGGGACCTCGAAGATCCCGTATGCGTCCGAGTGTTCCTTGAACGGCAGTTTCTCCACCGGCACCGCGAGCCGGAGGTCCGGGAGCCGGGCGAACAGGGTCGACAGGACGACCTCCAGCTCCAGGCGGGCCAGGTTCTGGCCCAGGCACTGGTGGACGCCGTACGCGAAGGTGACATGACCGTGGTGGCTGCGCTCGATGTCGAGCCGGTCGGGGCCGGGGAACACCGTCTCGTCCCGGTTGGCCGAGCCCAGCGCGAGGATCACCCCGTCACCGCGGCTGATACCGACCCCGTCCACCTCGATGTCCTCCACGGCCACCCGGTACACGGTGTCGAGCACCGTGAAGTAGCGCAGCAGTTCCTCGACCGCCTGCGGCGCCAGCCCGGGGTCCGCGGTGAGTGCGGCCAACTGGTCGGGGTTCTGCAGCAGGCCGACGACTCCGAGAGAGATGACGTTCGCCGTCGTCTCGTGCCCGGCGAGCTGCAGCAGCATGGCGATCCCGACCAGGGCGTCGTGGTCGAACACCTTCGTCCCGCGGTTCTTGACGATCAGCCGGCCCAGCACGTCGTCACCCGGATCCGCCTCCTTCGCCGTGACCAGCTCGCCGAAGTAGTCCCGGAGTTCCCGGATCACCCGCGAGGCGGGAGAAGCCTCAATGTTTCAGGACCAGCTGGCGTGTCACCTCGGCGAGGCGGCGCGCGGTCTCCGAGTCGAAGGTCCGCAGCGAGAGGTCGACCGGCTTGCCACGGTCGATCGCGGTGAGCGGTTCGGCCGGGGGCGCGTCGATCAGGGCGACCATCGGGGCGATCGCCTTCTCGACGGGTTTCGCGGCGATCTTGCTGAGCGCCGTGATGATGCCCTTCACCGGCTGCTTGAGGTGGGCGATTCCGCCCAGTGTCGCGGTGAAGCCCGGGTGGTAGAGCACGTAACGTGCCTTGCTGGTCGGTTCCTGGCTGAAGCCGACGCCCAGCAGGTCGTTGGCCCTGCCGCACTGGGCCTGGGCGCGCAGCACGCTGTAACGCTTCTCGGCCTGGAGGTCGTCGAAGTTCACCGAACCCACCTTGAGTCCGGGCGCGGCGAAGTTGATGATCACGGGGTGTTCGGCGGCATCGAGCTGGTCGTGCAGCCCGTGCCCGAGGAGGTACCGGCTCAGGTAGTAGAGGCTGAAGGTGAACTCCAGCCCTTCGGGCGTCTCGACCCGTGCCGGGCTCTGACGGTTCGCGCACAGGACGAGCGCGTCGACGACGGGGTGCTCGCGGCCGATCAGCTCGACCACCCGCCGCACCTCGGCGATCGACGAGAGGTCCGCCTCGACGAAGCTGAACCGGTCCGTCGCCCCCAGGCCCGCGGCCTCGCCGGCCAGGGACGCACCCTTGGCGGCGCTGCTGCCGATGGCCACGACCGTGTCACCGAGGGCGAGCCGGGCGAGCGCGACTCCTCGGCCCATACCATCTGTTCCGCCCGAAATGACCACGGTCTTGTTGCCAGGGCGTCGCTGCACCATAGGGGCTCCCGTTGTTACTGCTTGTGTCGAAGGGATTTTCCTCCGTCGTGACAACCTTGGGAAGAAGGAATTCTAATGTTGGATACGCACACCGGTGTTCCTACCGCACTGGATGTCGACCTCGGGTTACCGGTCACCCCGGAGGAGCACGGAAATTGCCCTGTGACGGACGTCCTGCGCCGGGTGGGCGACAAATGGAGCGTGCTCATCGTCGTGTTGCTGGGCCAGGGCACCCGACGCTACAACGAGTTGCACCGCTCGATCGAGGGGATCAGCCAGCGGATGCTCACCCGCACGCTGCGCAACCTTGAGAGAGACGGCCTCGTCATCCGCACCGTCTACCCCACGGTGCCCGCCACGGTCGAGTACGCGTTGAGCCCGCTGGGCTCCTCCCTGCTGGTCCCGATCTCCACCCTTGCCGAGTGGGGTGTGAAGCACGGTCAGGACATCGAGAGCGCCCGCGGTGAGTACGACGCGCAGTCCACGCGCCAGGGGTGGGATTAGGGGTTGTCGGCTGCAAAGCCGGAGGTAGTGTTCCTGTCGACGCGGAATGAGCCATTACACCGTATTCGTAGCCATGGGTCGGTTCGCCTATCTCAGCAGCTCCACCTGTCAGCCCGAGCCTGAGGAAAGCGACATCGAGATATCGGTGACGACTCCCGACGAGCTCCAGCGGGGCGAGACCCTCAACATCGAGGTCACCCTCCGCACCCTCCACCCGACCATCAAGGACCGTCCGGTCGGTGACATCAAGGGTGAGGTCACCATCGTCATCGGTGGCGCGCAGGAACAGGAGACCGTCGCCGTCGGACTGACCAACGCGAACTACGTGTTCGCCGGCAAGAACGTTCTGCTCACCGGGGGCCACGCCGAGATCACCCCCACCGAGACCGGCACCTACACCTTCGCCCCGGGCGAGATCTCGGTCTCCACCTCGGACTATCCGCTCAAGAGCGTGCCGAAGAACCCCAACCCCGCGGACAGCAAGACCACCGTCGTCTGATGCCGGGATGGGAACGGCTGAGGGCCGGTCTCGCGGGCGAGGTGGGTGCTACCGGGCGACTCCGGTTACGGAACGGCCCGCCAGCTGCAGATCGCCGAGTTCGACGCCGTACGTCCGGCGGCCGTCGTCTACTGCGAGACGACCGCCGACGTACGGACCTGCCCGGCCGAAGGGGCTGGGCGCCGATGAGCGGGCACGGCTGCTGGGGGCGCTGGTCCGTACCCATGTGGCAGCCGTCCTCGGCCATCCCGACGTGAGCGCCGGCGACGTCGACAAGGGCTTCCTCGAACTCGGCCTCGACAGTCTCACCGCCGTCGAGCTCGGACCCTCTGGCACGTCCTGTGCAGCTCCGTCCGCGCCCAGGCCGTCGAGATCGGCCGCCGGACGTGGTGTGCGCTGATCGTGGCCGGCCGTCTCCAGTGCGGCGTGCCCCTGGCCGACGCGCCTCCGCCCAGGCACCCCGATCACATGCCGCAGCCAGGGGCCGCCCCCCAGCGCCGACCAACTGGTGTTCTGGGAGCTCGTACGCGGTGCTCGCGGGGAGGACCGGCGGCGTCCGCGTTCGGCGGGAGAGGACGGGCAGCACGGCCCGTGACGCGGCTGTGTGGCGGGCAGGGACCGCCTGCCCGCCACGCCACGTTCACTGCGCGGTGATGCGCAGCACCCCGGTCACGGTGCCCTGGAGATAGGCACCGTCCGGTGCGATCGTGCCCGCCATCTGGAGGGTGTCGTACAGCGATCCCACCCCGACCTTCGTGGAGCGGGTGATCTTTCCGCTGTCGGGGTCGATCTGCACGTAGCGGTACGGGTCGAGGAGGCTCGTTCCCTTGGTGCCGGGGATCAGCGGGTCACGCACCACCGTGTGGAGCAGCCCGTCGGCCGTCGAGAGCTTCGGCACGGCCGCGGACCGCAGGGTGTTGTCCCACACGAGCGAGCAGCCCGACCCGTCGGCCCGTACGTCCACCCGGGTCAGGCCGCCCGCGAAGTCGGCGGAGGCGGGCACGCTGGTGCCTGCACCCTCGGGGACGGCGGGGTACGGGTAGCCGTAGGTTCCCGCGACGAAGACACTGCGGCCCACGCCCACCGGGGAGTTCTCACTGCCGGGGCCCTTCGCCGCACCGAGGACCGGGACCGAGCAGACGTCCGAACCATCGGCGGTGCGGTACACCTTCAGATTGGCGGCGTTGTCCGCGTTGTCGACGATGCCGAGGTACTCCGTGCCCTTGGCCGGGCCGAAGAACGTGGGGGTCGATCCGCTGCCCCAGCTCAGCAGGCCCGGCTTGCGGGCCGAGCCGCGGTCGTACGCCTTGCGCCAGAGGATCTTCGGCGTACCGCCTTCCGAGGAAAGCAGGTACGTGGCATGGGTGGTGGTCACCGCGGTGCCCTCCGGAGCCGTGGAGATGCTGTTGGCGACGCGCTCGCCCGCGGGCAGGGTGAGGGCCTTCACCGTGCCCGTCGCGTCGTCGGCGGTGCCCACCACGCCGCCGCCGGTGGCGAACCAGACGTGGCCGTCCCAGTCGGGCGCCAGCCCGGTCACCGCATCGTCCTCGGGTATGACGGAGGCCAGCGACAGGCTCCGGTCGACCCTCAGACTCCAGTCACCGTCGCCGTCCTGGTGGTGTCCGACCCGCAGCAGACTGCGGCTTCCGTCGGCGACGACCAGCCGGTCCTGGTGGTCGATGTACGCGTAGACGCCGCCCAGCAGTGAACCCTTGGTCAGTTTCAGCGAGGTCAGGGAGGACCCGTCGTCCGGATCGAGCAGATGGACCGTGGGCACCTGGCCGAAGATCGGGGTGCACAGGGCGACGGGGTAGCCGTCGGCCCCGACCAGGACGGTCGGGCAGGCCGAGGCCAGGGCGGTGCGAGAGGACGCGAGGGTGCCGGCACCGGGCCCGGCCAGCGGTGTGGTGTCGGAGGAACCCGTGTCCCCGTGCATGGTGGCGGTGCCGTCGGGACCCGCGTAGGGGTTGTGCGGAGGCGTCGGGCCGAACGACGCGGTGGAGACGGCCGAAGCGGGCCCGGCGAAGCCGAGGGCGAGGGCCGCGAGCAGAGCGCCGACGGTTCGCCGGCGAGCGGTCCGGCGTGGAGCGGGGGAGAGGGACACGGCAGAACGGTCCTTTCCGGTACGGATGCACCAGCGGGGCGGAAGGGCGCGCGTGGGGGATGCCGACCGTCCTGATCCCAGGGCGCGTCGGCATCCCCCACGGGCAGGATCGGGAGCGACGGGTACGACGACGCGCACGGGCCGGAAGAACGGCCCGCGGTCCGATGGCGTGGTCGTCGGAAGGGGCACCGGGCCGCGAGGACGCCCGCGCGTTCACGGTGGAGGAACGGCAGTGGTGAAGCGGGCGCGCGGCGGCCTGGCCGGAGGTGTCAGCCTGTACGGAGACAGAGCGCGCCGGCGGTTCGCACGAGATCGACGTGGCGTCGTCGCGTGAACTCCTGGCAGCGCTTCATGCGGGTGATCCAAGCAGCACGGCTGACACTTGGTCAAGGCCGGCCGGAGGGGGCACCCGCCGCACACGGGACCGCGGAGCCGGCATCGGACGACGCCGGAGCACGTCCGGCCGGCTGTGCCGCCGGCCCCCTGCCGGCTGACGGCGCGCGACCGCCGGGCGGCTCGGCTTCGTCACCCGTAACGGGCGCTTCCTGACCGGAGGTTGCCCCGGCGGCCGACCGTACCGGAATCATGGGTGCCGGGTGCCGCACCAGGAACACGGCCCCCGAGACGCGACCGAGAGGACCCCGTGGCCGACCCCAGGAGCTACATCATCGAGTCATTGGACACCGGGCTGCGCCTGATGCGTCTCTTCCTCACCCACGACACCCTGTCCGTCACCGACGCCGCCAGGGAACTGGAAGTGGCCCGCTCCACCGCGCACCGCGTGCTCAGCACCCTCGAATCGCGCGGCTTCGCCACCCGCGACGCCTCGGGCCGGGGCTACTCCGCGGGGCCCGAACTGGTCACGCTCGGCCGCCCGGCCGGCTACGGCCCGGAGATCCGGGCCCGCCTGCAGGTGGTGCTGGACGCGGCGGCCACGGCCACGGGCGAGACGGTCGGTACGGCCGCCCTGATCGGCGACCAGGTGATCATCACGGATGGCCGGGAATCGCCGCACGCCGTGCGCGCCGTACTGGAGACCGGCCGCGTCCACCCCGCGCACGCCACCTCGGCGGGCAAGGTACTGCTCGCCCGGCTGACCACCGAACAGGTCTGTGCCCTCTACCCGGAGGAGCGGCTGCCCGGCGTCACCAGCCACACCCTGGGATCCCGTACCGCCCTGCTCTCCGAGCTGGCCCGCATCCGCACCCTCGGCCGTGCCGACAGCGCCGGTGAGTCGGTGCGGGGGATGAACACCGTCGCCGTGCCACTGGCCGGAAACAGCTGGCGCGACCGGCTCGCCCTGATGGCGTCCATGCCGGCGGACCGCGGCAGCGAACCCGAGCTGGCCCGGCACGCCGTGGCGCTCCGGCGGGCCGCCGGACTGCTGCCGCCACCCGCCTCCTGACCCGGTCCCGTACGGGACGACCGGCGGCAGCGGGCCACGCATGGGGTTTGCGCAAGAATCTGAAAGAGCTTGCAGAAATCCTTGACGGCGGACAGACGGAGCGGCAGGCTCCACACGTTCCCCCCACGGCAGCCTGGCGCGTGGCTGCCTTCGAGGGCACAGCTGTGCCCTGTCGTCGAAGGAGCCGCACATGCAGCACCGATTCCGTCTCATCGGCGGAACACTGGCCGGAGCCGTGACCGTCGCCGGCCTCACCACCCTCGCCCCCTGGCAGTCGCAGGCGACGCCGCCCGGCGAGAAGACCGTCACCGTCACCATGTTCGAGCGCCCGTTCGCGGACGTGGCGTCCGCCTGCACCGACCAGCTCGGCCCCGCAGGTTACGGCTACGTGCAGGTGTCCCCCGCCACCGAGCACATCCAGGGCGACCAGTGGTGGACCTCCTACCAGCCGGTCGGCTACCGGATCGCGGGCCGTCTGGGAGACCGCGACGCGTTCGCCGCCATGGTGGACGCCTGTCACACCGCAGGGGTCAAGGTCGTCGCCGACGCCGTGGTCAACCACATGGCCGCCGGATCCGGGACGGGCACTGGCGGAACCGCCTACACGAAGTACGACTACCCCGGATACTTCGGGGACGCCGACTTCCACACCTGCCGCACCGCCATCAAGGACTACACCGACCGCGGCGACGTGCAGAACTGCGAACTGGTGGGACTCTCCGACCTCGACACCGGGAAGGAAGAGGTCCGCGCCACCATCGCCGCCTACCTCGACGACCTGCGCTCGATGGGGGTCGACGGCTTCCGCATCGACGCCGCCAAGCACATGGCGGCCGACGATGTCGCCGCCATCAAGGGGAAGATGAGCGATCCGGGCTTCTGGGTCTCGGAGGTCATCCAGGGAGGCGGCGAAGCCGTGCAGCCCGAGGAGTACACCGAGATCGGCGACGTGGACGAATTCCGTTACGGGGGCCACCTCAAGAGCGCCTTCCAGGGTGGCGGAATCGCGCAGCTGAAGTCCGTGGCCGACGGCAAGCTGAGCAGCGCCTCGGCCCGTACGTTCGTCGACAACTGGGACACCGAACGCAACGGCTCGACGCTGACCTACAAGGACGGCGCCGCCTACACCCTCGCCAACGTCTTCATGCTCGCCTCACCGTACGGCTCACCGAACGTGTACTCGGGCTACGAGTGGTCCGACAAGGACGCCGGCCCGCCGAGCGGCAGCGACGGCTGGACGGACACGCATGCCCAGCAGGCGATCACTGGGCTGGTCGGCTTCCGCAACGAGGTGGGCTCGGCCGAACTGACCGACTGGTGGGACAACGGCGGCAGCGCGATCGCCTTCGGCCGTGGCGACAAGGGATTCGTCGCCCTCAACGACGCGGACGCCGCCCTGGCGGAGACCTTCACGACCTCCCTGCCCGCGGGGACCTACTGCAACGTCGCGGCGGCCTCGCAGGACGACTGCGACGGCAACACCGTCACGGTCGGCGACGACGGCACCCTCCAGGCCACGGTGCCGGCCCGCGGGGCGCTGGCGCTGCACACCGGAGCCCAGGCCGGCTGACCGGCCCCGGGCAGCAGCACGGATCCACGACGCGCAGGACGGAATCCTCTCCGTCCTGCGCGTCCTGCGTGGAGCGGGCACCGTCCCGACACCCTGAACAGAGAGGCACGACCACCCTCATGAGCAAGCAGACCGACGTCCTCGTCCTGGGCGGCGCGGGTGTGGACACGATCGTCCACGTCCCCCGACTCCCGCTCCCCTTCGCCGACAGCTACATGATCCGGCCGGGCATCGAGACACGCGCCGGACAGAGCGGGGACTTCGTCGCACTCGGGCTGCACGCCCTCGGCCTGCGCACCCATCACCTCGACACGATCGGTGACGATCACGAGGGCGACCTGGTCCGCGCCCTCCACCGCGACCGGGGCATCCCGCTCACCGCGGTCCCCGCGCCGGGCGGCACCAAGCGTGCGGTCAACCTCGTCGGCCCGGACGGTCGCCGGCTCTCCCTGTACGACGCGACCCGCTCGCGGGACTCGGACCGGTTCGACGAGCCGACCGTCCGTGAGCTCGCCGCCGTCACCCGCCACGCCCACGTCGTCATCACCCAGCCGTGCGCCTCCACGCTGCCGGTGCTCCGCGAAGCCGGTGTCACCGTCTCCACTGACCTGCACGACTGGGACGGCGTCGATCCGTACCACGAAGCGTTCGCCCTCCAGGCGGACCTGGTGTTCCTGTCCACCACCGCCCTGACCGACCCCGAGCGCACCATGCGTGACATCGCCGACCGCGGAAGGGCCCGTACCGTCGTCGCCACCGCGGGCGCCGCCGGGTCGTACCTGCTGTACGACGGCGAGCTGACGCACACGCCGGTCGTCACCCCGCCCGCTCCGGTGGTGGACTCCAACGGCGCCGGCGACGCCTTCGCCTCCGCCTTCCTCCTCGGCAGGCTGAGCGGCGAACACCCCCGACGCTGCGCCCTGTACGGGGCCGTGGCCGGTGCCTACGCCTGCACCGTGCCCTCGACGCGCACCGACGCCATCGGCCGGGAGGAGCTCCTCGCCCGGGCCACCGAGGCGGAGAAGCGCACGCATCGCCCGTCCTGACCGAAAGAATCTCGAAACTTTCGAAACATCACTCCTGGAAATCCTCTCCTGGAACCTCGAATTCTTCCGACGGCTTCTGGAGTGTGAGGCCAAAGGTACTCCGGACCTGTGAATATCCCTGATCGATGAACTTTCACGAGGATCGGCAGTTTCGTAATCCATGCAGAAACTGTTGACTGTTGACGGGGACAGCTCAACACTGTCGGCATCGCCAGGGCCGTAGGGCCCACGTGCTGCCTGGCTGCCCGCAAGCCGTCACAAGGAGGAAGCATGACCAAGGACAACACCCCCATCCGGCCGGTGAGCCGCAGAGGCTTCATCGGGCGGGCCGGCGCCCTGGCGCTGGCGACGTCCGGCCTGATGCTGCCTGGCACCGCTCGCGCCGACACCGTCATCACGACGAACCAGACGGGCACCAACAACGGCTACTACTACTCGTTCTGGACCGACGGCGGCGGTTCGGTCTCCATGAACCTGGCGTCCGGCGGCAGTTACGGCACCTCGTGGACCAACTGCGGCAACTTCGTGGCCGGTAAGGGCTGGGCCAACGGCGCACGCCGGACCGTGAACTACTCCGGCAGCTTCAACCCGTCCGGCAACGCGTACCTGACTCTCTACGGGTGGACCGCCAACCCCCTCGTGGAGTACTACATCGTCGACAACTGGGGCACCTACCGGCCCACCGGGACGTACAAGGGCACGGTCACCAGCGACGGCGGTACGTACGACGTCTACCAGACGACACGGGTCAACGCCCCGTCCGTCGAAGGCACGAAGACCTTCAACCAGTACTGGAGCGTCCGCCAGTCGAAGCGGACGGGCGGGAGCATCACCGCCGGTAACCACTTCGACGCCTGGGCCCGCTACGGGATGCCTCTGGGCAGCTTCAACTACTACATGATCATGGCGACGGAGGGCTACCAGAGCAGCGGCAGCTCCAGCATCTCGGTGAGCTGACGCCCTCGTGCGCCGTCCCGGCCGGGGTGCGCGGCGTCTTGGCCGCCGTGCCCCGGCCGGTTGCCTGCCGGCCCGCCTCAGACGAGAAAGGGGCGCACCAGGCGCAGGAGTGCCTCGGGGCGGTGCAGCGGAATGATGTGGCCGCAGTCCTCGATGACGTGTCCGGTGAGTTGGTCCGCGAAGGGCCGCAGCTGGTGTTCCAGCGCCCTGCCCACCGGGCGCGCGCCGACGGCCAGGGTGGGCACCGACAGTCGGCCGGCCGCCACGGCCTGCTGGATCTGCCGGGCGCTGGTGGGCATGGCGCGGTAGTAGGAGAACGCGCAGCGCAGGGCCTCGGAGCCGGTACAGGCGCTGACGAAGGCGTCCCGGATCTCCGGGGCTATCCCCTCGCCCAGGGTGCCGGAGTCCAGGAACCAGTCGATGTAGGCGGCTTCGCCGCCGGGCAGCACGGTCTCGGCCAGACCCGGGACGGAGTGGAAGCCGAACCACCACGGCGGCCCTCCCGCAAGGAACTCCCCGGCGCCCGGCAGCGTGCCCAGGAGCGACTCCATGAGCACCAGACGGCGGACGCGCTCGGGGCTGCGCATCGCCATCAGGAAGGCGGGCGGGGTACCCGCGTCGATGCCCATCACCGACGCCGACCCCTCACCGAACGCGTCCAGGAGGGCCAGGAGATCGCCGGCGACGGTCCCCGCGTCGTAACCGTCGGCGGCATGTGCGCTGGCGCCCAGGCCCCGCAGGTCGGAGGCGATCACCCGGTGCCGTTCGGCCAGGTCGCCCAGGACGTCCGTCCAGAGTCGCCAGGTGTGCGGGAACCCGTGGACCAGGAGCAGGGCGGGTCCCGCGCCGGCGGTCGCCACGTTGAGCTCGACGCCGTTCACCGTGACGCGGTGCAGCTCGACCTGCGGTGCACGACCCGCGGAGCCCGAAAGCGAGGTGATGGTCATGGGAGACCTCCCTGTGGTTACCAATGGTGACAACCCAACGGTAGGTAACTATCCTGGGGCGGCCAAGACCGCACTTTCCCGCCAGGTGGTGAGCTTCAGGTGACCCCTTCGACAGCACGTGCGCCCAAAGGCACACGCGGTGACTTGTTCGACCCGGAGTGCCCGACGCGGCGGCTGCTCGACCGGATCGGCGGCAAGTGGACGTCGATGGCCGTCAAGGTGCTGGCGGAGGCCTCCCCGGAGGAGGTGCGCTTCGCCGAACTGCAGCGGCGCATGGCCGGCGTCTCGCAGAAGATGCTGTCGGTCACGCTGCGGGGACTGGCGCGGGACGGTCTCGTCAGCCGCCGGGTGGAGCCCAGCGTGCCGCCACGCGTGTTCTACGGACTCACCGAACTCGGCCTGTCGCTGGACGCCCCGCTGGCGGCGGTCCGCCGGTGGGCCGAGGAACACATGGCCGAGATCGACCTCGCCCAGCAGCTCGCGGACGAGCAGACCGACGGTCCCTGATGACGACCTGTCAGGCCTGACCCGTCACACCCGGCACACCTGATCTCCGGGCGCGGCAAGTGGCCGGAACACGTTCCTCGGCCGGAGCCACGGGAATGCCCACGCCGCCCGGCCACTTGGGACGGGTGCGCGGGAACCCGCCTGCGCGGGAACGGTGTCAGGAGAAGGCATGACCATTCTGGTGACCGGCGTACGGGGGCAGGTGGGCAGCGCCGTTCTGCGCGGCCTGCTCGACGCCGGGCGGTCCGTCCGGGCGGCGAGCAGTGGATCCGCGAGGGCCGTGCCGGGAGTCGATGTGGACGTCGTCCCCTTCGACCAGTCCGATCCCGCCACGCTCTCCACCGCACTCTCCGGAGTGCGCAGCGTCTTTCTCTACGCACGGCCCGAGGGCATCGAGGCGTTCGTCGACGCGGCAGGTGAGGCCGGGGTCGAGCACGTCGTGCTGCTGTCCTCGCTCGCCGCCACGCAGGCCGGGGAGGGCAACGCGATCGCCAGGTCGCACCGGGCGGTCGAGGACGCGCTCTCCGCGTCGGACCTCGCCCTGACCCTCGTCCGGCCCGGCGGATTCGCGAGCAACACCCTGCTGTGGCGCGACACGATCCGGGACGCGCGACGGGTGGATCTCGCCCACCCCGGCTCCTACAGCGAGCCCGTCCACGAGCGGGACATGGCGGAGGTCTGCGTCAGCGCCCTCCTCGATCCGGCCCACCGCGGTGCCGTCCACCACCTCACCGGTCCGGAATCGCTGACCTACGCACGGCAGGCGGAACTGATCGCCGAGGCCATCGGCAGTCCGGTCGAGGTGCGCAAGGTCAGCGCCGATCAGTACCGGGCGGGCCTCGCGGGGCGCCTGGGGGAGACCTTCGCCGACGCGGTGGTGAACGCCCAGGCCGAGAGGGACGGACAGCCTCAGCCGACGCACGACGGAGTGCGGGCCGTTCTCGGCCGTCCGGCGACGGGCTTCGCCCAGTGGGCCGCGGACCATGCCGAGGACTTCAGGTGACCTGCCACCCCGGGGGGCCGGCCGCCGCGGAGGTGACCGAGGATAGGCGGTGGATCCTCGTCCCGGATCCCTGACACCTGGAGATCCGTGTGGCCGGCCGCGCTCTTACCCTGCCCCTTCGCCGCGGGAGCGCGGCCGCCGGCGTGACGACGGGCCTCGCCTCCCTGCTCGTCGCGGGCGTAGTCGCAGGCTGCGCCGTCACCGGTGCTGCGTCCGACAGCGACCGGCCCGCGGAACGCACCAGGTCCGCCGATGTGCTCCTGCCGACGGCCGGCATGAGGTTCGACTACCAGATCGGCGGCGGGTACACCCCGCCCGACGGGGTGCGGGCGGTGTCCCGCGACCGCGAGGACGAGCCGGCCCCCGGCCGGTACAACGTCTGCTACGTCAACGCCTTTCAGACCCAGCCCGGCGCGCTGGAGTGGTGGCAGGACACCCACCCGGACCTCCTGCTGCGGGACGGGGACGGGGAACTGATCATCGACGAGGGCTGGGACGAGGTACTCCTGGACACCTCCACGGCCGCCGGCCGCACCCGCCTCGCGGAGATCGTGGGGGAGTGGATCGACGGCTGCGCGGAGAGCGGCTTCCAGGCCGTGGAACCGGACAACCTCGACTCCTTCGAACGCTCGAAGGGCAGGCTCACGAAGGATGACAACGCCGCCTTCGCCGAGGCGCTGGCCGTACGGGCGCACAGCAACGGCCTCGCGATCGGGCAGAAGAACACCACCGACCTGCTGGACCGGCACGCCGCGATCGGCTTCGACTTCGCGGTGACGGAGGAGTGCGCCCAGTTCGACGAGTGCGACGCCTACGCCGACGCGTACGACGACCGGGTCTTCGCGATCGAGTACGACGGCGAGGGCGACATGGACTTCGACGAGGCCTGCTCCGCCTGGGGCGACAGGATCTCCCTCGTCCTGCGCGACCTCGACGTGCTGCCCGCGGGCGAGAAGGGGTACGTGCACCGGACCTGCTGACCGCCGGACGATCAGCGGGCGGTGCCCCCACGCAGCGCCCGGGACAGTCCCAGCGCGGCCGTCCGAACGGCGGGAGCCAGCTGCGCCGCGCGGAAGCGGGGGACGGGGACGGCCACCGAGAGCGCGGCCACCGCCTCGCCGCCCGCGAAGACCGGCGCCGCGATGCAGCTCACGCCGAGCGTGGCCTCCTGTTCCTCGTAGGCGAGCCCGGAGACCTGGGTCTTGTCCAGGGCGGCGCGCAGCAGCGCGGGGTCGGTGATCGAGTGGGGAGTCAGCCTTCGCTGTACGCGTGCGCGTCGTGTGGGCTCACGGCCGAGGAATGGGCGCTGGACCCCTCACTGATCGCCCACTACAGCGCGACGATAAGCGCGCCAGGCGCAAGCGCCGGTAAATCCGCACCGCGCACGGGGCCAGGCTCACAGCACATCGCTGACCATCGGCTCGCGGTCGTCAGCTTCCGGAGGGATGCCCGAACAACAGGTCGTACCCCGGGGGCAGTTGCAGCAGTATGCGCTGGAGAAGGTCCTCGCCGGAGGCATCGGCCACCACGCTGAGCACGGCGCTCGTGTCCCAGGCCGCCGTCTGCTCGTTCGCGCCCTCGATCCAGGCGGAGACCGCGCGGACGAACCGCTCGGAGCTGAGCGGTTCGGCGGCCTGGAGGGGGTTGAGAAGAATGAGCGCGAACGTCTCCGGGAGCCGGGCGGCCAGCTCGTTCCGCTCCTCGCCGACCAGGTGGGCCCCCAGAAGCGCCAGCACCACGCGCGACGCCCGCTCCGCCTCCAGGCCCGATGGATAGTCGCCGCGTTCCTGGACGGCTTCCAGGAACGGCTGCCATCGCATGTACGTCACGGGTTCCCCTTCACGGAGCGCGGGCGGAGAGCGGGGCGGGGGAGGGGAAGCCCGTGCCCCGCCCTCCGCGCATCCGCCGCATGTCACCTCAATTCCGGTAGTAACACACCACCCCGGTGACGGCAAACGGAGCCCCGGCCCCCAGCCCGGGGAGCCGTGCCGCGCGTCTACTCCATGGGGTAGATGTCCCCGCTCGCCATGCCGCTGACCTGCACGCTCCGGGATTCGAGCTGGTGCGCTTCGTCCTGGAGGCGTCGGCGTTCCGCAGGATCGGTGGCCTGCTCGGCGGCCTTCTCGAGATCTTCGGCCCGGCCGCGCATCTCCTCGAGGCGGCTCCGGACGTCTTCCGACTCGCTCATGATCACTCCCTGGCGCTGGGCGGAGCGGACCCCTCCACCGAACCAGGCACCCGGGGGTGCGCGCATCTCAGCAGGGGTGCCGGAAGCGCGGAGTGACCGTGCGCGGGTGCCCTACTCGAACCGGGCGACGTCGCCGGCTCCCCGGCGTACGATCTCCAGCTCGCCCCCGGAGAAGTCGATGACGGTGGTCGGCTCGGTGCCGCAGTCGCCGGAGTCGAGCACGACGTCCACGACATGGTCGAGGCGCTCCTTGATCTCCCAGCCCTGCGTCAGCGGCTCCTCCTCGTCCGGCAGGAGCAGCGTGCTCGAGAGCAGCGGCTCACCGAGCTCGGCCAGGAGCGCCTGGGTGACGGTGTGGTCCGGGATCCGGACGCCGACCGTCTTCTTCTTGGGGTGCAGCAGTTGCCGCGGCACCTCTTTGGTGGCGGGGAGGATGAAGGTGTAACTCCCGGGCGTCGCCGCCTTGATCGCGCGGAACACGTCGTTGTCGACCTGGACGAACTGGCCGAGCTGCGCGAAGTTCTGGCACACCAGGGTGAAGTGGTGGCGGTCGTCGAGGTTCCGGATCGACCGGATGCGGTCGATCCCGTCGCGGCTGCCGAGCTGGCAGCCCAGGGCGTAGCAGGAGTCGGTCGGATACGCGACGAGGGCGCCGGACCGGATGCTCTCGGCCACGTTCGTGATGGTGCGGCGCTGGGGGTTCTCGGGGTGCACGTCGAAGTACTTGGCCATTCGGCGAGTCTACGGCCTCGGGGCGCATACGTTCCGCTTACGGAGTGCGGGGCGAGGGGCGGCCGTGCCCGTACGGCCGGGGAGACTGGAGCCATGCGCGCACACGAGGAGGAAGTGCCCCTGCGGGGAGGCCGGATGACGCCAGGAGTGGTCCGCGTGGGCGACACCGTCCGCCGGCCCGCCACGAGCGGTTCGGCCTTCGTCGCCGAACTGCTCCACCTCTACGAGCGGCGCGGGTTCACCGGCGCCCCGCGCCATCTCGGCGTCGACGGCACGGGCCGTGACGTGTTCAGTTATCTGCCCGGTCATGTGCCGCCCCGATTCCGGCCCTGGAGCGACGCCCAGGTGGCCGGGGCGGGGGTCCTGCTGCGCTTACTCCACGAGGCGAGCCGTGGCAGCCGCCTCGCGGTGGACCGGCCCGTCGTCTGTCATCACGATCCCGGTCCGAACAACACCGTGTTCAGCGGCGGCCGACCGGTGGCCTTCATCGACTTCGACACGGCGCGGCCGGGCGACCCGCTGGAAGACCTCGGATACATGGCCTGGACCTGGTGCATCTCCTCCAGGCCGCAGGCCCCGCACGTCCGTACGCAAGCGGCGCAGGTCAGGGTGCTCGCCGACGCGTACGGCCTGGACGCCTCCGCGCGGAACCGCCTCCTGGACGCCGTGCTCGACCGCCAGACCGGCAACGCCTTCTGGTGGCAGGGCCGGCTCGGTGACCCGGCGGCGCACACGGCCGACAGCGCGCGGGTCCGCGCCCGGATCGACTGGTCGCGTCGTGAACACGCGTACACGGCGGAGAACCGGTTCGTCTTCGTGAGCGCCCTGCGCTGACCTCCCGGCCGCTCACTCCTCCGCGGGGCGGACGACGATCCCCTCCAGGACCATCTGTACGAACCGGGGATTGCCGCCGCGGTCCGGCCCGGTGTTCTCCCGTACCCATGCCGCACCGCTGAGCAGGTCGAACAGCTCGACCACCGTCCTCGGCGCCGGACAGTTCCCCGGCCCGGCTGATCAGATCGGCCAGCCCCTCCCTGGTGGCCGCCTCGACCAGGGAGGCGCGGGTCGGGAAATGGCGGTAGAGCGTCCCGATGGCCACTCCCGCCTGCCCTGCGATGTCCTCCAGCGAGGCGTCCGCGCCGTGCGCCTCGGGGACGCGCTCGGCCACCGCAAGGTCTTCCTGGGCGGCATCGGCCTCGTGGCCCTCGCCTCCCTGGTGGCGGGACTCGCGCTGAACATCGAGGTCCTGCTGGCCGGCCGGGTGCTCCAAGGTGCGGGGGCGGCCGTCGCCGGGCCCACCGGACTTGCCCTGCTCGCCCTCGTGTTCGAGGGCGAGCGCCGTCGGCGCGCCTTCGGGCTCTACTCCACCGTCACCGGCCTCGGCGCGTCCGCGGGAATGAGCCTCGGCGGGGTGCTGACCTGGGCCGGTGACTGGCGCTGGAGCCTGCTCGTCAACGTACCCGTCGCGCTGGCTGTCATCCTGGTCGCCGTCCGCGCCCTCGGGGTGCGGGACGAGGCCGCCACGCGGGCGCGCTCCCTCGGGCTGCGGAGCGCCCTTCTCGTCACACTCGCCGTCACCTCCGCGGTGTACGGACTGGTCCACGCGGCCGGGAGCGGCTGGGGCGACACGGTGACCCTCGGCGCGCCGGCCGCCTCCGCCGTCCTGTGGGCCGTGCTCCCGGTGACCGACCGGCGTACCGCCGAACCGCTCCTGCCGGGCGCCGTCTTCGTGGACCGGGAGCGGGCGGGGGCCTTCGCGGGGCTGCTGCTGCTCGCCGCGGTGCTCACCGGCTTCCTCGTCTATCTGGTGCAGTACCTGCAGAACGTCCAGGGCCTCGACGCGCTGCGGGGCGGCCTGGCGATTCTTCCCTTCGGTGCCGCACTGCTGCTCACCACGCAGGGGCTGACCAGGTTCCTCTCACGCGTGGATCTCAGGATCCGTGCCGTGGGCGGGCTCGTCGTGGTCCTCGTCGGGGTCTTCCTGCTGACCTTCCTGGACGGAGACAGCACCTACGCGGCCGGGGTGCTGCCCCAGATCGTGCTCATCGGCATCGGGGTCGGCGTGGCGATCGTCCCGTTCAACATGGTCATCCTCGCCACCGTGCCGGCCGAGCACGCGGGCGTCACGGCGGGCGTCCTGCAGACGGCACTCACCGTCGGCGGTTCCGTCGGGACGGCCCTGCTGCTCATCCCCTTCGCCGGTGCGGGCGAGGGGACCACGGACGCCATCGCCTCGGTCTTCCGCTGGGCCTCCCTCGTCACCGTGGCGGCCGTCCTGGTGCCCCTCGCCCTCTGGTTCGGTCCGGGGGCCGAGAAGGACGCGCCTGCCCTGTGAGCGGCCGTTCCCGGGCCCCGGGCAGCACCGCGCCCCCGGTACCCCCTCGCGAGGAGGGGGTACCGGGGGCGCGGTAGGGCTCTCCGGCGGTCAGGCTCCCGACGCGTCCAGCATCGCCGTGCGCTCGACGACCTTGATGCGCTCACGGCCCTGCTCGGCGCCGAGCGCCTGCTCGTGGGCGTCCAGACGGTGCCAGCCCTCCTTGGTGGTGTAGCGGACACCGCGCTGCTCCAGGAAGTCGACGATCGCGTCGTCGCCCGGCTGCGTGGGGGCGGGCAGCCGACCGGCGGCGTGGTCCTCCAGCAGGCAGGCCACCGTCTCGTTCGCGTCGCCCTTGGTGTGCCCGATCAGGCCGATCGGACCGCGCTTGATCCACCCGGTGACGTACACCGAGGGCATCGGCTCGTCGCCCGCCAGGACGCGTCCGGCCGCGTGCGGGACGGTGCCGGAGGCCACGTCGAAGGGCAGCTTCGGGAGCTCCTCCGAGTAGTAGCCGACCGCGCGGTAGACGCTCTGCACGTCCCAGTCCGTGTACCGGCCGGTGCCCTTGACGTTGCCCGTGCCGTCCAGCTCCGTGCGCTCGGTGCGCAGGGCGACGACGCGGCCGTCCTCACCGACGACCTCCACAGGGGACTCGAAGAAGTGCAGGAACAGCTTGTGGGGGCGGTCACCGACGTCCCGGATCGCCCAGTTCTCCAGCGTGGAGGCGACCATGTTGGCCTGCTTGTTCTCCCGCCGGGTGGCGATCGAGCCCTCGTCGTAGTCGATGTCCTCCGGGTTGACGATGACCTCGATGTTCGGCGAGTGGTCCAGCTCGCGCAGCTCCATCGGGCTGAACTTCGCCTGCGCCGGCCCGCGCCGCCCGAAGACGTGCACCTCGAGCGCCTTGTTCGCCTTGATCCCGTCGTAGACGTTTGCGGGGATCTCCGTCGGGAGCAGCTCGTCCGCCGTCTTCGCGAGGATGCGCGCGACGTCCAGGGCCACGTTGCCGACACCGAGCACGGCGACCTTCTCGGCCTCCAGCGGCCAGGTGCGCGGGACCTCCGGGTGTCCGTCGTACCAGGCGACGAAGTCGGCGGCACCGTAGGAACCCCCGAGCTCGATCCCGGGTATGTCGAGGGCGCGGTCGGCGTCGGCGCCGGTGGAGAAGATCACGGCGTCGTAGAAGGACCGCAGGTCGTCCAGGCCGATGTCGTTGGGGTAGTCGACGTTGCCGAACAGCCGCAGCTGCGGCTTGTCCAGGACCTGGTGCAGCGCCTTGACGATGCCCTTGATCCGCGGATGGTCCGGAGCCACTCCGTACCGGATCAGACCGAAGGGGGCGGGCATGCGCTCGAACAGGTCGATCGATACGCCCGGCTCCTGGGCGGCCTCGGACTTGAGAAGCGCGTCCGCTGCGTAGATTCCGGCAGGACCGGCTCCGACGATGGCGACGCGGACGGGGCGTGTCATGGAGTGTTGTTCCTTAGGGCGGACGAGCACGGGCAGAGTGCAGCGGGGTAAGGCTTGGCTTACTCCGCTGCCCCCACGGTACGGCCTGTGCTCGGAAGCCCCTGGAGTGGGGCGAGTGGATATATCGGAAATAAATGGACGTATGGGTCCAAATGGGCCCGGTTTCTGTGAGCGGATTTCTCCTCAGCCGTCTCACGGGGTTCCAGAGAATGAGACGGCATGCGGCGGGCAGGCTGTACGCCGGTGTCCCTGCGCGCCGCCGGTCCACGACGGAGCCATGATGGACACACGACCGCAGCACTCCGACGAGAGGACACGTGTCATGCCGATCGAGGGCGAGTACGAGCCGAGCCCGACGCAGTGGGTCCGTGAGCAGGTCGAGCTCATCGAGAGCTCCGGCGGAACACAGGGGACCACGATGCGCGGCATGTCCGTCATCCTTCTGACGACGCGCGGCGCCAAGAGCGGCAAGGTCCGCAAGACCCCGCTCATGCGGGTCGAGCACGACGGGGAGTACGCCGTGGTCGCCTCCCTGGGCGGCGCCCCCAAGCACCCCGTCTGGTACTACAACGTCCAGGCCGACCCCGAGGTGGAGCTGCGGGACGGGACCGTGAAGCAGGACATGGTCGCCCGCGAGGTCACGGGGGAGGAGAAGGCCCGCTGGTGGGACCGGGCGGTCGAGGCGTTCCCCGACTACGCCGACTACCAGACCAAGACCGACCGCGAGATCCCCGTCTTCGTCCTCTCCCCGGCCGGGAAGAGCTGAACCGCTACCAGGACAGCCTGGCGACCGCGGAGGCGATCCGGCCGCGGTCCCAGGTCCCGTCGGCGACCAGCACCCGGTAGCGGCGCGTCAGGGTCGCCCCCGGGTCCAGCACCAGCTCCTCGTGGAAGGCGAACGACGGAGCGACCGCCGCGAAGGGGGAGTCGCGCACGAACCAGTGCGCCGGATGCGCACCGCCCGCACCGGTGTGGTCGTTCTCGGGGGAGTGGACGAAGACGAGCGTCGCGTGACCGTCCGCCTCGTCGTGCTCACCGCTGTACGCCAGCCAGGGGGCCTGCCGCCCCATCATCTCCGGCCCCTCGCCTTCCGGGGCGATGATCCGCCCGCCCCGGAAGGCGCGCGGGCCCCTCCAGAACAGGCCGGTGTACCCGGCGTTCGGGCGGCCGTGCGTCGTCGGGCTGCCGAACCGGAGCGGCTCCCCGCGCCGGTTGGTGACCGCGGACGACCAGGTCAGCGCCCAGCTTCCGGCCACCGCGTCGATGTCGTGCACCTCGATACGGCGCGTCTCCTCGGCCCAGAGCTCCCCGCCGCGCGGGTGCCAGGTCAGCCGCTCCGCGAGACGGACCCCGCCGTCGTGCACCGACACCTCGTCGAAGCCGGCGTGTGCCATGGAACCGACGCGCTCCGGCAGGGCGAGATACCCCTCGCCGTGCACATAGCTGTTGCCGCCCCACAGATTGGCGCCCGACAGATGCGAGGCGGTCATCTGCAGGCCCTTGTGCCAGCGGTGGTCGTTGGGCCGGTAGCCCGTGACCACCTGGCCGGAGAGCGTACGCAGGGGGTGGATGTACGGCTTCGGGGCCTCCCATGCGTCCTCGGCCCGGTAGACGTAGCGCAGCAGTTCCACCCCGCTTCCCGTCGCGGTGACGGCGAGGTGGTCGCCGTGCCGGTGGACCAGGTCCACAGCCTTCGTCATGCCGGTGCCTCCACGGACTGTTCCACGGGCTGCTCTCCCCGCTGTTGCACGGACTGTTCCACCGGCTGCGGCGCCCAGCCGGGAGCGTTGCCGTGCAGCGCGCCGTAGTACGGATCGCCGGGCCCGATCTCGCCCGCCCGTACGGTGCCCCCGGTGAAGGCCGCCTTGTAGACCGCCGCGACCAGCTCCAGGCTCTTGCGGCCGTCCGCACCGCTGCTCCGCGGCCTTCGGCCGGCCCGCAGGTCCTCCAGCAGACCCTTCAGCTGCGCCTCGTGCGAGCTGGGCACATCGGGCCCGAAGTCCCGCCAGAGGTCCACGTCTTCGGACGTGACCCCGGGGGCGGGCGTGATCCGCCAGTCCGCGTTGCGATGCCCGTACAGATGGGTGAGCTCGACCGTCGCCCGTTCGCAGTCGATCCGGATCCGGCTGACCTCGTCCGGGCTGAGCACACTGTTCACGACGGTGGCCACCGCGCCGTTCCCGAAGCGGACGAGCGCGGTGGAGACATCCTCCGTCTCCACGTCGTGCACCAGCCGCCCCGCCATCGCGCGGATCTCCGCCCACGGGCCCAGCAGGTCGAGCAGCAGATCCATCTGGTGGATGCCGTGCCCCATCGTGGGCCCGCCACCCTCGCTGCTCCAACTGCCCCGCCAGGGAACGGAGTAGTACGCCTCGTCCCGGTACCAGGTGGTCTGGCAGTGAGCCACCAGCGGCCGGCCCATGGCCTGGCCGGCGAGCAGCTCCCGGACGTGCCGGGCGCCCGAGCCGAAGCGGTGCTGGAACACGATCGCCGCGTACGGACCGTCACCGCCGGAGCCCTCAGCCGCCTCGATCGCATCGAAGTCCTCCAGCGAGGGGCAGGGCGGCTTCTCGCACCACACCCACGCCCCGGCGCGCAGCGCGGCCACGGTCTGGTCGCGGTGGAACCGGGGCGGGGTGGCGAGCGTGACCAGGTCAGGGCGCTGCTCGGCCAGCATCCGGTCGAGGTCGGTGTACGGGTGGGCGATCCCCGCGTCGCCGCAGAATTCCTCGACGGCGGCTGCGTCGACATCGACCGCGGCGACGATCTCCAGCGGCTGCCCGGCGGCGAGCGCCGTCAGCGCGGGCAGATGGCTGCCACGCGCGATCGCGCCCGTGCCGACGATCGCGACCCGCACCGGCTTCAGGTGCGAAGGATTGCTGGTCGTGACAAACACCCCTTCAGGCGGAGACGTCGGGGCGCCCACCGGATAGTAAGCGCTTTCTCCCCGGGAAACCTAGGCTCCGCGCGCGGGATGGGTCAAGGGGTCCGGGCCGCGCGTGTACGTCAGGCCTTCAGCAGCCTCGGCAGCCGTGTGAGCTGCAGGGCGTGCTGGAACGGGCCGCCGCCCTCGTGGTCGTTGAAGTCGTACACCTCGATCTCCTTCTCGGCGTGCGCGTAGGCGTTGAAGGCGGCGAACACCGTGGACGGCGGGCAGGTCAGGTCCTCCATGGCCACGGAGAACAGTGCGGGTGCCCGCCCCCGCGCGGCGAAGTGGACCCCGTCGAAGTAGGCGAGCGTCCTGGCGGTCTGCTCGGCCCGGCCCCGGTGCGTCTTGAGGTAGTCACCGATCTCGCGGTACGGCTTGCGGTCGGTCATCCGGGTCGCCCGGGGGAAGTCGCAGAGGAACGGCACGTCCGGGGCGACGGCCGCCAGGTCCGGCATCAGTCCGCCGACGGCGAGGGCGAGGCCGCCGCCCTGACTCGCGCCTATGGCGGCGGTGCGGGACGCGTCGGCCAGCGGATGCGAACGGGCCGCCTCCACCGCGCGTACGGCGTCCGTGATCACTCTGCGGTAGTAGTACGTGGCCGGGTCCTCGATGCCCTGGGTCATGAAACCGGGCAGGGACGGGCCGGAGCCCACCGGGTCGGCGGTGTCGCCCGGGGCCCAGCCGCTGCCCTGGCCCCGGGTGTCCATCACGAAGTGGGCCATGCCGGCCGAGGCCCAGAGCAGATGGGCGTGGGGCAGGCTCCGTCCTCCGCCGTACCCGATGAACTCCACGACCACCGGCAGGGGTTCGGTGGTCCCGGCGGGTACGACGAACCACCCCTTGACCGGGTGGCCGCCGAAGCCGGCGAACGTGACGTCGTACACGTCGACCGTGACCAGGCCGATGTCGGTGCGCAGTTCGAAGCGGGCGTCAAGGTCGTGCGTGCCGGCCTCGTCGAGCGTGGCCGACCAGAACGCGTCGAAGTCCTCGGGCTCCACCGACCGGCTGCGGTAGGCGTGCAGTTCGTCGAGGGAGAGATCGAACAGGGCCATGCTGAACCGCCTCATGTCGTGAGGGTGAATGAATGGTCACACCGTACGACGGTCCGCCCGAAGGTCAACAAGCGCTCGAATCGTGGGAAAAGGCGTTGCCCGGCCGGCGGGCTCCTGAAAGGCTTCCTGCATGTCCGATACGGAACCCCGCGGTTCGCACCAGGTGGCCGCACTCTTCTCGGGCGGGCGCCTGACGGCGATCCCCCGGAAGCCCGCCCGCCGCGAGCAGTTGCTGGTGCATCTCGCGCACACGCTTTTCGAGCGGGATCGCGTCTACACCGAGCGCGAGGTCAACGACGCGCTGCTCACCGTTCACGAGGACTGCTCGGCCCTGCGCCGCTACCTGGTGGTGGCCGGCCTGCTGGAGCGGCCCAGGGACGGCAGCAGCTACCGGCTGGGAAACCCTTCGCGTTCGTGAAGCACGGCTGGGCAGGCGCAGTGCGCCTGCCCGGCTCCGGCGGTTCGTGGCCCGGTGGCGAGTCGTCGGCGCGGGTCAGTTGAGGGTGTCGGGGTCCGGGCCCGTCCGCATGCCACGGTCCAGGCCCGCGATCGCGTCCATGTCGGCGGCCGACAGCTCGAAGTCGAAGACATCGATGTTCTGCCGGATGCGTGCGGGAGTCACCGACTTGGGGATCACGACGTTGCCGAGCTGGAGGTGCCAGCGCAGGACGGCCTGGGCGGGAGTCCTGCCATGGCGTTCGGCGACCGCCACGACCGCCTCGTCGTCCAGCAGCGCGCCCTGCGCCAGCGGGCTCCAGGCCTCCGTGGCGATGCCGTACTCCTCGTGCACGGCCCGCAGCTCGCTCTGCTGGAGCCCGGGGTGCAGCTCGATCTGGTTGACGGCGGGGACCAGGGAACTCTCCTCCCGGAGGCGGCGCAGGTGCGCGGGCTGGAAGTTGGAGACACCGGCGGCCCGGATCCGGCCGTCGGCCAGCAGCTTCTCCAGGGCGCGCCAGGTGTCGGTGTAGAGGTCCCGGGCCGGGGTGGGCCAGTGGATGAGGTAGAGGTCCACATGGTCGAGGCCGAGCTTGGCCAGGCTCGTGTCGAAGGCGGCGAGCGTGGCGTCGTATCCCTGGTCCGCGTTCCAGAGCTTCGTCGTCACGAACAGTTCCTCGCGGGCGATCCCGGACTCGGCCAGCGCGCGGCCGACGCCTGCCTCGTTGCCGTAGACGGCGGCGGTGTCGACGGAGCGGTAGCCCGCCTCCAGCGCGGCGGCGACCGCGGCGGTCGTCTCGTCGTCGGGGACCTGGAAGACGCCGAAGCCGAGCTGCGGGATCGTGACGCCGTTGTTGAGCGTGACGGTGGGGACCGTGGGCATGGTGGGGCCTCTCCTGTGTCGGACCAAATCGATCCGCGTGCGGTGATTGCTGGCGTCAACAATAATTGCACACGCGGGTTAATGGCAAGCGCCGATAAAGTCCGCACCGTCCGTGCGCCCGGACGGGTCCGGCCCCGGCGGAACGCCGACCCTCACCCTCGACCGCAGGGTGAGGGTGAGGCGTCCGGGCGAGGGCCGCACATGGGCCGCGACCGGCCGGAACGCGGCGATGTGCTGAACTGTCCGGGAAGCACCGGATACAGGAGTTCACTTGAGCAGCTATCGCCAGCCCGGCATCGTCCTCACCGACCGACGGTTCACGGTCCCCCTCGACCACGAGGATCCGGGCGGCGAGACGATCGAGATCTTCGGCCGCGAGGCCGTGGCGAGCGGGAAGGCCGCCGAACACCTCCCGTGGCTGGTCTACCTGGAAGGCGGCCCCGGCTTCGGCGCCCGCCGCTTCGTGGGTACGGAGGCCTGGCTCGGGCGGGCGGTCCAGGAGTTCCGTGTGCTGCTGCTCGACCAGCGCGGCACCGGGCTGTCCACCCCGGCCAACCGGCAGACCCTGCCGGTGCGCGGCGGTGCCCGCGAGCAGGCCGACTACCTCGCCCACTTCCGTTCCGACAGCATCGTCCGCGACTGCGAACTGATCCGCCCCCGGCTCACCGGGGGAGCGCCCTGGACCGTCCTGGGGCAGTCCTTCGGCGGCTTCTGCGCCGTTCACTACCTGTCGGCCGCCCCGGAAGGGCTCGAAGCCGTCCTGATCACCGGCGGTCTGCCCTCCCTGGACGCACACGCCGACGACGTCTACCGGGCCGCTTACCCGCGGATCGAGCGGAAGGTGGCCGCCCACTACGCCCGTTACCCGCAGGACGTCGCCCGTGCCCGCGCCATCGCCGCACACCTCGCCGAGCACCGCCCGGACAGTGCCGGGCACACGCTGACACCCGAGGGATTCCAGTCCCTCGGCATCGTGCTGGGCTCCGGCAGCGGCAGCTACCAGCTGCACTACCTCCTGGAGAACGCGTTCGTCGAGGGCCCGCACGGCACCGAGCTGTCCGACGCCTTCCAGGAGGCCATGCGCACCGCCACCTCCTTCGCCGGCCACCCGCTGTACGCCCTCATGCACGAGGTGATCTACGGCCAGGGCGCACGGCCCACCGACTGGGCCGCCGAACGCGTCCGCGCCGAGTTCCCGCAGTTTGACGCCGCCACCGCCCTGGCCGGTGACGGCCCCGTGCTCTTCACCGGCGAGAGCATTCACCCGTGGCACTTCGAGGTCGATCCCGCGCTGCGTCCCCTGCGCGAGACGGCGGAGCTGCTCGCCGCCCGTACCGACTGGCCCGTCCTGTACGACGCGGAGCGGCTCGCGGCCAACGAGGTGCCGGTGGCCGCGGCCGTCTACCACGACGACATGTACGTCGACACCGGCCACTCGCTGCGCACCGCCTCCTCGATCCGCGGGCTGCGCACCTGGGTGACCAGCGAGTACGAGCACGACGGAGTGCGGGCGGGCGGCCCCCGTGTACTGGACCGCCTGCTCGCCCTCGTGCGGGGCGACAGCGACCGTTAGCCGGGCGCGGTCAGCCCTGGAGGGCGTCCAGCGTGGCGTCCAGGCCGGCCGCGGACTGCGGCGCGCGGTTGTACGGGAGCTTCGAGAGGGCGGCCGCCATGCCGCAGGTGTTGCTCACGGCGGAGTAGACGAGTCCGGTGCCGATGCCGGCCGACAGCCACCGTGCCGCCGGGAAGCGACGGCCGGCCAGCAGGCCGGCCACCACCAGTGAACCGGCGGCGAGGCGGACCTGGCGCTCCATCGGCCAGGTCGCCCGGGCGCCCACCGGGCGGTCGAGCCCGTGCCCGTCGCCCTCCCATGCGGAGGTCCCACCGGTCAGGGTGGCGGCGTCGATGTCGGCGTCGGCGAGGATCTCGCACGCCCTGGTGGACCGCACGCCGGAAGCGCACACCACGAGCAGCGAGCCGCGGGCGGAGGCCGACTTGAGTGCGGGCACCGCCTCGGTGAGCCGGTCGAGCGGGATGTTCAGGGCGCCGGGCACGTGTCCGGAGGCGTATTCGCCGGGGGCCCGTACGTCGATGACGGTGAACTCCTCCAGCCGGGCTGCGGCCTCGGTGGGGGAGAGGGAGGCGGGGCTGATCACGAGCGGGGTTCCTTTCGGTCGCCGGAGCGGGGGTCTTCCAGGGTCCTGCTCACCCCGGCGCCCCGGATCGTAATAATACCCCTAGGGGTATCGTCCTCCGGCTCTGCGCGGCCGGTCGTACGACGCGTCCGGCCGGAGCGACTCCTTGCTCCCTGCCCCGAACCGCTTCCGGAATGCACGTATCCGTCACCTTCCGCTGGATAGCCTGCCCGGTATGACACAGCAGCTGGAACCCATGCCCACGGACTGGCGCCGTGCCCTGGCGGTGGTCGCCCACCCCGACGACCTGGAGTACGGCTGCGCCGCTGCCGTGGCCGGCTGGACCGACGAGGGGCGCGAGGTCACCTACCTCCTGGCGACCCGCGGGGAGGCGGGGATCGACACGATCGCCCCGGCCGAGTGCGCTCCCCTGCGGGAGCGGGAACAGCGGGAGAGCGCGGCGGCCGTCGGTGCCGCCGCCGTGGAGTTCCTGGACCACCGGGACGGTGTCATCGAGTACGGCACGGCGCTGCGCCGCGACATTGCCGCGGCCGTCCGCCGTCACCGGCCCGAACTGCTCATCACCCTGAACCACCGGGACACCTGGGGCGGAGTCGCCTGGAACACCCCGGACCACCGCGCCGTCGGCCGGGCCACCCTGGACGCCGCCGGTGACGCGGGCAACCGCTGGATCTTCCCCGAACTGGGCGAGCAGGGCCTCGAGCCGTGGGACGGGGTGCGCTGGGTCGCTGTGGCGGGCACCGACCGGCCCACCCACGCCGTCGACGCGACGCCGGGGTTCGAGCGCTCCGTGCAGTCGCTGCTGGCCCACCGCACCTACATCGAGGTGCTGACGGACGACGACCCGGAGGCGTACTGCCGTACGTTCCTCACCGGCACCACCGGGGCGGCCGCCGAGCGCTTCGGCGGCCGCCCCGCCGTCACCTTCGAGCTCTTCGCCCGCTGACCTGCCCGCCTATAGGCCCGCGGCTCCTGCGCCTGATTGACAAACAGGGTTGCTGATTCTGCAATGGACGTCATGACGGAACAGCACCACGACGACCCGGACCTCGACGCCGTGCTCACCGGCGTGGGCCCACGGCTGAGGCGGCTGCGCAAGGACCGGGGGGTGACGCTCGCGGGGCTCTCCGAGGCCACCGGAATCTCCGTCTCCACCCTCTCCCGCCTCGAATCCGGCGGTCGGCGCCCCAGCCTGGAGCTGCTGCTCCCCATCGCCCGCGCCCATGAGGTGCCGCTGGACGACCTCGTCGGGGCGCCGCCGGTCGGCGATCCCAGGGTCAAGGCGAAGCCGATCGTGCACGGTACGAAGACCTCCCTGCCGCTCACCGCACGGCCGGGGGGCCTCCAGGCGTACAAGGTCATACAGGAGGCACCCTGCACCGAGACGCCCGAGCAGCGCACCCACGAGGGGTACGAGTGGCTGTACGTGCTCAACGGACGGCTGCGGCTCAAGCTCGCCGAGCACGACCTGGTGCTGGCCCCCGGTGAGGCCGCCGAGTTCGACACCAGGCTTCCGCACTGGTTCGGCCCCGCGGGCGACGAGCCGGTCGAATTCCTCAGCCTGTTCGGGCCGCAGGGGGAGCGGATGCACGTCAGGGCCAAGCCGAAGCGGTCGTGAACGGGTCCGGGGCCGGCCGGCCCGAGGTGTTCCCAGACGGGCAAGCGACCGCTTAGTATGCGGCGGAGCAGTGGTAATGCCGACAGTGTTGTGGAGGCCCCTCATGCAGGCATGGCGAGTGCACCGGAACGGCGAGCCGAGCGAGGTGATGGAGCTCGAGGAGACCGACCGGCCGACCCCCGGGGACGGGCAGGTGCTGCTGGAGGTGCGCGCGGCGAACATCAACTTCCCCGACGCGCTGCTCTGCCGCGGCCAGTACCAGGTGAGGCCCCCGCTGCCTTTCACCCCCGGTGTGGAGATCTGCGGCGTGACGGAGGACGGGCGCCGGGTGCTCGCCACCCCTGCCCTCCCCGACGGCGGATTCGCCGAGTACGTCGTGGCGGACGAGGCGGCCCTGCTGCCCGCGCCCGACGCATTGGACGACGCGGAGGCCGCGGCCCTGCACATCGGCTACCAGACCGGCTGGTTCGGACTGCACCGGCGCGCACACCTGCAGGCCGGTGAGACGCTCCTGGTGCACGCGGCCGCGGGCGGCGTCGGCAGCGCGGCCGTCCAGCTCGGCAAGGCCGCCGGCGCCACGGTGATCGGGGTCGTCGGCGGGCCCGAGAAGGCCGCGATCGCCCGCGAACTGGGCTGCGACCTGGTCATCGACCGCCGGAGCGAGGACATCGTCGCGGCGGTGAAGGAGGCCACGGGCGGACGCGGCGCGGACGTCGTCTACGACCCGGTCGGCGGCGACGCCTACGCCAAGTCCGTCAAGTGCATCGCCTTCGAGGGCCGTGTCGTCGTCGTCGGCTTCGCGAGCGGCACCATCCCCACACCCGGCCTCAACCACGCCCTGGTGAAGAACTACTCGATCGTCGGACTCCACTGGGGTCTGTACAACACCAAGGACCCCGCCGCCGTACGCGCCTGCCACGACGAGCTCACCAAGCTCGCGGCGCAGGGCGTCATCAAGCCCCTGATCAGCGAGCGCGTCCCCATGGCCGACGCGGCGCGAGCCGTCCAGCGGGTCGCCGACGGCACCAGCACCGGCCGCATCGTCGTCCTGCCGTCAGGAGGCACCCGATGAGCACCGCCATCGACGCGGCACAGGTCCGCCGCCTCACCCAGGAACTGCTGGCCGCCCACCCGCCGGCCACCACCGATCGCACCGACTTCCTCAAGGCGCGCTTCGACGCCGGCCTGGCCTGGGTGCACTACCCCGTCGGCCTCGGCGGACTGGACGCCCCGCGCTCCCTGCAGTCCGTCGTCGACGCCGAACTCGCCGCAGCGGGCGCCCCGGACAACGACCCGCGCCGCATCGGCATCGGCCTCGGCATGGCCGCCCCCACGATCCTCGGCTACGGCACCGAGGAGCAGAAGCAGCGCTTCCTGCGGCCGCTGTGGGTCGGCGAGGAGGTGTGGTGCCAGCTCTTCAGCGAGCCCGGCGCCGGATCAGACCTCGCCGCCCTCGGCACCCGCGCCGTCCGGGACGGCGAGAGCTGGGTGGTCGACGGGCAGAAGGTCTGGACGTCCAGCGCCCATGTGGCCCGCTGGGCGATCCTGATCGCCCGCACCGACCCGGACCTCCCCAAGCACCGCGGCATCAGCTACTTCATCTGCGACATGACCGACCCCGGCGTCGAGGTCCGGCCGCTGCGCCAGATCACCGGCGAGGCCGAGTTCAACGAGGTCTTCCTCACCGGCGTACGCATCCCGGACAGCAGGCGCCTCGGCCCGGTCGGAGACGGCTGGAAGGTCGCCCAGACCACCCTGATGAACGAGCGCGTGTCCATCGGCGGAGCCCGCATCCCCCGTGAGGGCGGCATGATCGGCACCGTCGCGAAGACCTGGCGCGAACAGCCCGGCCTGCGCACCCACGACCTCCACCAGCGGCTGCTCACGCTCTGGGTCGAGGCCGAGGTCGCCCGGCTCACCGGCGAACGGCTGCGCCAGCAGCTCGTCGCCGGACAGCCCGGCCCCGAAGGCTCCGGCATGAAGCTCGCGTTCGCCCGCCTCAACCAGGAGATCAGCGGACTCGAAGTCGAACTCCTCGGTGACGAAGGCCTGTTGTACAGCGACTGGACCATGCGCCGCCCGGAACTGGTCGACTTCACCGGACGGGACGCCGGTTACCGCTATCTGCGGTCCAAGGGCAATTCCATCGAGGGCGGTACGAGCGAGGTCCTGCTCAACATCGTCGCCGAGCGCGTCCTCGGTCTGCCCGCCGAGCCCCGTAACGACAAGGACGTCGCCTGGAAGGATCTCGCCCGATGACCGCACAGACCGAAGCCGCCCAGGCACCCGACCTGCTCTACTCGGAGGCCGAGGAGGACCTGCGGTCCGCCGTGCGTTCTCTGCTCGCCGACCGGGCCGACGCGCCGACGGTGATCGCCGGGATCGAGTCCGACACGCCGTACGACCTGCGGCTGTGGGAATCGCTCGCCGCGGGCATCGGAGCAGCCGGGCTGCTCGTCCCGGAGAAGCTCGGCGGTCAGGGAGCCACCCACCGTGAGGCCGCGGTGGTCCTGGAGGAGCTCGGCCGCAGCGTCGCCCCCGCGCCGTACCTGACGAGCGCCGTCGTCGCGACCGAGACCCTTCTCGAACTGGCCGCCGACGGCGGCCCGGCCGCCGGGCTCCTGGGCGAGCTGGCGGCGGGCAGCAAGGTCGCCGTGCTCGTCCTGCCGTTCGCCACGGCACCCGCCGACGGGGCCGCGTCGATGACCGGCACCCTGGAGCGGACCGTGACCGGCGTCGCGGAGGCGGCGGCGGCCGATGTGCTGCTGGTGCCCACCGCGGAGGGCCTGTACGCGGTCGAGGCCGGCGGAGCCGGTGTCGCCGTCCAGCCGCTCGTCCCGCTCGACCTGACCCGCCCGCTCGCCACGGTCGCCCTCACCGGGGCCACCGGCACCCTGCTCGCCGAGGCGGTCCCCGCGGCCGCGGCCGTGACCAGGGGCCTGCTGGCCGGTGCCGGACTGCTCGCGTCCGAACAGCTCGGACTGGCCGAGTGGTGCCTGACCGAGACCGTCCGGTACACCCGCGAACGCCACCAGTTCAACCGGCCGGTGGGCTCGTTCCAGTCACTCAAGCACCGGATGGCCCAGCTCTGGCTGGAGGTCGTCTCCGCGCGCGCCGCCGCCCGCAACGCCGCGGACGCGCTGGCGACCGGCAGCCCGGACGCGCCGCTCGCCGTCGCCGTGGCGCAGGCCTACTGCTCCGAGGTCGCGGTGCACGCGGCGGAGGAGTGCGTCCAGCTGCACGGCGGGATCGGGATGACCTGGGAGCACCCCGCGCACCTGTACCTGAAGCGGGCCAAGGCCGACTCGATCGCCTACGGAACCGCGGGTCGCCACCGCGAGGCCGTGGCGCGGCTGGTGGAGCTGCCGGCTCCGTGAAGCGGCGCGTGGCGGGGGCGTGTGCACACACGCCCTCGCCACGCGGGGCGCGGGGGAACAGCAGGCGCAGCGCGACCGACGTACGGACGAAGGGCGTTCCAACTCTTGGCAGGTACCTGCCTTTCGGTCGGTCCCCGCCTCCATACTCGTCGCGTCCCCGTCCGCTCTGCCCCCTCCGACCGCTTCAGGGAGACCCCATGGCACACCTGACCCGTCGCAGAGTCGTCACCACCGCCCTCGCCACGGCCGCCGCGGGAGCGTTCATCCCCGCCCAGACCGCAGCCGCGACCCCCACCGTGAACACCCGCCCCCGTGGCCCGCGGCCACTGGCCCGGGCCCACGCCCACAACGACTACCTGCACCCGCGCCCCCTCCACGACGCCCTCGCGCACGGTTTCACCAGCGTCGAGGCGGACATCTTCCTCGTCGACGGCGAACTGCTCGTCGCCCACGAGGCCGAGAGCCTCGACCCCGCACGCACCCTCGTCTCCCTCTACCTCGACCCCCTGGCGACCCTGGTGCGCGCCAACCACGGACACGTCCACGCCGGGCACCCCGCCCCGCTCCAGCTGCTGATCGACATCAAGACCGACGGCGCCGCCACCTACCTCCAGCTCGACCGGGTGCTCCACCGCTACCGCCACATCCTCACGCGCTCGGTCCACGGCCGGGTCCGCACCGGGGCCGTCACCGCCGTCGTCTCCGGCGACCGGGCCGCCCGCGTCCCGATGGAGGCACAGACCACCCGGTACGCCTTCTACGACGGCCGGCCGGAGGACCTCGGCACCGCAGCCCCCGCCTCCTTCATCCCGCTCATCAGCGGGAACTGGGCAACGAGCTTCAGCTGGCAGGGGACCGGCCCCTTCCCGGCGGCCGAACGCGACAGGCTCCGCACCCTCGTCGCGGCGGCGCACGCGAGCGGACAACGGGTCCGTTTCTGGGGAACGCCCGACCTCGCGGGTCCGGAACGCGACGCCGTCTGGAGCGAGCTCGTCGCCGCGGACGTCGACCACCTCAACACCGACGATCTGGCCGGTCTCGAGGGCTTCCTCCGCCGGCGCGAGCCCGGCAGCCGTCGGAACGGCTGACCGGCGCCGACGGCCGCATCCCGTCACCGTGAGTCAACACCCGTTCGGCGGACACGCCAGTGCGCTGAACGGCCCCTCCGCTGCGCCACACTGGCGGCCGAATGCCGCAATTCCGGCGCGGCGGAGGAGGTTGGCCATGGCCATTTCGATCTCAGTGGTGCTGCTCCTGCTGATCCTCGCAGTGATCTTCCTGCGCAACGGCGGGCTCAAGATCTCGCACGCGATCGTCTGCGCCCTGCTGGGATTCTTCCTCGCGGGTACGAGCATGGCTCCCACCATCCACGAAGGGATCACCGCCACCGCGAACGTGGTCAGCGGCCTGCGGCCCTGACCACACCACACGCACCGCCCGGGTGCGGGAGAATGTCGGCTGATCGCGGCACTGTGCCGCACGAGGCCCGGCGAGGGCGATACCGTCGTCGGAGGGCCCCTGCGCGCGCTTCGTCGACATGGCTTGGACCTGACCGGCCCTCGCCACGCACCTGGAGAACGTATCCATGTCATTCCCGCCCCCCGGACGGCACTCGGGCGCCGCCCACCACGAGTACTGCAACAACGCCCTGTGCTGCCGCTGCCAGCAGCGGCAGTGGACGACGAAACTCGGCGACGAGCGCCTCTGCGGACCCTGCGCCGCCTGCTGCCGCGACTGCGGCCGGGCGCCCGCACCCCACCTGGACGGCCTCGAGAACGGGCTCTGCGCCGAATGCAGGGGCCGGTGCGGACGGTGCCAGCGCGCGCTGCCCGCCGAGGGGCCCTGCAGCTGCCGCAAGTGGCGTGAGCGCGCGGCGGGCGACCCCGTCACGTACATCCTCCAGGCACTTCCGCAACCGCTGGTCCAGGCACTGGGCCACCGCCACCCCCGTACGGTGCACGACCTGATCCACCAGGAACTCGGCCGGCGCACCCCCGACCAGCTGCTGGAACGGCTCGAACGCCGGTGGAACGTCCGCTGGTCCCACGCCCTCCACGAGAAGGACGAGGACGGCCGGCGCCGCTGGGCACCCCAGGAGATCGCCGAGGCGCTCGTGAGCCCCGGCCGCTGCACGGACCCCCAGTGCGAGGACGGATACCTGATCACCGACGACACCCCGTGCGGCCGCTGCCTGCGCCCCACCCACCGCTTCGTCACCTCGGTGGCCGACCGGACGTCCACCTCGGAGCACGCCCGCACGACCGCCGCGCAGATCAGGCGCGCACTCGTGGAGGGCCGCTCCACCAAGCCGGGCAAGCGGCGGCCCACAGGCTGAGCGGTTCAGCCCTTGTCCAGCGCGCCCCGCACCAGTGCCGCGGCGAGCACGGCCGGGTCCTGGCCCTTCGC
Source organism: Streptomyces sp. NPDC102451 (assembly GCF_044765485.1). Taxonomy (NCBI): domain Bacteria; kingdom Bacillati; phylum Actinomycetota; class Actinomycetes; order Kitasatosporales; family Streptomycetaceae; genus Streptomyces; species Streptomyces sp. NPDC102451. The sequence goes on along the minus strand of NZ_JBIWKD010000012.1, from coordinate 98,477 downwards.
CAGCCGGCTGAGCTCGTCCGGCGTGGTGGGCAGACCCAGCCGTTCCGCTCCCTGGAGCGCCTTCGCGTCAAGATAGGGCGACGCCTCGGGCCACACCGTCTGCACCTCGCGCAGGAAGATGTCGGCGCCCGTCGGCCCGATGCCGGGGAAGCGCCGGAGCCCCGCACGCAGCGTGTCCATGTCGCCGTCGGCCTCCCGGCGCAGGCGCCGCAGATCCCCGCCGTACGCGTCGAGCAGGAGCAGCGCGCCGTCCCCCAGCTGGGTCGCCGTCCGTTCGTCGTACCGGCGGTAGCCGCCCTCGCCCAGCGCGTCGACACGCTCCTGCCACGTGGCGTCGGCCATACGGCGCGGCGTGCGCAGCCGGTGCGAGAAGAGCGCCCGAGCCGAGGCCACGGCGATGTCCGCACGGATCCGCGCACTCAGCAGAAGGCTCAGGACGAGCAGCTGGTACAGCGGCTGGGGAGTGTCACGCAGCCGGACACCCGCCTCCGCCGCATACGTGGTGCCGTGCCGCTCCAGCAGTGAGTCCAGGGTCCGGCGGGACGACGTCATGTGAACCCGAAGATCCGCGCGATGAAGTACCCGGCGACGACGAGTGAGCCCAGCAGCACCACGGCTGCCCAGAAGACCGGGTGTTCCCAGATCCCTCCGTCGGCGCGTTCGACGTGTGCTTCGCTTATGCAGCCCTCGGCGGGAGGCGTCTCCGTGGGGGGCGTGAGTGAGATAGCCATGTCTCCACCTTCTCTCCGAGCGCCCGCGACCGCGAGGCCGGTGCCGATGGGGGCACGCGTACGTCCGTACGGATTCCGACCGGTCCCCGAACCGCTGCGGGAGCGCGGAACGGGGCACCGTCTAGGAATGCCTGCAGTCTCCACGCCCGAACCCGTCGTCAAACTCGTCCAGCGCACCACCGAGCCGGCCGCGGCCCAGACGCTGCGGTCGACGGCGGCGGCCGTGATCGCCTTCGCGGTGGCCCAGGCGGTCCTGCCCGCCCCGCACCCCGCACCCCTCACCGCGCCCCTCACCGCCCTCCTCGTGGTGCAGGTGACGCTCTACGCCACGCTCACCACCGGGATCCGGCGCGTGAACGCCGTCGTCGTCGGGGTCCTGATCGCCAGCGGATTCAGCTCCCTCGTGGGGCTGAGCTGGTGGAGCCTCGGACTGACCATCTTCACCTCCCTGCTGATCGGACGACTGGTCAGAGTCAACGAGTTCGTACCCGAGGTGGCCATCAGCGCGATGCTGGTCCTCGGCGTGTCGCAGGTCGCCGCCACCGCCTGGGAGCGCGTGCTGGAGACGCTGATCGGGGCCGGCGTCGGCCTGCTCTTCAACCTCCTGCTGGCACCGCCCGTCTGGGTCGAGTCCGCGGGCGCGTCCATCGGCGGCCTGGGGGAGCGGATGGGAAAGATGTTCCGGGCCCTGGGCGAGGAGATCGGCGGCAACCACCCCGTGCGGGAGGCCGCCGCACGGCTGCACGAAGCCCGCCGCCTCGACCACGACATCGTGGAGGTCGACGCATCGCTGCGGCAGGCCGAGGAGAGCCTCATGCTCAACCCCCGCGTCAAGCAGGGGCTGCTCTACCGCGTCGTCCTGCGGACCGGGCTCGACACGCTGGAGATCTGCGCCGTCGTGCTCCGCGTCCTCACCCGCACGCTGACCGACCTCGCCAAGGCGCGCACCGAGGAAGCGCTCTTCCCCGAGGACGTGGCCACGGACCTCAGGGAACTGTTCGGGCACATGTCCGATGCCATCGAGGGGTTCGCGTTGATGATCACCACGCCGATGGCCGAGAGCGGTGAGGAGGCCGAGGAGCGACTGGCTGACGCGCTCGCCCGGAGCCGCGCGACCCGCGACCGGGTGGCGGACCTGCTGCTCGAAGACGTCCAGGAACACCCCAGGCAGTGGCAGCTGCACGGCGCACTGCTCGCCGAGGTCGACCGCATCCTCGACGAACTCGACATCGACAAGCGCACGGAGCGCCTGGCCGAAGAGCTGGACCGCCGTTCGGCCGAGGCCCACGAACGCCACCCCCGGCTGCGGGAGGTGTCCCGCCGACTGCGCGGGGCGAAGCGGACGAGGCCTCGCACCGAGGAGTGAGAGACATCAGTCCGCCGACCGGTGGGACCCCTCGCCCGGCCGCGTACGGCGTCGGTGGCTGGTGTCGCACCACGGGTACATCCGGCTGCGACGGCACATGCAGAGGGCCACGACGAACCGGTCGGAGGTGGCCACGCTGCCGTCCGCGCAGGTGACCTCCACCGGGCCTTCGAGCAGCAGCGGCCCTTCGTCGCCGAGGGTGATCCGGCACGGGCGTTCAGGCTTGTTCGGCACGGATGACCACCAGTTCCTCCGCCGTCGCCGTGCCGTCCACCAGCCCCGTATCCCGGAGCCACCGCAGTCTGGAGCGCAGCACCGGCCCGAGGGGCACCAGGGCCCGGTCGCTGACCTGGGCCCGCAGCCCGGCATCGGAGAGGCGCCGCAGGGTCACGTCGCTGTCGCACAGACCGGAGTGGACGAGCAGGAGACGTCCTCCGGGGCGCAGCGCGGCCGGGGCGGTCCGGCAGACCCGGTCGAGGATCGCCCGGCCGTCGCGCCCGGCCTCCCAGGCCCGCGCCGCACCGTGCCCGGGGAGCCGGCCCAGGGGCGACGGCACGTAAGGCGGGTTGCAGATCACCAGGTCGTAGGACCGGCCGGGCAGTGCCGAGAGGAGATCGCTGCGCCGCACGGTGATGCGCCGACGGTGCAGCAGCGCGTTCAGCCGGGCGGTCGCCACGGCCCGCCGCGCGACGTCCACAGCCGTCACCCGCGCTCCCAGCCGCGCCGCGTGCAGAGCGAGGGCGCCGCTGCCCGTGCCGACGTCCAGGACCTCGGTGCCGGGACCGATCTCCTCCCGGTTCAGCGCCGCCATGAGCAGACGGGTGTCGTGCTGGGGGGCGTACACCCCGGGGAGGGTCATCAAGCGGACGGTACGGGCGTCCTCGGCCACGTCTGCGGACATCTGCGCTCCATTCGGTGGTTCGCCGGCGGTACGGACGGGGCGGTGTTCAGGCCTGCCAGTCCGTGAGCAGCCGGTCTCCGAGCCTGTCCTCGAGACACGAGGTGGCGGTGATGCCGAACGCGACATCGGCCGCCAGTCCGGGTTCGTCCTCGAGCAGACCGCCGATCACGTCGCGGCGCACCACCTGCTCGTGCACCGCGTCCGCCTCGACGTGCTCCGTGTAGAAGAACTCCGCTGCCGGGCCCGCGCCGGTGCGCTTCATGGCATCGGCGAGGCGCCGCGACGCGGGGGAGGAGGTGATCTCGACAGCGGCGAAGTGGCCCACCAGCGAGCCGCGCAGTCGGCGGTGCAGGCCGAACAGCGACATCAGGTTCACCAGGGCCAGCATGGGCGCGCAGCCCTCGTCCAGATAGCGGCCGTACGCGGTGTCGAGTCCCAGATCGGTCATGAGGCCGGCGAACAGCTGAGCATGGACACGGTCCGCGCGCCCGGCGCCGAACTCGTCGTACTCGATCGCCGCCATGCCCGCCTTGGCCCGGCCGCTGAGCCGGGGCAGCACCCAGGCGTGCGGGTCGGCCTCCTTGAGGTGGTACAGCGAACGCTGCATCGCGTAGGCACGCAGATGGCGCAGCTCGCCCCGGTCCTGGAGGAACCACGAGACGCCGGTGCCACGGACCGGTTCCACGAGGAGACCGTCCAGGACCTCCTCCAGGCTCGCGTCCACCGGGGCGTCGTGCCGCAGAGCCGTCAGGAAGCGGTCCTCCATCGCGGCGCGAACCGTGAGCAGGGGCGGATCCCACTCCAGTTCGGGACGTACGCCGCTGAACCCGCGGTAGTGCAGCTCGTAGCAGACGTACAGCGCGAGCTGCAGATCGTCGCCGTAGGGTTCGGCGCCCCGCGCGGTCTCCGGATCAGGCAGAGCGCCGTCGTCCCGCAGGTAGCCGATCACACCTGCGGACAACACCCCGCGTGCTCGCGGAAGGGAAGGGCCCGTGCGGTGAGGTGACATGGCTTTCCTCCTGCCCCGGCATGCCCCGGAGTCACATGGACAACCGAGATCGACTGTACGCCGAAGGCCCGCGACCAGCCTGTCCGCGCCGGTGCACCCCTGCAGGGAGCACTACCGGCGGTGCTTCTCGCCCGTCCACCCCAGGAGCCGTTCCACGGGCCAGGTGGTGACGACACGGTCCACGGGGACCTCGCACTCCTCGGCCCGCGCGCACCCGTAGATCTGCCAGTCCAGCTGCCCCGGCGCGTGCGCGTCGGTGTCGATCGACAGGAGAGCACCCGAGGCGACCGCCTGCCTGAGCAGGCCGCGCGGGGGATCGAGCCGCTCCGGACGGCAGTTGATCTCCACCGCCGTGCCGGCCTCGGCACACGCCTCGAAGACCCGGTCCGCGTCGAACTGCGATTCGGGCCGCTTCTTCCCGCCGAGGAGCCGCCCCGTGCAGTGCCCCAGGATGTCCGCGTGCGGATCGCGCACGGCGGCGAGCATCCGTTCGGTCATCGCGGCCGCGTCCATGCGCAGCTTCGAATGGACCGAGACGACCACCACGTCGAGCCGCTCCAGCACGTCGTGGTCCTGGTCCAGCGAGCCGTCCTCGAGGATGTCGCACTCGATTCCCGTGAGCAGACGGAAGGGCGCCCACTGCTCGTTGAGCTCCGCCACGACGGACAGTTGTTCGAGGAGACGTTCGGTCGAGAGCCCGTTGGCCACGGTCAGCCTCGGGGAGTGATCGGTGAGCACCGCCCACTCATGGCCCAGCTCGGCCGCAGCCCGGCCCATCTCCGCGATCGGACTGCCCCCGTCGGACCAGTCCGAGTGCATGTGGCAGTCACCGCGGAGGGCAGCGAGGAGTGCCTCACCGCCCGTGGCCAACGGCGCCGAAGCCTCTTCCTCGAGCGCCTGGAGATACGCCGGTGTCGCGCCCTCCACCGCCTCGCGGATCACCTTGGCAGTCTTCGGCCCGATGCCACGCACCGTCTCCAGTGAACCGTGTGCCACCCGCTGGGCGATCTCCTCCGCGCTCATGGAGCCGATCGCTTCCGCGGCCGTGCGGAAGGCCTTCACCCGGTACGTGGCAGCCTGGGACCGCTCCAGGAGGAACGCGATCCGCCGCAGGGCGTCCGCCGGATCCACCGTCATGGCCGCGCGGTGTGATGAGGGTGGCCGCGCGTACGGCGGGCTTCCTTCATCTCCGCCTCGTAGAGGTGGCGCCGCCCTCCGACGAGCTCCCGGCGCACCCGCTCCTCGACAGCGACGAACGGCCGGTAGTACGTGTCGTCGTACGCCTCGACGATCTGGAAGGTCCAGCGGCCGGGAATGACGTTGCGGCCCAGGATCTCCCGTTCCACCAGGTCGGCCTGGTCAGCGTGGCCACCCATCCGGAGCAGTTCGACCGCCCGGTCCAGCGTCAGGTCCGCACCGCCCGTGAGCTGATGGAATCCGAAGAGCTGCCCCCGGGCACGCTCCACCCCCTCCAGCGCCTCCGTCAGCGCTCCGAGCGCCTCGACGGCCCCGGATGGCCGTACGTGCTCTTCATCGGGCCCGTCAGGGCCGCGGCTCTCGCTCATGCCTACGACTGTGCACGCGTCGCGGGTGCCGCGTCCCGCCGGAACGGCGAAAGGGTGAGTGCCTCCGCCGGCCACCGGTCCGCCGTCGAGGTGCGCCGGAACCGATCCTGACCAGACTGGATTCCATGGCAGAGAACCGTCGAGCCCGATCCGGGCACACAACGAAAACGGCAGCCCCACGCTCGTCGTCCCGACGCGGCCCCGAGCACGCTGCCCGTGCTGCCAGCGAGAGCCTGGAACGACTGATCTGTCACCCCGCCGAGGGGGTGTCGGCCGTGCGGCGGAACGACGACGGATGGTGCGTCGTCGTCGACGTGCTCGAAGTGCCCCGCATCCCGGACACCACAAGTCTGCTGGCCTCCTACGAGGTGCAGATCGATGAGCGGGGCGAACTCGTGGAGTACAGCAGGGTCCGCCGCTACAGGCGTGGCTCCGCCGACGAATGACCCGTTTCGCCCCTCACCCGGAAGGACACCCCATGACCCCGACCATGTACGCCGACGAAGTCGTCCCCTGCGCGCCCAGGGCCGGCACGCTCTACGACGTCCTGGAACTGATCCTCGACCGGGGCATGGTCATCGACGTGTTCATCCGGGTGTCACTGGTCGGAATCGAGATCCTCAAGATCGACGCGCGCATCGTCGTGGCGAGCGTGGACACCTATCTGCGTTTCGCCGAGGCGTGCAACCGGCTCGACCTGGAGCGCGACTCGGGCAGCACCACCGTCCCCGAGCTGCTCGGCGGGGGCGTCGCCAAGTCGGTCGGCAAGCGCAAGGTGCGGAGGGCGGCGGAGTCCGTGGGGGACACCGTGCGCAACGCGGTGGGTGTCGGCGACGGGGACGACGAGGAGGAGCGGGAAGAACGGCCGAAGAAGCGCCGGGCGCCCGCACGCGACAGTGCGAGCCGGCGCCGACGCGCGGAGGCATGAGCCGTGACCGAGAACGGCGTGTACGTGTACGCGATCATCCCGGCCGGCGAGGCACTTCCGGCAGGCGGGGCCGGCGTGGGCAGCCCTCCGGCCACGCTGCGGCTGGCCGGTGACGGGCGCGTCACCGCCGTCGTGAGCGACGCACCGCCGCAACTGCGGGCCCGGAGACGCGATCTGATGGCACACCAGGAGCTGCTGCTGCGTCTCTCGGACAGCGGCCCGGTACTGCCCATGCGGTTCGGTGTGGTCGCGCCGGACGAAGCCTCGGTCCGTGCGCAGCTGGCCGGCTCGCAGGCCGAGCACCTCGCGACCCTCCGCCACCTCGGCCGGAGCGTGGAGATCAACGTGAAGGCGCTGCCGGCCCAGGACTCGCTCGCCGCCGTCGTCGCGGAGGAGAAGAACGTACGGCGTCTGCGCGAGGAGGTCCGACGGCGCCCCGGCTACGAGGCGAACGTCCGGCTCGGTGAGGCCGTGTCCACTGCTCTCTCCCGCCGGGCGGCCGAGGCGGGGAAGAAGCTCCTTCACCAGCTCACTCCCATGGCCCGTGCGGTGGCCGCCGGGCCGGAGGTCCATGGGTGTGCGCTCAACGTGTCGTTCCTCGTCGACCGGAACGAGAGCGACGCCTTCCGGGCAACGGCGCGGCGGTTCGCCGACGCGAACCGGGAGCGCGTCGAGCTACGTGTAGCCGGGCCGCTGCCCTGCTACAGCTTCGTCTCCTCCCGCAGTCCGCAGCCGACGGCCGCGAGGGTCTGACATGGGACTGTTCAGCGGCCTGCTCCTGCTGCCCCTCGCACCGGTCCGAGGCGTGATCTGGGTCGCCGAGAAGGTGAATGACGCGGCCGACCGCGAGCTGCACGACCCGGGCGTGATCCGGGCGCAGCTCGCCGCGCTCAACCAGGAGCTCGAGGACGGCAACGTCAGCCTGGAGGAGTTCGAACGGGAAGAGGCGGAGCTGCTCGACCGGCTTTACGCCGGGCGAGTCCGCCCCGCGCCGAACCATCGAAGGTGACTCACTCATGGAAGATCAGACAAAGGTGACGCTCGCGGCAGCCGTCGTGGGCGGATACGTACTCGGCCGCACGAAGAAGGGCCGTCTGGCGCTCTCCGTCGCCACCTATCTGGCAGGCAGACGCTTCGGCCTCGAACCGCGCCAGCTCGCCGCCGAAGGCGTGCGCCGGTTGAGCGAGATGCCGCAGTTCGCGGAGCTCCAGGGCCAGTTGAGGGGCGAGGTCCTCGAATCCGGCCGCAAGGCACTGACGGCGGCAGCGGACCGCGGCATGAACTCGCTGGCCGATGCCCTCAGCGACCGGACGGCGCGGCTGGGGGAGCCCGAGGAGGAGGACGAAGAGGAAGACGAGGAGTACGAGGACGACGAGCCCGAGGACGAGGAAGAGGAACCGCAGGACGAGGACGAGGAGGACGAAGAGGAAGAGGAACCCGAGGACGAGGACGAGGAGGACGAAGAGGAAGAGGAACCCGAGGACGAGGAGGAGGACGAGCCGGAGCCGGAGGAGCCGCGGCCGAGCGCCCGCGGGGCCGGCAAGAAGGCCGCCAAGAAGACACCGCCGAAGAAGGCCCCGGCAAAGAAGGCCCCTGCGAAGAAGGCCGCCGCGAAGAAGGCCCCCGCCAAGAAGGCCGCGGCGAAGAAATCGGCACCGGCCAGGAAGAAGGCGGCGGCCGGAAAGAAGTCGGCGCCGGCGAAGAAGTCCGCAGCCCGGAAGGCGCCTGCCAAGAAGTCGGCCTCGGCCAAGAAGTCGTCGGCCCGGAAGACCGCTTCGGCCAAGAAGACGACGTCATCGAAGCGAACCGCGTCCCGGCGCGGCGAACGGCGGAGGTAGACAGCCATGGCAAGGACGGACAAGGAAGAACCCGAGGCGGAGGAGTCGGGCCTCGACCGCCTCCGCGGGGAGCTCTCGAACTTCCTCGGGGCACAGACGGACAAGCTGGCGCAGAAGGCCGGCGACAAGCTGACCGGCCTCACGGGGCAGCTCACCGACATGGCGGAGAACGGCGGTTCGCTGCCTTCGATCGCCTCTCGTGTGATGCAGGGCGAATCCCCGGTGAAGGCCTTCGTCTCGGAGAAGGCCGGGAACGTCAAGGACAAAGTCGTGGACAAGGCCAAGGAGACGTTCGGGGGCGGCGGGGACGGGGGCGGCAAGGGCAAGGGCAAGCCCGGCGGGGGCAAGTCCATGAACATCATCGAGGTCCTCGACGTGGGGGTGCCTCTCCGCACCGCCTACGACCACTGGACGCGGTACGACGAGTTCAGCGGCTTCACGAAGGGCGTGCAGAGCGTCTCGATGAGTGAGGAGATGTCGAGCGACTGGAAGGTCAAGATCGGCCCCTCCTCACGCGGATTCAAGGCCACGGTCCAGGAACAGGTCCCTGACGACCGGATCGTCTGGACCTCCGAAGGGGCCAAGGGCTCGACCCGTGGGTGTGTCAGCTTCCACGAACTGGCGCCGAGCCTCACCCGGATCGTGCTGGTGGTGGAGTACTACCCCTCCGGCTTCTTCGAGAAGACGGGCAACCTGTGGCGGGTGCAGGGGCGCCGCATGCGGCTCGACTTCAAACTCTTCCAGAAGTTCGTCACGCTCACCGACGACGAGCCCGAGGGATGGCGCGGAGAAATTCGCGACGGCGAAGTGGTCGTGTCGCACGAGGAGGCCATGGAGAAGGAGGAAGCGGAGAACGAGGACTCCGAGGACTCCGAAGACTCCGGCTACGAGGACGAGGACGAGGAGGAGCCGGAGGAGGAAGAGGAGCCCGAGGGCGAGGACGACGAGGAGTACGAGGACGAGTACGAGGACGACGAGGAAGAAGACGACGAGGAACCCGAAGAAGAAGAGGAAGAGGAAGAAGAGGAGCCCACGCCGAGGAAGCGACGCGGACGGAGGGCGTCCGGATGACCGATCTCGACCTCGGGCGGGACGCGTACCCCATCCCCGGGCCGCCGAACACCAACCTCGCGGAGATCCTCGAGCGGGTCCTCGACAAGGGCATCGTCATCGCGGGTGACATCAAGATCGACCTTCTCGACATCGAGCTGCTCACCATCCGGCTCCGCCTGTTCGTCGCGTCCGTCGATACCGCGAAGAAGGCCGGCATCGACTGGTGGGAGACGGATCCCGCGCTGAGTTCGCGCGCCGCCCGCGACTCCCTCCAGGCCGAGAATCGCGAACTGCGCGAGCGTCTCGAGGCGCTCGAGTCGAAGACGGACGAGACGTCGGACCACCGATGAGCAAGGAGGACCGAACCACATGACGGAGCGGGGACCCGGACAGGCTCCGGACCACAGCGCCCTCTACGTATTCGCGGTGTGCGACGCACCGGATCCGGCAGCCTTCGCAGGCCTGCCGGGTGTGGCGGCGGGAGAACCGCTGCGCCGACTGCCGTTCGGTGAGCTGACGGCGATCGTCCAGACCGTCCGAGCGGCCGATTTCACGGACGAGGTGTGGCAGGCCCGTATGGCGGACCGCGACGAGCTGGAACGGTACGCACGCGCCCACCACGACGTGGTGTCGGCGGTCGCCGCGTCGTGTCCCACCGTCCCCCTCCCGCTCGCCACGCTCTATCACGGTGAGGACCGGGCCCGGCAGGCCCTCCTCGACGAGACCGAGCGCTTCCGCACCGCTCTGGAGCGCACGGCCGGCCACTCCGAATGGGGCGTGAAAGTATACGCGGCCGAGCCCCCGGTGACCGACCCGGGCCCCGCTCCGCCCCGGCCGGAGACGCCGGCCGGGCGCTCCCGCCCCGCCCCCGGGGCCGGCCTCGCCTATCTGGAACGCAAGCGAGGGGTGCAGGCGCGGCGCGAGCGGCGGCACGAGGACGCACTGCGGCTCGCCGAAACGGTGGATGCCTCGTTCGGGATGATTGCCGCCGCGGGTCGCAGGCTGCGGCTGCACGCTCCCGAGCTCGTGGGAAAGGGCCGCGTCCAGGTGCTCAACGCCACCTACCTGGTGGCGGAGGACCGCGGAGCCGCACTCCAGGAGCTCATCCGGACACTGCGGGACGCGACAGGCGCCCGGATCGAGGTCTCCGGGCCCTGGGTGCCGTACTCCTTCGTCGGTCAGGTGTAGCGATGGAGCGCGAGGTGGTGCCCTGGGACGATCCCGAGCCGCTGAGCGGCCCCATCGGAGTTCCGCTCGTCGACCTGCTGGACCGGCTCCTGGCCACGGGCGTGGTGATCAGTGGGGACCTGGTGATCGCGATCGCGGACGTTCCGCTCGTACGGCTGTCGCTCCACGCCCTGCTCTCGTCCGTCAACGAACGCGTTCCGGCCCCCTGGGCGGACGGAGGCCCGCTGTGAGCACCTCGCGACTCGACGTCGACTCGGACCAGTTGGGACGCGATCTCGTGGCCCTGGTGCTGACCGTGGTGGAACTGCTGCGCCAGCTGATGGAGAGGCAGGCCATCCGCCGTATCGATCAGGGAGATCTCACCGACAGCCAGGTGGACGAGATCGGTACCACGCTCATGATGCTCGACCAGCGGATGGCGGAGCTCTGCGAGCAGCACGGGGTCCGGCCCGAGGACCTCAACCTGGACCTCGGGCCGCTGGGGACCCTGCTGCCCCGCGACTGAGGCGTGAGCGGAACTCGAACGTTCACAGAAGTGCATGTGGACCGACCTGGGCATGGCGGCTGCATGGCGACTCCCGGAGGTCGTCGGCATTACCGATGATGTCGCGTCGGGCATGTTTGAGGCGAGAGTGGCGGGGCAAAGCCCAAGTGGCGCGGGAGCGCTCCCACGCCAGTCAGCAGATCCCCCCACCTCCCGGAAACGGAGATCGCACCATGATATGTCATGATCGTGTCAACTTAGGCGGCTGGGCGCTGCGCCTCGGCGGCGTACTCGTCGCCGCCGTCCTCTGTCTCCTCCCGTGGACAGGTACGGCGAGTGCCCACGGCTCCGTCGTCGATCCGGCCTCCCGCAACTACGGCTGCTGGCTGCGCTGGGGCGACGACTTCCAGAACCCGGCCATGGAGCAGGAAGACCCCATGTGCTGGCAGGCCTGGCAGGCCGACCCGAACGCCATGTGGAACTGGAACGGCTTGTACCGCAACGGGTCCGGCGGCAACTTCCCGGCCGCCGTGCCCGACGGGCAGCTGTGCAGCGGCGGCCGGACGGAGAGCGGACGGTACAACTCCCTGGACACCGTCGGTGCGTGGAAGACCACGGACATCTCCGGTGACTTCACCGTGAAGCTCTACGACCAGGCCAGTCACGGTGCCGACTACTTCCAGGTGTACGTCACCCGGCAGGGCTTCGACCCCACCACCGAAGCGCTGACCTGGGGCGACCTCCAGCTGGTCGCCGAGACGGGCAGCTACGGGCCCAGTCAGAACTACGAGATCCCGGTGAGCACCTCAGGGCTCAGCGGCCGCCACGTGGTCTACACGATCTGGCAGGCGTCGCACATGGACCAGACGTACTTCCTCTGCAGCGACGTGAACTTCACCTGATCCCGCGCCCCTGCTCCGTCCCCAGGCCCCGCCGGTCACCCATGTCCGGCGGGGTCGTCGAACGGTCGTGCACCCAGGCGTGCGTGTGTCGGTCATGTGATCGATTGGCGGTCCGGTGCGGTCCGTCCTAACGTCGATGAGTGGCTGTTCCTCTACACCGCTGACCCGCACGACCCCACGCCATGACCGCATCGCGAGCGAAGTCCGCGCCGATTGCCGCATCCCCGGAGCGGGGCCACGGCAATGGGATAGCCCTGCTCGTCATCGCGTCGTGCCAGCTGATGGTGGTTCTCGACGTCACCATCGTCAACATCGCTCTGCCGCACATCCAGAGGTCCCTCGGCTTCTCGACCGAGAGCCTGTCGTGGGTGATCAACGCCTACACCCTGACGTTCGGCGGGCTGCTTCTGCTCGGCGGGCGGCTGGGCGACATCCTCGGGCGCCGCAGAGTCTTCATCTTCGGCGTGCTGCTCTTCGTGGTGGCCTCGCTGCTGGGCGGCCTCTCGCAGGAATCCTGGCAACTGCTCGCAGCGCGTGCCCTGCAGGGCGTCGGCGGTGCGATCGCCTCACCGACCGCCCTCTCCCTGATCACCACGACCTTCCACGAAGGGCCCGAGCGGAACCGGGCGTTCGGCGTGTTCGCCGCGGTGTCCGCGGGCGGAAGCGCGATCGGTCTGCTCGCCGGCGGCGTGCTGGTGGAGTGGCTCGACTGGCGCTGGGTGCTCTTCGTCAACATTCCCATCGGCCTGCTGATCGCCCTCGCGACACCGCGCCACATCAAGGAATCCGAACGGCACCCCGGCCACTTCGACCTCTTCGGGGCGCTCACCTCCACACTCGGCATGGTGCTCCTCGTCTACGGCTTCATCCGGGCCTCCGAGGACGGATGGACCGACAGACTGACCATCGCGTCCTTCGGCGGCGCCGTGGTGTTCCTGCTTGTCTTCCTGGCGGTCGAACGCCGGTCGAAGCAGCCCATCACACCCCTGCGCATGTTCCGTGACCGCAACCGTGCCGGCGCCTACGGGATGATGCTGTGCCTGGCCGCGGCCATGTTCGGGATGTTCTTCTTCCTGACCCTCTTCGTGCAGAACATCCTCGACTTCAGCCCGCTGCGGGCCGGTCTGGCCTTCCTGCCCGTGAGCGCGATCATCGCGGTCAGTGCGGGCATCGCCTCGCGGTTGCTGCCCAGATGGGGTCCCAAGCCCTTCATGGTGACGGGTGCGATCCTGGCGGCGGCGGGGCTCGCCTGGCTCACACGCACCGATGTCCACAGCACCTACCTGGGCAGCATCCTCGGACCCATACTGGTCTTCGGCTTCGGCATGGGCATGCAGTTCGTCTCGCTGACGCTGATGGCGGTCTCGGGTGTGGTGCCGAGAGAAGCCGGCGCCGCGTCCGGGGTCCTCAACGCCACCCAGCAGGTCGGCGGTTCTCTGGGACTGTCCATCCTGGTCACGGTGTTCGGTACGGCCAGCCGTAACGAGGCGACGGATCAGATACCCCGTTTCCTCGCCGAGGCCACCCCCGCCCAGCAGTTGGAGTTCCGCAGGACGGGTGAACTCCCGGCGCCGTGGGGTGACCAGGTGCTGGCTTCCGGCGTCTCGAGCGCGTTCATCGTCGCCGCCGTCGTCTCCTGCATCGCGGCGCTGATCGCGCTGGTGGTCATCCAGGTCCGTGCCTCCGACCTGGAACGGCTGCGGGGCGGCGTGCCCGTGGGGCCTCCGACGGCCGACGAGGACGCCCCGGACGAAGACGGAAGCGGCCCGCAGGAGGGGCGTGCGGACGACGCGCGCGACACCGGGGTCCCGACACGGAAACGAGGCGGAGGCGAAGGTTCCCCTCCACTTGGGTAGGGTGCCGTTCGCCATCAGTGTCCTTCGGGGGAGATACAAGCAGATGAGTGGTCAGCAGCAGGACCGGGGCAACGGCTCCCAGATCTTCCAGCCACTGGCGGGGGACGACCCGGCCACGATCGCCGGGTACCGGATCGCGGCCAAGCTCGGCGCGGGCGGGATGGGCAAGGTCTATCTGTCGTACACACCCGGCGGGCGGCCCGTAGCGATCAAGGTGATCCGCCCCGAATTCGGTGAGGACGCCGAATTCCGGCGTCGCTTCGCCCAGGAAGTGCAGTCCGCGCAGCGGGTGCAGGGGCTGTTCACGGCACCCGTGATCGACGCCGACACCGAAGGCACACAGCCCTGGCTGGCCACCGCCTACGTGCCCGGCCCCTCGCTCGCCGACGCCGTCGCGGCGCACGGTGCGCTGCCCGTACAGGCCGTGCTCCTGCTGATCGCCGGCATGGCGGAGGCGCTCCACGTCATCCACGGCGCGGGCATCGTCCACCGCGACCTGAAGCCCTCCAACGTGCTGCTCGCCGCCGACGGCCCCCGGGTCATCGACTTCGGAATCGCCTACGCGGCCGACGCGACCTCACTCACCGGCAGCGGCGTGACTATCGGTACGCCGTCGTTCATGGCACCCGAACAGGCCGCTGGGCGCAAGGTCACCCCGGCCACCGACATCTTCGCCCTCGGCCAGGTGGCGGCCTACGCCGCGACCGGGAACCCGGCGTTCGGCGAGGGGACCTCGCACGGCGTGCTCTACCGGATCGTCCACGAGGAGCCGGACCTCAGCGGGGTTCCGGACCGGCTGAGGGAGCTCGTCACCCGCTGCCTCACCAAGGACCCCGCCGGCAGGCCGTCGATCGCCGAGATCATCGAGCTGTGCCGGACCGCGAACGCGGAGACGGTCCTGCGCCGCCCCGAGGACTGGCTTCCCGCGCCGGTGGCCGCCGACATCACCGTACGCACGGCTGCTCCCGCCCCCCTCCAGACCCCGCCGCCTCCGGCGGCCGCCCCCGCCACCGCACCGGGCGCGGCGTACTCTCCCACCGCGCCGGCGGCCCCGGCACCGGCCACCCCGCCCCCGGGATTCGGGCCGCCACAGGCCTACCGGCCCCAGCAGCCGCACCACCCCACGCAGCCGGCCGGTGCGCAGGCGCAGGCCTACGCGCCCACGCACCACGCCGCGCACGCACAGTCCTACCCCGGCCATCCCGTGCCCGCCCCCATGAACCAGGGCCCCGCGCCCAGGAAGAGCTCCGGCAGGCGCGGACTGTTCATCGCCCTCGCGGCGGCACTGGTCTTCGGTATCGCGGGCGGTGGCACCGTGTACCTGCTGAACAAGGACGACCGGAAGCAGACGGAGAGCGGGAGTTCGCCCCAGGGCGGACAGGACAAGGGAGCGAGCGGGACGCCGGACGCCGACGCGAAGCCCGCGGACACGTCGGACGACGCCACGGAGGAGAAGCCCGACCCCGAGCCCGCCGAGTACAACGGCATCAACCTCACCGCCGGCTACCACCTGACGCTCGCCGACGAGGACGTGCGTCCCCAGGAAGGCGAGGACGCCGGGTACGAACTCTCCTACGACACGGGCGGATACCTCGACGCGGAGAGCACCGACGGAAAGCTGGTGCTGCTCGACCCGTCCCAGCAGGGTTCGCTCGAAACCTGCCGGGCCGACACCAGGTTCACGGAGAACATCGCCACCGAGAAGCTCTCGAAGGGCCGTCAGGTCTGCGTGTTCACCGGCACGGGCCACATCGGGCTCGTGACGGTGCAGGGCTTCTCGAACGAGGACTCACCGAGCAAGTACATGACCCTGGACCTGACGGTCTGGCGCAACGCGGCGGTCTGACGACGCCGTCGCCCTCCGGCGGGCGGTGGGGGTGTTCCCGCACCGCCCGCCCGCAGCAGAGGCCGGTCTCAGAGCAGGTTGACGAGACGGATGTAGCGCACCCAGTCCCAGTTGACCCCCGGGTCGGTGTGGTCGCTGCCCGGCACCTCGTGGTGGCCGATGATGTGTGCGCGGTCCTTGGGCAGGCCGTGACGGTCGCAGATGTCCGCCGTGAGCCTCGCCGACCGCTCGTACATGGTGTGGGTGAAGTACGACGGCTGGTCGACCCAGCCCTCGTGCTCGATGCCGATGCTGCGCGTGTTGTAGTCCCAGTTCCCCGCGTGCCAGCCGATGTTGCTCTCCTGCACGCACTGGGCCACGAGCCCGTCACCCGACCGCACCACGTAGTGGGCGGACACCTTCTTGGCCGGGTTCTGGAAGATGCCGATCGTCTCGGTGAACGTCTGCTGGGCGACGTGGATGATGACCCGGTCGACCGGATACTCCGAAGGGCGGTTCGAAACGGTGTAGTTGGACGCGGACGCCGGATACCACTGTGCCTCCGGGTAGTCCGTGTCCGCCGCAGGGGCGGCCACGGCGCGGACCGAGGCCGGAAGGAGCGCCGCGGCGGCCGTGACCGCGGCACCCTGAATTATCCGTCTGCGCTGCATCGGCAACTCCTGTGCGTGGGGAGGTCGTCCGGTCTACGGCACAACACGCGCCGCCCCACCGAACGGTTCCGCACCGGGCGCAGAGCCCTCAGGAACCCGGCACCGTCCAGGCCAGGGCGGCCACCGGATCGTCCTCCGCCGGCCCGGCGGGCACCCACCGGCCCCGCTCCTTGGCGTACGGCCACCATCGCCCGTCGCGCCCGTACCGCAGCTGGGTGCCCGAACCGGCCACGGTCCAGCGGTTGCCGGAGCCGCGGAGCCGGGGTCCTTCGCCCTCCTCCCACGCCGAGGCGAGCTGCGTCCGGGCGCGGGCGAGATCTTCAGGGCCGGGCAGCCACTCCTCCTCGCACACCGCCAGCGCCGCCGTCCCGCCGTACCGCCAGGCCCGCACCGCGACGTCGAGCCCGGCTGGTCCGCGCCCGGCCGCCGCACCGAGACGCGCCGTGAGACGGACGTCGGGCCGGCCGTCGGCGGCCAGCCGCACGGCGTCCTGCTCCGGGGTGAGACCGGCTGCCGGGGCCTGCTGACCGTGACCCGCAGTGAGTGCCTCCGCCAGCATCGCGAACGCCCGTACGGCGCTGTCCGCGGCCAGGAACTCCAGGGCCGAGGGATCGACACCCGCGGCCGGATCCGTCTCCGTGTCCAGCGACGGCGGCAGACCCGGCTCCGCCGGCAGGGGCGGGGGAGGGGGCAGCGGCGGCAGGATGTCCCGTGCCGCGTACGCCTCGTCGGCCCGCACCCCGCGCGGCGCAGGCCCGGCGGCCGGGTCCTCCGCCGACGTCTCGTCACCCGTCCCGTGGCCCGCACGGGCGGCGCTGCGCACCTGCAGCTCGTCCAGCAGCCGCCGCTCGTCGCGCCCCCGCAACAGCAGCAGCACGAAGGGGTCCTGGTCGAGCAGCCGCGCCACCTGATAGCACAGGGCGCCCGAGTGCGGACAGTGGTCCCAGGCCTCGCAGCTGCACTCCGGCTCCAGATCACCGATCCCCGGCAGCAGGTCGAGGCCGGCAGCGGCCGCGTCCTCCACCAGGTGCGGCGGCATCTCACGGTCGAGCAGGGCGGCGATGTGCCCGGACCGTTCGGACGCCATGTCCAGGAAACGGTCCCATTCCTCCTCGGTCAGCTCCTGGAGCAGCACATCACTGCGGTACGCCGTCGAGTCACGGTCCTGAACGACCGCGGTCAGCCGGCCGGGCCGGACGGACACCGCGCCGACCCCGCCCTCCCGGGCCAGCCGCCGCCCCTTCTTGAGCTGCTGACCGTCGAGCGCGGTGTCCTCCAAGGCCTTCAGCCAGGCCCGCCCCCACCAGGACGAGGCGAAGCCCCGGCCCTGTGCCGGCGGCAGGGCGGCAAACGTGCGCTCCGGCCCGTCACCCCTGTTCATCATCGTGCGCCCCCTCGCAGCTCGACCAGTTCGGCCAGTTCCGCATCGCTCAGTTCCGACAGCGCGGCCTCTCCGCTGCCGAGAACCGCGTCCGCCAGCCCCTGCTTCCTGGCCAGCATGGCGGCGATCCGGTCCTCGACCGTGCCCTCGGCGATCAGACGGTGCACCTGCACCGGCTGGGTCTGCCCGATCCGGTACGCCCGGTCGGTCGCCTGCGCCTCCACGGCCGGATTCCACCAGCGGTCGAAGTGCACGACATGACCGGCCCGGGTGAGATTGAGCCCCGTACCCGCCGCCTTGAGGGACAGCAGGAACACCGGGGCCCCGCCCGCCTGGAACCGGTTCACCATGGCCTCCCGCTCGGCGACCGGCGTGCCCCCGTGCAAGAACTGGGTGGGGACCCCACGCGCCGCCAGATGCCGCTCCAGGAGCCGCGCCATCTGCACGTACTGGGTGAACACCAGCACGCTCGCCCCTTCGGCGAGGATTGTGTCGAGCAGCTCGTCCAGCAGCTCCACCTTCCCCGAACGGTCCACGATCCGCGGCTGTTCCTCCTTGAGGTACTGCGCGGGGTGGTTGCAGATCTGCTTGAGCGCCGTCAGCAACTTCATGACCAGCCCGCGCCGCGCGAAACCGTCCGCGCCGGAGATCTCGTCGAGTGTCTCGCGCACCACCGCCTCGTACAGGCCGGCCTGTTCCGCCGTGAGCGAGACGGCGCGGTCGGTCTCCGTCTTCGGCGGGAGTTCAGGTGCGATGCCGGGGTCGGACTTGCGGCGCCTCAGGAGGAACGGGCGGACCAGCGAGGCGAGCCGCTCGGCCGCCGCGGGGTCGTTGCCACCCTCCACCGCGCTCGCGTAGCGGGTACGGAACGTACCGAGCCTCCCGAGCAGTCCGGGCGTCGTCCAGTCGAGGATGGCCCACAGCTCGGAGAGGTTGTTCTCCACCGGGGTGCCGGTGAGGGCGACGCGGGCCCGTCCGCCGATGGTGCGCAGCTGCCTGGCCGTCGCCGAGTGCGGGTTCTTGACGTGCTGCGCCTCGTCGGCGACGACCATGCCCCACGACACCTGCGCCAGCCGGGCCGCGTCGAGACGCATGGTGCCGAAGGTGGTGAGGACGAACTCGCCGTCCGCCAGGCCCTCCAGCGAGCGCGACGCGCCGTGGAAGCGGCGTACCGGTGTGCCCGGGGCGAACTTCTCGATCTCCCGCTGCCAGTTGCCCATCAGGGAGGTGGGGCACACCACGAGCGTGGGCCCCGCTGCGGACTCGACGGCCTGCCGGTGCAGATGCAGTGCGATCAGCGTGATCGTCTTGCCCAGTCCCATGTCGTCGGCGAGGCAGCAGCCGAGGCCGAGCGAGGTCATCGTGTGCAGCCAGTTCAGGCCGCGCAGCTGGTAGTCCCGCAGACTCGCGTCGAGCGCGGCCGGCTGTGCGACCGTGCGGCGGTCCTCCGGCTCCGGGTCGGCGATCCTCTCCCGCAGCTGCTCCAGCCAGCCGGTGGCCGCCACTTCCACCCGGTGCCCGTCCACGTCCGTGGTCCCGGTCAGCACGGCACCCAGCGCGTCGATGGGGGTGACCTTGTGGTCCTGGGTGCCGCGGGCCCGGCGGGCGTCCTCCGGGTCGACGAGCACCCACTGGTCGCGCAGTCTGACCAGCGGCCTGCCCGCCTCCGCCAGCTGGTCGAGCTCCGCCCGGCTCAGCGCCGTGCCGCCCAGCGCGAACCGCCAGTCGAACGACAGCAGCGCGTCGGCCGACAGGAAGGACGGTGTGTCCGCCCCGGTCCGCGCGGTCGTCCCGGAGCCGCCGTCCTGCGGGCCGATCACCGCCCGCGCGGTGAGCTTCCCCGTCAGTCCTCTGGGCCAGTGCACCTGGACACCCGTCGCGGCGAGCGCCCTGGCCGCAGGACCGAGCAGCTCCGCGACCTCCTCGTCGGCCGGCTCGACCGCGTCCGGAACGGCGGCCGACAGGAGCGGCATCAGCGGGGGCCACGCCCGGGCGGCGCGCCGCAGAGCGAGCAGGGCGTCCATGCGGGCGCGCGGACCGAACAGCGAGGCGGCGGGGGAGCGGTCGGCCCACACGTCCGCCGCGTCGGCGACGAGAGCGGGGTCCTGGACGCTGTGGATCTGCAGGACCGCACGGAAGGAGGGCGCAGCACCTTCCGCGCCGTCCGCGTCACCGAGCCCCGAGACCTCGACACGCAGGGAGAGCCGCACGCCCGCATCGTGACCGGCCGCCACATCGGCGGCCCAGGGCCGCAGGCCGGGCAGACGCTGCGCGTCCGGTGCGGCGAACGCCGGTGTGCCCGTGACGAGTTCGGCCGCCGGTGTACGTGGCATCCCGTCCACCACCGCGTCGAGGAACGACCGCAGCAGCGACTCCGGTTCGGCCAGCATCACAGGCCCGGCCGGCCCGTCGAGCGGCACCGCGTGAGCGTCGGGAGGCATGGAAGCCGCCAGTACCCGGATCCGTTCGAGATCGTCGACGGTCAGCGGGCCGGCCCGCCAGGCATCGTGGTCCGCGGGACTCAGCCCGGGCAGCAGCAGTCCGCGCGCGACGAGTTGGAGCGCGAGAACGCCGGCAGCACCCCAGAAGGCGGCGGAGGGCGAGGCATGAGCGCCCGCCCGCGCCCGTGTCAGGACCGGCAGAGCGTCCCGCACAGGCATCGTCAACGCCGGTACCACGTAAGCCCGGACGTCGTTGCCGACGACCGTGAGCTCCGCCGGACTCCCCTGTCCGTGGGGAGGGGTGCTACCGTCCGCATTCCAGAACGCGATCAGGCCGGTACGGGCCGGATCCGCGGGGAGGAAGACTGCGGAGCAGCGGGACAGTTCAGAGATCTCGTTGAGCGTTGCCGCAGGGAGCCTGTGCACAGCGATGTCAGATTCCTCAAATTTGACTAGTGAGCCCGGGGTTCGCCGAGGGTACTCCACCCACGGCCCGTTCCGGGAGAGATGCCCAGTGATCCACCTCACTCATTTCTGCCTTCTGAAGTCTGAGGTACAGCCCGCACCACCACCGGACACGGGGGATTTCCCCCGCACGGCCGGGGTGATGGCGCCATGGCTGCCGCAGGCCCGCTCTCCGTACGTTTGACGAGGTCAGCGCAGATGCCCAGAAACCGGAGACGTCATGCCCCCAGCAGCCACCGTTGCGCCACACCCCCGCGACGGATCGGAGGGCCAGGCGGTCGCGCCGCCCCCCGGAAGCGATTTCGCACCGCTCCTGAAGACCGTCAAGGAGCAGGGGCTCCTGGACCGGCGAACCGGCTGGTACGCGGCGGGGATCACCGCCAACCTGGTCGCCCTCGGCGCCGTGATCACCGGCATGGTGCTCCTCGGTGACACCTGGTGGACCCTCTTCCTCGCCCTGCCCCTGGCCCTCCTGTGGACACGTACCGCCTTCTTCGGGCACGACGCGGGGCATGCCCAGATAACCGGCGACCGCAAGGCCGGACGGGTCATCGGTCTCGTGCACGCCAATCTGTTCCTCGGTATGAACGAGGCTTGGTGGAACGACAAGCACGTACGCCACCACGCCAACCCGAACCACGTGGACAAGGACCCCGACGTCGGGGTGGGCGCCCTGGTGTGGACCCAGAAGCAGGCCGCCCAGCGCGAGGGCTTCGCCCGCTGGCTCACCCGCAACCAGGCGCGGCTCTTCTTCCCGATGCTGCTCCTCGAAGGCATCGCGCTCAAGATCTACGGCTTCCAGTTCCTGCGGCGGCAGCCCGCCCGTGAACGGGCACTGTCCGGCCTCCTGCTGGCCGGCCACCTCGCGCTGTACGCCACGCTGCTCCTGAGCGTCATGTCCCCGGGCAAGGCCCTCGTGTTCGCCCTCGTCCACCATGCGCTGTTCGGCCTCCACCTGGGCATGGCCTTCGCACCGAACCACAAGGGCATGGAGATGCCCGACCCCGACGGCGACCGCTGGGGCCACCTGCAGCGCCAGGTCCTCACCTCGCGCAACGTGCGGGGCGCCTTCCTCACCGACTGGTTCCTCGGCGGCCTCAACTACCAGATCGAGCACCACCTCTTCCCGAGCATGCCCCGTCCCCACCTGAGGCTGGCGCAGCCGCTGGTGAAGGCGCACTGCGCATCGATCGGGATGCCGTACGCGGAGACGGGAATCATCGAGTCGTACCGGCAGGCGCTGGAGCACATGCACGAGGTGGGCGAACCCCTCCGGTAGGCCGTCGCAGGCTTGTGCGCCCCAGCAGGAACGGATGGGGGCGCACAGGCGTTGTCCCAGCAGGAGCGGCTCCGGCCGCGGAGGAGGCATGGATCATGTCGAACGGTGCAAAGATCGCCATCGGGGGAGTGGTCGCGGCAGTCATCCTGATTCCGTTCATCGGATTCTGGTGGTCGCTGCTGGTCCTCATCGGCGTACCCACGGTGGGGTACCTGATGCTCGACCCGTCACAGAGGCGCAGGCTCCGCAGGATCAGCCGTAAGGAGATAGGGCGCTGAACAGCTCGGTCACCGCGGTGAGCAGCAACGGTGTGTACTCCTTCACCAAGCCGAACAGGGACAGCGTCACGCTCCTGGCCGGACTCGGTGTGGAGGGCGACATCCATGCCGGCGTCACGGTGAAACACCGCTCCCGGGTCGCCCAGGACCCCAGGCAGCCCAACCTGCGGCAGGTCCACCTCATCCACCAGGAGCTCTTCGCCGAGCTCGGGGACGCGGGGTTCGAGGTCGGCCCGGGCGAGCTCGGGGAGAACATCACCACCAGCGGGATCGACCTCCTCGCACTCCCCGTGGGCACGCTGCTCCACCTCGGCGACGAAGCCGTCGTCGAGGTGACGGGCCTGCGGAACCCGTGCCTGCAGATCGACAACTTCCGGGACGGTCTGCTCAAACAGGTCGTCGGCCGCGCGGACGACGGCACCGTCGTCCGCAAGGCCGGAATCATGGGCGTCGTCACGACGGGCGGAGTCGTGCGGCCCGGTGACACGGTCAAGGCGGTGCTGCCCGTGGAGCCGCACCGTCCACTGGAGCGCGTGTAGTACGCACGGGCCGTCCGCGGCCCGTGCGTACTACGCGGGTCAGGACGGCCGGACCGCCAGTTCGTCGAGCGACTTCAGCAAGCCCGGCAGCTCGGGGCCGCGGCCGACCGGAATGATCTCGCCCGGTTCCTCGTCCAGCAGGATGAACGCGATGTCGTCGGTCCTGGCCACCAGGGACCAGCCCGGGCCGTCGGCCCGCAGCGTACGGGCCCCGCCAGGGGCGAACGCGGAGCGGATCCGGCCGGGCGGGGGCGGCGAGTCGACATACGCCCGTGCCGCTTCCAGCGCCTTGCGTACGCCGGGGTGCTGCCCTGATCCGGCGGGCTCCGCCGTACTCGTCTCCTCCTCGGCCCGTGCCTCACCGGCCGGGGTGCCGCCGGAAGGGACCTCACCGTCGGACGGTGCGGTCTCCCCGGGCCGTCCGAAAGCCGTCTCGTCGTCGATCTGATCGCGCCACGCGGCCCACTGCAGGGCGATCTCGTCCGCACCGAGGCGCCGCTGCGGCGCTCCCCAGACCTCGGTGTCCGGCGGCGTCAGGGGCGCCGGGCCCTCGTCGTCCGGGCCGGGCACCGGATCGTGCGGCTCGGGCACGCCGGGCGCGGCGACCGCCAGGGCGAGCGGCCACCCCGGGAGCGCGCAGACCACCGAGCGGTCGTCGGGGGAGAGGTCGTACTCCATCCCGCAGTCCCACGAGGCGATGGCGACAGCCACCAGTGACACGTCCTCGACGACCACCGTCCACCGGGCACCGCCGCTGTCCTGGCCGAGCACGAGGCCGTACCCCTCGGCGTACGGCTCGAGACCGAGCGCCGCGCACGCGGCCACGTAGTCGTCGCCCAGCACGCTGGGGAACTGCGCGGGGGTCAGCAGCACCGCGGTCAGCACAAACAGCGCGTCGTCGTCGGCGACCGTGTCGTCCGTCGCAGCCACAGCACCCACCCTCATCCCTGGTCGCTTGTTCCGTCGGCGCACCTTAACTACTCGGTAACCCTGTCGTCGAGGCCCTGACAAGCGATAACGGCCACGTGTCCGGGTGCCGCCGACGGCCGCCGGCGCGCGCCACGTCGACCCTCGTACCGTGGTGCCGCCCTGCCTGGGACACGTAGGGTTGCGATTCCGGCCGACGAGGGGGACAGCATGGTGGAGCGGTTCGAACGCCTGAAGGAGATCCAGCGGCTGGACCCGGAGCGGGACTTCCTGGAGATCTACCGGCTCACCGTTTCGTACGAATTCCCCTGGGACATCACCCGCGCTCTCGAACTCGCCCTGTACCGCACGTACGCCGTCCCCAGCATCGGCCGACTGCTCGCGGAGACAGGTGAACTGACGGAACGTTCACAGAAGAGGTACGACGACACCGCACTTCTTCTCGACACCGTCGTCGAGCAGGGTTTCGACAGCGAGAAGGGCCGCACGGCCGTCCGGCGGATCAACCGGATGCACCGCAGCTACGACATCAGCAACGACGACATGCGCTATGTACTGTGCACATTCGTCGTCACCCCCAAACGCTGGCTCGACACCTACGGCTGGCGCAGGCTGTCCGGCCACGAGCTGCGCGCCTTCGCCGCGTACTACCGCACGCTCGGTGCCCGCATGGGCATCCAGGACGTGCCGCAGACGTACGAGGACTTCGAGCGGGTCCTGGACTCGTACGAGGAGGAGCACTTCGGCTGGGACGAGGGCGCACGCGCGGTCTCGGACGCCACCCTGGCCCTGATGGGCTCCTGGTATCCGCGTCCCCTCGCGCCCGTGGTCCGCAGGGCCGGCCTGGCCCTGCTCGACGACTCGCTGCTGCGGGCCTTCCGGTACGAGCGACCGGGCCCCGTCGCCCGGGGTCTGACCCGCGGCGCCCTGCGTCTGAGAGCCCGCGCCGTACGGCTCCTGCCGCCGCGCTCCACCCCGCACTACGCCCGCCAGAACCCCGAGATCAAGGGCTACCCGGACGGCTACGAGGTGGCCCGGCTCGGCACCTTCCCCACCCCGGGTGTGCGCGGCTGCCCAATGCCGCACGCACGGCCATCGGACGCACCTGCCGAGTGAGTTGAGGACCGCGCGCCCGGCCGCGCAGCGGGTGTGCGCGGCCGGAGCGGTGACCGCCGCTCAGCCGGTCCGTACGGCCAGTGCCAGGAATCGGCTGTCCTCGTCGGTGTATGCGTCCAGCCGCCAGCCGGCCTCGGCCAGCAGGGGCGTGAGACGGGGCTCGGCCCGGAGGTCGTCGTCCGAGAGGGCCCGGCCGTGCCGTGCGGCCAGCGCGGCACGCCCGATCGGATGGAACAGGGCGAGGCGGCCTCCCGGACGCACCACGCGAGCGAGCTCCGAGAGGCCTCGCGCGGGGTGCGGGAGATGCGAGATCAGCCCGGCGGCGAAGACGGCGTCGAGCACTCCGGCGCGCAGCGGAAGCCGCGCGGCATCCGCCAGCAGCAGGGCGCCGCTCGCCTCCCTCCCCGCTCTCAGGGCCGCCTGGAGCATCGCGTGCGTCACGTCGGCCCCGATCACCGTGCCGCCGGGCCCGACCGCGGCACGCAGGGCCGGCAGCGCCCGCCCCGTGCCGCAGCCCGCGTCGAGCACGGCGCCGCCGGGACGCAGCCCGAGCTCGCCGACCGCGGCGGCGTAGGCGGGTCCGTCATCGGGGAAACGGCTGTCCCAGTCCGCCGCCCGGGTGGAGAAGAAGTCCTGGACGTGTGTGTGGTCATCGGCCATACGGACATGATCGCGCAGTCCGGACCCGAGCGAAACGACAGAACCGGTGCACACGTTCGAACGCTCCCTGATCGTTCGGGTACATCTCTCTGTCATATTCCAGCACCTTTCGAACCGGGCCCCCGGCAGGTGCCCCGGAGGGGGCTAGCGTCCCGGATCCATGGGACACCTGGACCACGCCACCTTCGGCTGGCTGACACCCGTGCTGTCGTACGCGATGGCAGCGACCGGCGCCGCACTCGGACTCCGCTGCACCGTCCGCGCGCTCGGCACCAGCGGGCGTTCACGCCGCAACTGGCTGCTCACCGCCGCATCCGCCCTCGGCACCGGCATCTGGACGATGCACTTCGTCGCCATGCTCGGTTTCGGCGTCACCGGTACCGACATCCGCTACGACGTGCCGCTCACCCTCCTCAGCCTGCTGGTCGCCATGCTGGTGGTCGGGGCGGGAGTGTTCACCGTCGGCTACGGCCGCGACCGCCCGCGGGCCCTCCTCATCGGCGGCCTCACGACCGGCCTCGGCGTCGCCAGCATGCACTACCTGGGCATGGCCGCACTGCGCCTCCACGGCACCGTCGCCTACGACCCGCTGCGGGTGACGGTCTCCGTCGCGATCGCCGTCGTCGCTGCCACCGCGGCCCTGTGGGCAGCACTCCACATCAAGTCGCCCGGGGCCGTCGCCCTCGCGTCCCTCGTCATGGGTGCCGCGGTGAGCAGCATGCACTACACCGGCATGCTCGCGGTCGGTGTCCGGGTCACACCGTCGGGAGCCGGACTTCCCGGGGCCACGGTGATGCAGTTCATCTTCCCCCTCGCCGTCGGCCTCGGGTCGTACCTCTTCCTCACCTCGGCGTTCGTCGCGCTCTCACCGCCGGCCCGGGACCACACGGCCGGGGCGTCGGCCACGGGCTCCGACGGCGCCTCCGCCGAACGTCCCGCGAAGGCGCCCGCCATCTGACCGCCGGACCCACGAGTTCGCCTGGCGTACACAGCAAACGGGGCACAGAGCTCCCACCCGGAACGAGGAGGCCATGCCCACACCCCGTACGACGACCCCGGACCCAGGCGCACACACCGGCCGGCCCGTGGCACCGCCGCGAGGACGACGCGCGCACGCCGGACCGCCCGCGGACGAACATCCCGAGCGCGGGACCGGACCGTCCTCGCCCGGCGGGTCCGGGCCCGGACGCCGGTCGCTGCGCCCCCGGACCGTACGGGCAAAGATCATTTCGCTGCTGATGGTGCCCGTCGTCTCCCTGCTGGCCCTCTGGGGACT
This sequence comes from Streptomyces sp. NPDC102451, assembly GCF_044765485.1. Lineage (NCBI taxonomy): Bacteria > Bacillati > Actinomycetota > Actinomycetes > Kitasatosporales > Streptomycetaceae > Streptomyces > Streptomyces sp. NPDC102451. Next base: position 71,798 of record NZ_JBIWKD010000012.1, on the reverse strand, counting down.
CGCCACCGTCACCACGGCGCAGGACGTGGCACGCCTGCGTGAGGTCCAGCGCGTGGACAGCACGGTGCGGGCCCCGGTCACGGCAGCCGTCGGCGCACTGCAGGACGAACGCACGGCGGCACTGCGCCAGCTGGCCGCCCCCGGAGCCGAGCACGCCTCGGCCCTGCAGCGGCGTGCCAGGCGGACGGACACGGCACTGGAGGCTCTGAGCCTGGGCGACGGACACACCGTCGCCGACGCCGGCGTCCTTCCCGCCGGACCCGCCGCCCGGCTCAGCGCCTTCCTGGACCGGACGCAGCGACTGCGCACCCTGCGCACCGGCCTCCTTAACCCGCCCGAGGGCGGCTCCGCCGCATCCCGGGCCGCCGCGACACGGACCGCGTACACGCAGTACACCGGGACCATCACCGCGGCCTTCGGGGTAACGGGATCCCTGACCGGCGTCCAGGACGCGGAAGCCGGCTCCGAGACCCGCGTCCTGCTCGAACTGGCACGGAGCGGGGAGATGCTCGCCCGCGAGGAGGCCCTGCTGGCGTCGGCCGCACTGACCGGCACGCTCGACGGGGAGCGACTACGCCTGTTCACCGGCGCCGTGGAGACCCGCCGGACACTGGCCGAAGCGGCCGGAGGCGATCTGCCGGCCGCCGGGCCGGCAGCCTGGCGTGACCTCACCGAGCGCGCCGCCCACCGAAGGCTCGTGGCGGCCGAGGACACCGTGCTGGCCGCACCGCCCGGCCGGCGCGCGGCGAAGGCGGTGTCCGCCGCGGCCTGGGAGAGGGACGCGAAGGCCGTACGCACGGAGCTGCGCGCCATCGCGGCGTCGGCCGACGCACGCGCGGCCGACCGCGCCGACCCCTTCACCCGGGCGCTGTTCAGTCCCGCGGGGGCGGCGGTCCTGCTCGGATTCCTTGCCGTCGCAGCCTCGTTGGCGATCTCCGTACGGATCGGCCGCGGGCTCGTCGTCGAACTCATGGGTCTCCGGGACAGCGCGCTGGAGATCGCCCGGCGCAAACTGCCTCACGCCATGCGGCGCCTGCGCACCGGTGAGGAGATCGACGTACGGGCCGAGGCGCCGCCCGGCCGGACGTCGCACGACGAGATCGGCCAGGTGGGGGAGGCCCTGCACACCGTGCACCGCGCGGCCCTCGACGCGGCCGTCGAACGCGCCGAACTCGCCGGGGGAATCTCCGGGGTCTTCGTCAATCTGGCCCGCCGCAGTCAGGTCCTCGTCCACCGTCAGCTCGCGCTCCTCGACGGCATGGAACGCCGTGCCGAGGACCCGGACGAACTCGGGGACCTGTTCCGCCTCGACCACCTCACCACCCGTATGAGACGGCACGCCGAGAGCCTGATCATCATCTCCGGCGCCGCCCCGGGACGCGCCTGGAGGATGCCCGTACCGCTGACCGACGTCGTACGCGCGGCGGTCTCGGAGATCGAGGACTACGCGCGCGTGGAGGTACGGGCACTGCCGGACGCCCGCGTGAAGGGCGCGGCGGTGGCCGACCTCACCCATTTGCTGGCCGAACTCGTCGAGAACGCGGCCCAGTTCTCGCCACCCCACACCAGGGTGCGGATCAGCGGGGAACCCGTGGGCAACGGTTACGCCCTGGAGGTCGAGGACCGTGGTCTCGGCATGGGCAAGGAACTGCTCGACGAGGCCAACCGCCGCATCGAACAGTCCGAGACCCTCGACCTCTTCGACAGCGACCGGCTCGGCCTCTTCGTGGTCAGCAGGCTCTCCGCCCGCCACCACATCAAGGTCCAGCTGCGCACCTCCGCCTACGGGGGCACGACCGCGGTGGTGCTGCTGCCGACCGCGCTGCTCCAGGGCGGGCTCCCGGAAGGCTCGACGGCCGGCCCGGCGGATCCCCCCGGCCGTACGACGACGGTGGCCAGGGACGACGACGGCCCGGGGCACGGTCACAACCCGCACCCGGCCCGCCCGCGGCCCACCGCCTTCTCCGCACCGGTCGCCGTACCCGCCCTGGAGCCGGGTGCGGACCCGGCGGCGCCGACCGGGCACCGGCCGGGGCCGGCCCCGGTGACCGCGCTGCACCGGCGCCCGCGCCCGGCCGACGAGGACGGCGAGCTGCCCCGCCGGGTCCGGCAGGCCAGCCTCGTACCCCAACTGCGTGAACAGCCGCGCCCGGAGGAGGGTGAGCCGTACTCCGGCGGGCCCGTGCCGACGGCCGAGCGCACCCCCGAACAGGCCCGTGACCGCATGACCGCCTACCGCGACGGATGGGTCCGTGGAGGTGGCGCCGCACCGGGGAAGAGCCCCGGCGGCCGCCCCGCCCCCGCATCCCCGTTCCGTCGGCACACCGAAGGAGACCAGAGATGATCGTGAACGAGAGGCCTTCCCGCCGGTCCGGCGAGCTCGACTGGCTGCTGGACGATCTGGTCGCACGGGTCGTCGAGATCCGGTACGCCGTCGTCCTGAGCAACGACGGTCTGGCCGTTGGCGCGTCCCATGCGCTGAGCCGCGAGGACGCGGAGCACCTCGCGGCCGTGGCATCGGGCTTCAACAGTCTGGCGAAGGGCACGGGACGCCACTTCGGCGCCGGGGGCGTACGCCAGACGATGGTCGAGATGGACGATGGCTTCCTGTTCGTCGTCGCCGCCGGGGACGGCTCCTGCCTCACCGTCCTGAGCACGGCGTTCGCGGACATCGGCCTCGTGGCGTACGAGATGGCGCGGCTGGTGAAGCGGGTGGGCGAGCACCTGGCCTCCCCGGTGAGGCTCGCCGGCCCGTCGGCGACAGGCTGAGGACGGGCACGTGCGCACGAGCGAGGACGGAGTGCCGCCGGGCAGCCAGTGGTACGACGCCGAGGCGGGCCCGCTGGTCCGCCCCTACGCCGTCACCGGAGGCCGGACCCAGGCGGCGCCCACCGGGGCCCGGCTCGACCTCATCGCCCTCGTGGCGGCCGACAACGGCGTCGCCGACCCACAGGGCGACGCGCTGCTGGGCCCCGAGCACAGGGCTCTGCTGGCTCTGTGCCGCGACGAGATCCAGTCCGTCGCGGAGCTCGCAGCGGACGCCGATCTGCCGGTAGGGGTGGTGCGGGTGCTTCTCGGAGATCTGCTCGAAGCGGGCTGTGTCCGGGTCAGCAGGCCGGTCCCGCCCGCGCAACTCCCCGACGAACGCATCCTGCGGGAGGTGATCGACGGCCTGCGGGCGCTCTGACGGTTCCGCTAACTGTCGTGTGCACCGCCTACTCAGGACGGATTGCGCCCCCGTCCGAGCATGGAACGAAAGCGTCCGGACACATAAGTCGAATTCCGTGCACCCTCTCCGGCGGCTGCCCCTGATTGCCATGCTGTCGCCCCTACTGATGGCACCGGCGGGAGAAGTGATCGATGTCCTTCGAGCATGTGGACAGCACAGGTGGGGAAGAGGACGGGGACTCCACGGCCCTCGCCCTGAAGATATTGGTCGCCGGCGGATTCGGGGTCGGCAAGACGACGCTCGTCGGTGCGGTGAGCGAGATCCGGCCGCTGCGGACCGAGGAACTCCTCAGTGAGGCCGGAGAACTGGTCGACGACACCGGCGGGGTCGATCAGAAGACCACCACGACGGTCGCCATGGACTTCGGGCGGATCACGATCCGGTCGGGCCTGTCGCTCTATCTCTTCGGCACGCCGGGGCAGGACCGGTTCTGGTTCCTGTGGGACGAATTGTCACAGGGCGCGCTCGGAGCCGTGGTCCTGGCCGACACCCGGCGGCTCGAGGACTGCTTCCCGGCCGTCGACTACTTCGAGCACCGCCGCATCCCCTTCGTCGTCGCCGTCAACTGCTTCACGGGCGCACGGACCTACGCCGAGGACGACGTCTCGCGCGCACTGGATCTGGACCGGGGAACTCCCGTCGTCCTGTGCGACGCGCGTGACCGCGCCTCCGGAAAGGAGGTTCTGATCCGCATGGTCGAGTACGCCGGACGCATGCACACCGCGCGGCTCCTCGACTCGGTCGGCCAGTCCGCCGGACCCGCGTGAGACGAGGGCCGCGGCAAGGCCATCCGTGTCCCACGCAGTGTGCCGGACGCCCGTCGCGGACGGCGGGCGTCCGGTGGCGCGAAGCAACGCCCCCGGAGTGGGGAGGCGCTTGCCCGCAGGGGAGCCGTACGCAAGGCTTGCGCGGGACGTGGGGAACTGATGAACGGGGAGGACGAGCACATGGCGCTGGACCGGGGACTTGACTGGCTCCTTGACGATCTCACCAGCCGGGTGGAGCACATCCAGCACGCGCTGGTGCTGTCGAACGACGGGCTGGTGACCGGGGCCAGTACGAGTCTGGCCCGGGAGGACGCCGAGCACCTGGCGGCGGTCTCGTCCGGGCTGCAGAGCCTGGCCCGGGGATCGGGGCGTCACTTCGGTGCGGGCAGAGCACGCCAGACCATGGTCGAGTTCGACGAGGCGCTGCTCTTCGTGACGGCGGCGGGGGACGGCAGCTGCCTCTGCGTACTGACCGCCGCCGAGGCCGATGTCGGCCAGGTCGCCTACGAGATGACCCTGCTGGTCAACCGGGTGGGCGAACACCTCGGTGTGACGGCCCGGCAGGGAGCCGAGAGTATCGACCACCTCTGACCTGCTGTTTCTGTGCAGACCCAGCAGTTATCCACAGGCTCTGCGAGTAATTCCTCCCCCGGCTACCGTGGTCACACAGAGTATTCGACCACGGGGGAGGACGGTCATGACCGTTACCGCCGCGGCGACGCCCGTGTGCGTGTCCGCGGGACGGGCGGCGCAGGAACTGACCTTGAAGCGCGGCGAATTCGACCTCGCCGTCCATCTGGGGCTGATCGCCGTGGAACCGGCGGCGGCCGGCGGGAGACCGCGGATCCGCCGACAGGAGATCGACCGGCTGCTCGGGCTGCCGGGATTCCCCGGATCGCTCCGGGACCAGGTGCGTACAGCGGGCACGGCGGAAGGTGCCGCGCTCCTCGGAGTCAGGCCCGTGCGCTTCACCGGCCTGGCCCGCATCGGGTGCGTCTCACCGATCGCGTTCTATCTGAACCGCTACCGCGCGGTGGTCTGGCTCTATCTGGTGGACGAGCTCCTCGCCTTCGCCGCGAGGGAACCCGATCTGATCACGGGGAAGAGCCCGGCGGGGATGCGGACCATGCTGGACGCGGGCACCGACTGGCGTGCGCGCAACTGGCGTGGGCGCAGGATCGACAGGCTGCTGAGCCGGGCGGAGGACCCGTGGGCACGCGCGGCACTGCAGGCGTCCGCCCTGGACCCCGTCCAGCTCGCGGAGGTGGTGGAGGACCCCTACGAGCGGGCCTATCTGGCCCGGGTGCAGCCGGATCCCGACTTCGGCCGCCCAGGATCCGTATCCGGCAGGGAAGCCATGGCGCGGCTGAAGCTGGCGGACGATCCGGACGAAATCCTCTGGCGCCGGGTGAATCTGACGCTGGAGCTGGAACACGCACGCGAACTCCGCCCTGCCCCGCGCCCCGGATACCACCCCGCGTCCCGCCCCTCGGCGGGCAGCCGGGCTCCGGACCGGCCGGCGACCGGCCGGCCGGCACCCGTCGGCCCGGTGCCGGCATCCGATCCGACCGGCCCGGCACCCCGCCGGCCTGGTGGAAGGCCGGCGGCTCGGCGAGGGCTGCTCGTCCGGATCGGCCTGCGCAGGGCGGGACGCAGAGATCGTTAAAGCGATTGCGTGCGGCCGTTCGCCCGGGCATCTTGGCCTCCATGCTGATCAGAGAAGCCACCGAAAAGGACTGGCCCGCAATCTGGCCGTTCTTCCACACCATCGTCGCCGCGGGGGAGACCTTCACCTTTCCCCTGGACCTCGGTGAGGACGAGGCCCAGGGCTGGTGGCTCCTCCCGGACCCGGGCCGTACGGTCGTCGCGGTCGACGACGCCGGGGCCGTCCTCGGTACGGCCAAGATGAACAGGAACCACATGGGCAACGGCTCGCACATCGCCAGCGCCAGCTACATGGTCGACCCTGAGCACTCCGGCCGGGGCGTGGGCAGGGCCCTGTGCGCGTACACCGTGGACTGGGCGCGTACGGCGGGATATCGCGCCATGCAGTTCAACGCCGTGGTGGAGACGAACACCCATGCCGTAGCGCTGTACCGCTCCCTCGGTTTCGAGGTCATCGGGACCCTGCCCGAGGGGTTCAACCATCCCGAACAGGGTTATGTGGGGCTCCACATCATGCACAAGCCCCTCTGAATCCACCCTCACAGTCCGCCGGATCCACTGTGAGCACAGTGGCTTCCGGCCATCCTGGAGTGTCCGTCATGTCACAAGTGGCGTTGATCTGGGCATGGTTGGCACATCGCTGAGACAAGGGGCGGGTGCGCCCCCTGGGGCGGGGGGCAGTACTGTGCGCCCCACCGCCATCCCAGCGGTGAACTCATATGGAGGAAGAATCCATGACCATACCCAGGAGATCGTGGCGCGGCGCGGGAGCATTCGCGGCCGCCGCGGTAGTCGGCCTGGCCGGCGGAGTCCTCTCCGCGAGCCCGGCCGCAGCTCACACCCCCACCTGGGCCGTGACCTGCTCCGAAGTGACGCTCAACCTGACGGCCTACTCGGGCAACGCCACCAACGAGGTGACCGTCTCCGTCGTGGGCGGCGACGAGCTGCTTGCCACGACCAAGTTCGGCCGGGAGTTCAGCACGAAGACGCCGCTCCAGCTCCCCGAGCACGACAAGGAGCTGACCGTCCGCCTCGTCGTCAAGGCCGGGGACAACGACAAGTACTCCGTCGACCAGACGAAGACCGCTCCGGTGTGTGAGGACGACACCCCGTCGCCCACCCCGACCGAGGCGACGCCTTCGGAGGCCCCGAGCACGGAGCCGCCGGCCTCGGAGACCCCCGAGCCGAGTGCGACGCCGAGCGAGACCGCCACGGAGGCCGCACCTGCCCCCGCGGAGCCGAGCAGCAGCGCGCCGGACCTGGCCGAGACCGGTTCGTCGTCCGCCACGCCCGTCATCGGCGGAGCCGCTGTCGCGGTTCTCCTCGCCGGCGGCGGCATCCTGTGGTCCGTCCGTAAGCGCCGTACCGCGCAGCACTGACGCGTCCGAGGGACCCGGCACGGCGGTGGTGACACCGGCGCGCCGGGTGGGGGCGCACCGCAGCAACTCCGTTGCGGTGCGCCCCCGCCGCGTTTCCCGGCCCCGGCGGCGGCAGCGGCCACCGCCGGGGCCGCCGGGGCCGGAGTCGCAGTCGGGGGTTCAGGGGACGGGGCCGATCTCGCACCAGACGGCCTTGCCCTCGCCCCGGGGCTCGATGCCCCAGCGTTCGGCGACCGCGTCGAGGAGCAGCAGGCCACGCCCCGAGGTCGACGTCTCGCCCGGGGTGCGGCGCCGCGGCCAGACACTGGAACGGTCCTGCACCGACAGCCTGATGCGGCGGACGGGCTCCGGCAGCACCTCCAGCGTCAGGACCGCCCCGCCCTCCGTATGCAGCAGCACATTGACCAGCAACTCCCCGGTGACCAGCTCCGCGTCGTCCGCCAGACCCGCGAGGTCCCAGTCCGTCAGCGCCTGACGCACGATCGACCGGGCTTCCGACAGCCCTTGCGGATCCGCCTGATGGATGTACTGGTGAAGCCGGGGAGCGCGCGGAGACCCGAGATCCGGGCTGCGCCGCAGGACCAGCAGCGCCACGTCGTCGCCCGAACCCCACCGCTCCCACAACCGGTCCGACAGATGGTCGGCCAGTGCCTCGGCGCCGTCCGGCCCCTCGCTCACCTCGTGGATCAGCGCCGCGACCCCCGCGTCGACATCGGCACCCGGTTCCTCGACCAGGCCGTCGGTGTACAGGACGAGGGTCTCGCCGGGCACCAGATCGAGGCGGGTCTCCGGATACTCCTCGTCCCAGAAGTCGGAGGAGATGCCCAGCGGCAGCCCCCCACGCACCTGAGGGACCCCGACCCGCCCGTCGGTGTGCCTGATCAGCGGCCCGAAATGGCCGGCCCGCACCACGCGCACCGCCCCCGTGGCGAGGTCGACCTGGGCGTACGTCGACGTCGCGAACCGGTCGGTGTCCAGCTCGGCGAGGAAGCGGGAGGCCCGCGCCAGTACGGTCGCCGGGGGGTGTCCCTCGGCGGCGTACGCGCGCAGGGCGATACGCAGCTGCCCCATGATCGCCGCGGCGTGCGTGTCGTGCCCCTGCACATCGCCCACCACGATCCCGATACGGCCCCTGGGCAGCGTGATGACGTCGTACCAGTCGCCGCCGACCTCCCGCCCGCTCCACGCCGCGTGGTAGCGGACCGCGATCTCGCCGCCCTCGATCTCCTGGATCCGTCGCGGCAGCATGGCCGACTGGAGACCGGTGGCGAATTCACGTTCCTCGTCGAAGAGGATCGCCCGCTGCAGGGACTGGGCCACGATGGCGGCCAGTCCCAGGCACAGGATCCTCTCGTCCGCGCTGAACACCGTGCGTTCGCGGTAGAAGAGGGCGAGTCCACCCAGCGAGCGGGCCTGAGCTATCAGCGGCAGGTAGGCGACGGCCTGGAAGTTCAGCTCGCCGATGTGCGGTTCGAGCGCCGGATAGCGCCGGACCAGCGATCCGAGCGAGGTGATGAACCGGGGGCGCCCGCTGAGAATGGTGTCCCCGAGGGGAAGCGTCGCGTCGAGGTGCCCGGAACCCAGACCTTCGAGGACCTCCACCGAGTCACCGCTCAACGCGATGATCTTGAGCGCGGAGTTCTCCACCAGCCCGAGCGCCAGCCCGTCCGCACCGATCCCGACGAGGCCTCCCGGGCCGGTGAGCGCGGCCGTGACGTCGTCCACGGTCACCGCACGTGACATCGCGGCTGTGGTGCGCTCCACGATGCTCGTCTGGCGTCGGCGCCGCTTTTCCAGATCCAGCACGAAGGCCGAATGGGTGACCTCGGCCGTCGCGTCACGCACCACACCGATGACACGGTGTGCCCGGCCGTCCTCGGACCGCAGGATCCGGGCCTGGACGTGCGTCCACTGGCGGGTCCCGTCCTCCAGGGGCACCTGGAAGTGGACGCTGTAGGAGTTGCTCCCCCCGGAGATCGCCTCGTCGACGGTGACGTCGAGGCGCGCGCGGTCCGTCGCGTCCAGCCGTTCCAGCACCGCCCCGGGCCGCGACTCGAAGGTCGTGGGGTCCAGTCCGAAGACCATGAGCCCGGCTTCGTCGATGTCCAGGGTCCGGGCGTCCAGGTCCCACTCGAAGCTGCCGGTGCGGTTCATGGCGAGGCGCTCCGCCGTGCCGGTCTCACCGGCACGGCGCCGGTCGATCCGGAGCCGCGACGCTGCGTCGTCGCCTGCTCGCCGTGAAGAGTCGGTCATGCCTGCTCCGGAGGTCGTCCGGCGGGGCTGCTGGACGTCGCGGCCCGTAGGACTCAATTGTCTGGCCCGCGATGCTGGAGTGCCACAGCGGTTTCACAGGAGACCCGGCGCCGGGCGCCCGCGACGGCCGTCGCAGAATGGCAGCAGAGATCGTCCACGGCTGACCGGAGCGCACACATGAACGACGACGAGCCCGTCCTGCTGCACACCGAGGGCCACGTCCTGCACATCACCCTCAACCGCCCCCGGGCCCTGAACGCGCTCACCCACACCATGGTGCGCGGAATCGACGAGGCGCTCACCCGGGCCGCGGACGACGACGCGGTCACCGCCGTAGTGATCGCCGGAGCCGGCGACCGGGGCCTCTGCGCCGGCGGCGACATCCGGTCGATCTACGAGGACGCCCGTGCGGGCCGACGCGCCTCCGTGGACTTCTGGCGCGACGAGTACCGCCTGAACGCCCGGATCGCCAGGTTCCCCAAGCCGTACGTGGCGCTCATGGACGGCATCGTGATGGGCGGCGGGGTAGGGGTCTCGGCCCATGGCGACGTGCGCGTCGTCACCGAGCGCTCACGCGTCGCGATGCCCGAGACCGGGATCGGGTTCGTTCCCGATGTCGGGGGCACCCACCTGCTGGCCGCCGCACCGGGCGAGCTCGGCACCCATCTCGCACTCACCGGCAGGGCCATCGGGGCGGCCGACGCCGTCCTGTGCGGGCTGGCCGACCACTTCGTCCCGTCGGACCGCCTCGCAGACCTCACCACCGCGCTCGCCCGGAGTGCGGCACCCGCCGAGGTGACGGCCACCGTGCGGCAGTACGCGACCGACGCGCCGGACGGAGAACTGACAGCTCACCGCGCGTGGATCGACCACTGCTACGCCGCCGACACCGTCGAGGAGATCATCGACCGGCTGGTCGACAGCGGAGTGCCCGCCGCCAAGGAGACCGCCGCCGGGCTCCTCACGGCGTCACCCACCGCGCTCAAGGTCACTCTCGCCGCCGTACGCCGGACGGAGCGGCTCGGCAGCCTCGAAGCCGCCCTCGACCAGGAGTTCCGCGTCTCCTGCCGGGCCTTCACCGGACATGACCTGGTGGAGGGCGTACGCGCCCGGATCATCGACAAGGACCGCGCCCCGCGCTGGAGCCCCGCCGAGCTCCGCGATGTCAGCGCCGCGGACGTGGCCGGCCACTTCGAGCCGCTGGGCGACCAGGAACTCGGCCTGGCTGCGATCTGACCCCTCCTGCCCGCCCACCGCCCGGGCAGGAAGCCCCCCCCCGGCCCCACTCGCCCGCGTGCGCAGGGGCCGGGGCGGGCCGCTCACACCCCTGCCGTCAGCCGGTCCGCCGCCCGGTCCCAGGCCCCCGGGTCTCCCTGCGGCGTGTAGTGGCGCAGTTCCTGCGTGCGCGCGACCAGCCTCCGCAGGTCCGTCAGCCCGCCCACCAGCCCGTGCGCCCGCGCCTGGAGCAGCACATTGCCGAGCGCGGTGGCCTCGGCGGGTCCCGCGGTGACCGGCAGGCCCGTCGCGTCCGCGGTCCACTGGCACAGCAGCTCGTTGCGCGAACCCCCGCCCACCAGGTGGACCCGCGTCAGCTCGCGTCCCGCCAGCTCAGCGGCCCGCCGCAGCGTCCTGCGATGGGCCAGGGCCAGACTCTCCAGCACGCACCGCACATATCCGCCGGGGCCGGCCGGCGTCGCCTGCCCGGTCCGGGTGAGAGCGGCGTCGATCCGCGACGGCATGTCTCCGGGTGCCAGGAACACCGGATCATCCGGGTCGATCACGGCGGCGAACGGCCGGGCACGCCCCGCTTCCGCGAGAAGACCCGCGAGACCCGTCGACGTACCGGCGTTCTCCCACGTCCGACGGCACTCCTCCAGCAGCCACATCCCCATGATGTTGCGGAGGTAGCGCACCGTGCCGTCCACACCGCGTTCGTTGGTGAAGTTCGCGGCCCTCGACTCCTCGGTGAGCACCGGAGCGTCCAGTTCGAGGCCGGCCAGCGACCAGGTGCCGCACGACACGTACGCGAATCCCGGCTCGGTCGCGGGGACCGCGGCCACGGCTGACGCGGTGTCGTGCGACGCGACGGTCGTCACCGGCGTGTGCGCGGGCAGCCCGGTGGAGTCGGCCACGTGAGGAAGCAGGGTGCCCGCGTGCTCGCCCGGTTCGCGCAGTGCGGGGAAGAGCGAACGCTCCAGCCCCAGCCGCCCGATCAGCGTGTCCGACCAGCGGCCGGTCCGCGCGTCGAACAGAGCGGTCGTCGACGCGTTGGTCACTTCCGCGCCCACCGACCCCGTCAGCCAGTACACCAGCAGATCGGGCATCAGCAGCACGGTCCGGGCCGCCGGCCACTGAGCCGTCGAACGGTGGGCGGCCAGTTGGAAGACCGTGTTGAACGGCAGATGCTGCAGCCCGCCGACGCCGTACAGCTCCCGCGCGTCGAAACGGGCCAGAACCTCCTCGGCCGCAGGCGTGTTACGCCCGTCGCGGTAGTGGAACGGAAGGCCCAGGAGCGACCCGTCGGAGTCCAGGAGACCGTAGTCCACGGCCCAGGTGTCGATGCCCACCGAGGCCACGGGACCACTGCGCGCCGCCGCCCGCAGGCCGTCGAGCACACCCTGGTACAGAGCGAGTACGTCCCAGTGGAGCCCGTCGGGGAGCCGGACCGGCGTATTGGCGAAGCGGTGCGCCTCGGTCAGTTCCAACTCGCCGCGACCGACCCTGCCGGTGATCACCCGGCCACTGGTGGCGCCCAGGTCCACCGCGGCGAACACCGGGTCGTGCAGTGAAGTCGCAGACATGGAAAGTCTCAATCATCCGATCCGGGCGGAGCCGCGCCCCGGGTGTGTACGGAACAGCGTCCGGGGCGCGGCAGGGCGGCAGTGGGTCAGCGCAGGAACGCCGCCGCCACACCGGCGTCGACCGGAATGTGGAGGCCGGTGGTGTGGGTGAGGTCGCCGCCCGTCAGCGCGAAGACGGCGTTGGCGACGTGCTCCGGGAGCACCTCGCGCTTGAGGATCGTGCGCTGGGCGTAGAACTCGCCCAGCTTCTCCTCCTCGATGCCGTACGTCGCTGCACGCTGGGCCCCCCAGCCCGCCGCGAAGATCCCGGACCCCCGCACCACCCCGTCCGGGTTGACCCCGTTGACCCGGATGCCGTGCTCGCCGAGCTCCGCCGCCAGCAGGCGCACCTGGTGCGCCTGGTCGGCCTTCGTGGCGGAGTACGCGATGTTGTTCGGGCCCGCGAACACGGCGTTCTTGGAGGTGATGTAGACGATGTCGCCGCCGAGGTTCTGGGCCCGCATCACCCGCGCCGCCTCGCGGGACACCAGGAACGAACCGCGCGCCATGATGTCGTGCTGCAGGTCCCAGTCCCGGGCCGTGGTCTCCAGCAGCGGCTTGGAGATGGAGATCCCGGCGTTGTTCACGACCAGGTCCACACCGCCGAAGGCGAGCGCGGCGGCCTCGAACGCGGCGGCGATCTGCTCCTCGGACGTGACGTCGACGGTCACCGCGACGGCCTTGTCCGGACCGCCGAGCTCCTCGGCGACGGCCGCCGCGTTCACGGCGTCCAGGTCCGCGACGACGACACAGGCCCCCTCCGCGACGAGCCGGTGCGCGATGGCCTTGCCGATCCCCGACCCCGCTCCGGTGACGAACGCGACCCGCGTGGCCAGCGCCTTCGGCTTCGGCATCCGGCGGAGCTTGGCCTCCTCCAGGTCCCAGTACTCGATGCGGAACTTCTCGGACTCCTCGATCGGCGCGTAAGTGGAGACGGCCTCGGCGCCCCGCATCACATTGACGGCGTTGAGGTAGAACTCCCCGGCGACACGGGCTGTCTGCTTGTCCTTGCCGAACGAGAACATGCCGACCCCGGGCACCAGCACGATCGCCGGGTCCGCTCCGCGCATCGCGGGCGAGCCGGACACCGCATGGCGCTCGTAGTACGCCCGGTACGCCTCCCGGTACTCGCCGTGGAGCACCCCGAGCCGGGCCACCGCCTCCTCCAGCGGTGCGTCGGCGGGCAGATCGAGGACCAGTGGACTGACCTTCGTACGGAGGAAGTGGTCCGGACAGGACGTGCCGAGAGCGGCGAGACGGGGGTGCTCCGCACGTGAGAGGAAGTCCAGCACGGGCGCCGCGTCGGTGAAGTGCCCCACCTGGGGGCGGTCCGTGGACGCCAGGCCACGGATCACCGGAGCGAGCGCCGAGGCCCGCTCCCGGCGCGCCACTTCGTCCAGGGCCTCCCGGCCGGGGAGCACGGGGCCGAACGGCTCGGCTCTGCCGTGCTCATCGAGGAACGTCTCCGCGGTGCGGATCATCCAGAGGGCGTTGCGCTCACATTCCTCGGACGTGTCGCCCCAAGCCGTGATGCCGTGACCGCCCAGGACGACACCGACGGCCTGCGGATTGGCCTCCTTGACGGCCGCGATGTCGAGACCCAGTTGGAAGCCGGGCCGGCGCCAGCCCACCCACGCGACCCTGTCACCGAAGCACTCGGCGGTCAGCTTCTCGCCGTCGGCCGCACACGCCAGCGCGATTCCGGAGTCCGGATGCAGATGGTCGACGTGCGCGGCCTCGACCAGAGCGTGCATCGCGGTGTCGATCGACGGGGCGGCGCCCCCCTTGCCGTGCAGGCAGTAGTCGAACGCCGGGACCATCTCGTCCTCCCGCTCCACCCCCGGGTACACGTCCTTGAGCGCTCGCACGCGGTCCAGCCGGAGCACGGCGAGGCCCGCCTCGGTCAGCGTGCCGAGGTCGCCGCCCGAGCCCTTGACCCAGAGCAGTTCGGCCTCGCCACCGGTGACCGGGTCGGTCTCCGTCGCCTTGGCCGAGGCGTTGCCCCCGGCGTAGTTGGTGTTGCGGGGGTCGGAGCCGATCCGGTGGGCGCGCTCCAGGAGCGCGGCGACCTCGGCGTGCGTCGCGGACGTCATGAGGGTTCCTTCACGAAGAGGGTCGGGCGGGTGCGGCTGGACGTACGCGGGCGGGGGAGCGGGGCTCAGGCGCCCCAGCCCGCCTGTTCTCCGCCGACGCGGTCGGCGGCGATGCGCTCCTGGTTTCCGGAGGCGAGGTAGGCCGCGAACGGATCGCGTGCCAGGCCGAGCTCTTCCCGTACCTCGGCGAGCAGCGGCCGCACGTCCGTGTTGAACGCGTCCATCAGCACTCCGTTGGAGGCGAGGACATCACCGGAGCGCTGCGCTCCGGCCAGCGCCTCGGCGTCGATCAGCAGTGCTTTCGCGGTCGCTTCCTGGACATTGGTGACCGAGCGGATGACTGCCGGGATCTTGGCCTCGATGTTGTGGCACTGGTCGAGCATGAAGTTGACGTTGGTCGCGGTCTCCAGGCCGCCGTTCTTGACCACCTCGTGCATGATCCGGAACAGCTGGAACGGGTCGGCGGCGCCTGCCATCAGGTCGTCGTCCGCGTAGAAGCGGGAGTTGAAGTCGAAGGCGCCGAGCTTTCCCTCGCGCAGCAGGAACGCCACGATGAACTCGATGTTGGTGCCCGGTGCGTGATGGCCGGTGTCGACGACGACCTGGGCCTTCGGCCCGAGTTTGAGGCAGTGGGCGTACGAGGTGCCCCAGTCGGGGACGTCCGTGGTGTAGAAGGCGGGCTCGAAGAGCTTGTACTCCAGCAGCATCCGCTGTTCGTCGCCGAGCCGCTCGTAGACCTCGGCCAGCGCCTCGGCCAGGCGGTCCTGGCGGCCCGCGATGTCGTCCTGGCCCGGGTAGTTGGTGCCGTCCGAGAACCAGAGTTTCAGGTCGGGCGAGCCGGTGGCGTCCATGATGTCGACGCATTCGAGCAGATGGTCGGTGGCCTTGCGGCGGACCTTCGGGTCCGGGTGGGTGACGGAGCCCAGCTTGAAGTCGTCGTCCTGGAAGACATTGGAGTTGATCGCACCGATCCGCAGGCCGAGCCCTTCGGCATACCGGGTCAGCGCCGCGTAGTCCTCCACCCTGTCCCAGGGGATGTGCAGCGACACCTTCGGG
The DNA here is from genome assembly GCF_044765485.1 of Streptomyces sp. NPDC102451. Taxonomy (NCBI): domain Bacteria; kingdom Bacillati; phylum Actinomycetota; class Actinomycetes; order Kitasatosporales; family Streptomycetaceae; genus Streptomyces; species Streptomyces sp. NPDC102451. The sequence continues at coordinate 56,516 of NZ_JBIWKD010000012.1, read as the reverse complement.
GCCACCCCGGTGAAGGCGTGCACCTGCGCCGCGTCCGCCAGCTTCTCGAACGGGTCGCGCGGGACACCGGGCTGGGCGAAGACCTTGAACCGGGTCCCGGAGTTGCCGTAACCCCAGGAGGGCGTCTCGATGATCTGAGACTTCAGAGCTGACTTGACGGCCGACACATCAGACATGAACACCTCGTAAGCAGAGTCATCCGGCGACCTGTCAGGATCGGGATGTGAATCGTTTCATCCAGGCGTACGCTAGGTATGGGCACTGCTGCTAGTCAAGCGGCTAGTCAAGTTTCTTCTTGATTTGAATCAATTCATCGCGTGCGGAGCCCTGCCCGTCCCGGCACCATGCAGTCCGCTCGACGAGCCGTTCCGCCGCGACCGGCCGACACTGGGTGCGCTGACCTCAAGAGCCGACTGGAGAACGCCATGGAGAAGGTCTTCGAGAGCTACATCCGCACCACTCCCGAACGCCTCTGGGAGGCGATCACCGATCCCGACATCAGGAGCAAGTACAACTTCGGCGCCCGCGTCATCTCGGACTGGACCCAGGGCTCACGCTTCGAGATGGGCGCCCCCGGTGCTCCCGGCTCACTCGGCGAGGGCCTGAATCTTGAGGTCGACCCGCCGCGCAGGCTCGTCCAGAGCATGGTTGCGCTCTGGAGCGACGAGGCGCGGAGCGAGGGCCCGACCAGGGTCACCTGGGAGATCGAGCCCGTCGGCGACTCCTGCCGGCTGACCGTAACCCAAGACGAGCTCCGCGAGGGCGCCAGTGAGGATCTGTACGGCGGTTGGCCGATGATCCTGTCCGGTCTGAAGACCTGGCTGGAGACGGGGGAGATTCTCACCACCCCCGGCTCCCTCCTGTACGGCAGCGGGTGAGTCAGCGCCCGGAACCCGTCAGGCTCGGCCGGAGCTCGCGTACGAGCGCGAAGAGCCGGTCCTCGTTGCCCGCGAGGCCCGCGCTCCGCAGAGCCGCGTCTGCCTCCTCGATCGGCGAGGCGAGCAGCGGCATGTACACAGGGGCATCGGCCGGGTCGGCGAGCGCGGCGCGCGTGGCCGCCAGCAGACGGATGTACGCCTGGGCCGCAGTGATTTCTGCTTCGTGCATCTCAGCATCTCCCGGTCAGAGGTGTCGGACCGTCAAGCATCCCTCATGGGTCTGACAACGCCCTCGCAACCGCTGCCGAGCGGCCTCATGGCCGGGCCGCGGGCGAGGGCTCGACCTCCAGGAACCGGCGCCGCCGCGGCCCGCGGTACAGCAGGGCCGTCCACCCCAGCCGCCGCAGCACCGCGGCACACCCGGCCAGCGCCTCTTCCTCCTCGTGCGCCGCTCCACTGCCCGGAGGTCCGGCCCACTCGACCCGCACCGAGCCGGACGCCTCGCCCTCGCACACGCGGTAGCCCGTGGCGATGCGCTCCCCGGACGGGCCGACCGCCGACGCGGGTATGCCGGCGGCCTCCAGGGCCAACGCCACGGCCCGCAGCGGCCGGTGCAACTCCCAGGGGGCGGGCGCACCTTCGGGATCCACGCGCCCCGCACGGGTCAGCCGCCGGATCTGGAGCATCCCCTCGAAGGCGGTCCGCACCTCCCCGGCACGCGCGTCCGAACCCCCGTGCACCGCGGGGCCGTCGCCGGCCGCGGGCTCGAATCCCCTCTTCTCTTCTTGCGACGCGCCCATGCGGTGTCCCCTCTGCGGTGCCGAGCCCTGTCGCCAAGTGTGCAACGCCCCACCGACAGAGGCCGCCGGACGCAGCGCCGACGTATGCCCGGACGCCCCCGTAAGCTGGACGGAGACTGCGCACCGGAGGAACCACGCACGTGCCCGACGACGACCCGCCCGCCGTACCCGTCACCGGACGCACCGCCCTGCGCGCCGACTGCGCGAACTGTTTCGGGCTCTGCTGCGTCGCGCTGACGCTGACCAAGTCGGCGGACTTCGCGATCAACAAGGACGCGGGGACCCCCTGCCGCAATCTGGCGGACGACTTCCGCTGCGGCATACACACCCGGCTGCGGCCCGAGGGCTTCTCCGGCTGCACCGTGTACGACTGCTTCGGCGCGGGCCAGAAGGTCTCCCAGGAGACCTACGCCGGCCGGGACTGGCGGGCCGCCGCGGACACCGCCCAGCAGATGTTCCAGGTCTTCCCGGTGATGAGGCAGCTCCACGAACTGCTCTGGTACCTGACCGAAGCCCTTACGCTACCGGCCGCCACGAGCCTGTACGCCGAACTCCGCGACGCCCTCGACACCACCGAAAGCCTCACCCACCTGCCCGCCGGGGAGCTCGCGGAGCTGGACGTGTCCGCACACCGGGACAGGACCGCCGCCCTGCTGCTCCGGGCCGGGGAGCTCGAACGCGCCACGGTCGCCCGGCGCGGGAAGCGCAGCCGACGAGGTGCCGACCTCATCGGAGCCCGGCTCGGAGGCGCCGATCTGCGCGGAGCCGAACTCCGAGGGGCGTACCTCATCGCGGCCGACCTGCGCGGAGCCGATCTGCGCCGGGCGGAGCTCATCGGCGCCGACTTCCGTGACGCAGACCTGTCCGACGCCGACCTCACCGGCGCCCTCTTCCTCACCCAGGCCCAGCTCAACGCGGCGAAGGGCAACGCCGCCACGAAGCTGCCGGACTCCCTGACCCGGCCTCCGCACTGGCCGGACGGCGGGCGGAAGCCGGTCACAGGCCGGTGACGAGGTCGTCCAGCGGGGCCGGTACCTCTCCCGGGCCGAGCGCCTCCACCAGGAGACGGCCGTAACGGATCTTGCGGCCCTTCTTCGTGCCGAGGAAACGCCGCAACTGCTGCTGCCGGGGCCGACCGTGCTGCGCGGGCTGTTGGCGGAACGTCTGCCAGGCCCGGAGGTCGCCCTCGGCGCCGATGACCTCCTCGACCCTCTCCGTGCCCAGCGCGGACCAGTTCGTCCTCCAGGTCCGCCACGCACACGAAGAAGCCCTGCTGCGGCGCCCGGGCCCGCTGCAGCCCGCGGTCGTAGAAGCCCTGTTCGCCCTCGTCGCACAGGCCCCTCAGGCGCAGACCGAGGCCGGGCGGCCCGAGAAGACCGGCGTAGCGGCCGATGCCCATGGCCCCGCCCATCGGTACGACGCACACCCCTTCGGCGGCGAGGTCCAGGCCCCGCCGTGCGGCCAGTGCCTCGAACGCCGCGAGGTCACTCGGCCCCTCCAGCAGAACCGCCGTCCGCAGCCTCAGCCGATCAGCCAGGCCGGCCGCCGGTTCGCCGGGACCGCCGGCCGCCCAGCGGCTGACCGCGTCCTGGAATGCGCGCATGTCCGTCATGGAGAGTGAGTCTGCCTGTCCACCGGCGGTCACGGCGCCCGATTTTCGCTCGCGTGGTGGCCGGTGAGCTCCAGGGCGTGCTCAGGACCGGGGCGTCCTGGAGGGGTCAGGCCAGCATTCCTGCGCGGAGCTTGCCCAGTGTGCGTGTGAGCAGGCGGGAGACGTGCATCTGGGAGACGTCGAGTTCGGCGCCTATCTGTGACTGCGTCATCTCCTGGCCGAAGCGCATCTCGATGATGCGGCGCTCGCGCTCGTCGAGGTCCCCGAGGAGCGGGGCCAGGGCGTGCAGGTTCTCCACCGTCTCCATGGCCGCGTCCGGCTCGCCCAGGATGTCGGCGAAGGTGCGGGTCGCCGAGCCCGTGGTCTCGCTGCCGTCGGTCGGAAGGTCCAGGGACCCCGCGGTGTAGCCGTTCGACGCGATGACGCCCTCGATGACCTCGTCCTCGGTGAGGTCCAGGTGGTCGGCCAGTTCCTTGACCGTCGGGTCGCGGTCCAGGCGTGTGGCGAGTTCGTCCTTCGCCTTGGCCAGGTCGACGCGGAGTTCCTGCAGACGCCGGGGGACGTGGACGGCCCAGGTCGTGTCCCGGAAGAAGCGCTTGATCTCGCCGACGATGTAGGGGACGGCGAAGGTGGCGAACTCGACCTCACGGGAGAGCTCGAACCGGTCGATGGCCTTGATCAGACCGATCGTTCCGACCTGGGTGATGTCCTCCATGTCACCACTGCCGCGGTTGCGGAAGCGGCGCGCGGCGAACCTGACCAGGGAGATGTTCATCTCGATGAGGGTGTTGCGCGCGTACTGGTACTCGTGCGTGCCCTCCTCCAGAACCTGCAACTGCTCGAAGAACAGCGTCGACAGAGCGCGGGCGTCCTTGGGCGCCACCTTGCCCGCGTCCTCGATCCAGGGCAGCTCACCGATGCGCCCCGGTGCAGCCTCCGCAGCTGTCGCCCCGTCAGCCGGTACGGTCCCGGCAGTCTGTTCAGCAATCACTGTGTGTTCCCACCCTCCCTGGTGCTGAGCGCGCTTCGTGACCAGCCCCTGCCCCGCCCCCGGATGCCCATGCGTGATGACACGATTTTTCTTGCTGTGTGGAAACAGTTGTCTCTGGACATCGTAAGATGGGCACACCGGCCACCGGTGCGACCTTTCGGGCGCGCCGTGCTGGATCGGGCACAGGACCCGTACGCTGGAGGCCGACGGCCGGGGCCCACGGACGGCCCGGGTTTTGGCGCAGCACGACGAGAAACAGGATCACGTGGACAGATTCGCTGCCGTCGAGCGGGAGCTGCGTAAAGCCGCACCCCATCTGCTCCTCGACGTCGTCACGGCGGCTCTGCGGGAGCAGTACGGCGTACAGAGCGTGGAGTTGCGGCTCGCCGACTACGGCATGACCGCACTCCAGGTGGTGGCCGAGGTGCCGCTCGCCGAACCGGTGCACATCCATGACAGCCCGCAAGGGCGCGCCTTCGGATCCCAGGAGCCGTACGTCGAGTCCGGCGCCACGCAGGGGCCGGCCACCGCGCACCTTCCGGTGACCGTCCGGGGGGACCGGCTCGGCGTCCTCACCGTCGTGGCACCCGAGAGCAGTTGCTCCGCGGCGGGCCTCGCCGAGATGCAGCAGATCTGCGAAGCGCTCGGCCACGAGATCCTGGTCGCCGAACGGGACACCGACCTCTACCTCCTCGCCCGCCGCGCCACACGGCTGACCCTGGCCGCGGAGATGCAGTGGCAGCTGCTGCCCGGCCGCTCCGTGTCCCGCCCCGAATTCTCTCTGGGTGCCCACCTGGAGCCCGCGTACGCGATCTTCGGTGACAACTTCGACTGGTCCGTCTCGGCCCATCACCTCACGCTCACCGTCACCAACGGCATGGGTGAGGGGATGGAGGCGGCCCTGCTGACGAACCTCGTCGTCAACGCGCTGCGCAACGCCCGGCGGGCGGGCCTCGACCTCCCCGGCCAGGCCAGCCTCGCCGACCAGGCCGTCTACGCCCAGCACCGCGGCGCGCTGCACGCATCGGTCCTGCTGCTGCGCTTCGATCTGGCCTCGGGCGAAGTGGAGGCCGTGGACGCGGGATCCCCCCGCATGTGGCGGCTGAGGGGAGGCGGCGTCGATTCCGTCGACTTCGACGCGCAGCTTCCGCTGGGCATGTTCGAAGAGACGGAGTACGTCGCGGAGCGCCTCCGGGTCGAACCGGGCGACCGGCTGCTGATCGGCAGCGACGGTGTCTACGACACCGCGTCGGAGGCCGGGGAGCTCTACGGGCAGCGCGCCCTCGCGCGGTCGCTGTCCGCTCACCGCTTCCTGCCGTCCGGGCAGGTTCCGCTGGCGGTGCTCCGGGATCTGCGGGACTACCGGGGCCCCGCACCGCTGGACGACGATGCCCTGGTGGTCTGCCTGGACTGGTTCGGGCGGCAGTCCTCCACCGGGTGACGTGTCAGCCTCAGCGGTGACAGGGGGCGGAAGGCCGGTCGACCGGGCTCACCCGGTCGACCGCAAGGGTCTCGCGCCGCCGCTGTCCTGCCCGGCAGCCGCGTTACGGAAGGCCCTGAGCCCTTCGAGGAGCGAGCGCCGCGCCTTGGCCGGCATGGCGTCGATGGTGGACATCAGCACCTCCTCCCTGCGCGTACGCAGGTCGACGAGGTACGCCTTGCCGTGGCTGGTCAGGCGGAGCTCCAGTTCCCGGCGGCTCACCGGGCTGGGGGCACGCTCCACGAACCCCGTGGCCTGCAGGCGGTCGCACAGCCTGCTGACCGAGGGGGACGCCGATCCCAGGGCCTCGGCGAGCATCCGCAGGTTGATGCCCTCCTCGCGGTCCAGCGTGTACAGCACGCGAAGCTGGGAGGGGGAGACCGGGCCCGTCGGCACGGCCTCACGGCCGTGCTCCCAGAGGACTTCGAGGAGTTCGACGAACTCGGAACCCTCGCGGGCCGCATCCCGGGACCGGTGGTCGGGTTCGGGGTTCAGGCCCATGTTGATGACACTCCGATCCGGCATCGCTTCACTCGTCCGTCTGGCCACCGGACCGAGCGAACGAGCCGGGCATTCGATGTGCTCGTATGGAAAGCCAGGACAAAGGTTCCGGGACACACGCGTGGCCCCGGATATCGTACCCCTGTCTGCAGCAGGCGTCCGAGGTCACAGTCGGCACACAGGTAAGTTTCCCCATGGCAACAGTTGTCATAGGGTAAGGTTTCGCAGTTGACATCCGATGTGTGATCTTCCAGCGGGCCCCCGCCGCACCCGCCGCGACGGCGACCCGCTCCAGGCCTGGAGCACTGACACCCATGACCCACAGCCAGACCCTCGAGCTCACCGTCCGGCACCCGGCGGAAGGCGTCGCCGTCCTCACCGTCGCCGGAGAGATCGATGTGGACAGCGCTCCCGCCCTGCGGAGCAAGGCCCTGCAACTGATAAGAGAGGGCAGACCCCACCTGGTCCTGGACCTGGCACCCGTGGAGTTCTGCGACTCCTCCGGCCTCAACACGATGATCGGCATCCTGCGGTACGCGAAGGACCGGCACGGGTCCCTCTGCCTGGCCGCCGCACCGTCACACGTCACGAGGCTGCTCGACATCACGGGCGTCGGCGTCCTCATGCCCGTGGTCCCCACCACGGCCGAAGCCCTGACCCGCATCGTGATGCCCGGCGGCACCCCTTAGGAGCGGGCAGCCCTGGCCCCCGGCCTCACTTCTGGTGAGGGCCGTCCGCCGTGCCGTCGGCCTCTTCGCGGTCTTCCTTCTCCAGCGCGGCCTTGAGGCGCTCCAGTGTCGTACGGATGTTTCCGCGCTGGAACTCAGCGAAGGTGTGGCCGCGCGTCGCGACCCGGTCGAAGGCATTGGCGAGGAAGTCGGGCCACGCCCGCCGGTTGTCGGTCCAGGTCTCCGTGACCCGGGTGGAACCCCCGACCGACTCGAAGCGGTACTCCCACAGGGCGATGGCACCGGGCAGCCGAGGTCGCCGCACCCCGATCGCGTGCACACGGAAGGCGAACCGCTCTCCGGGGTCGGCGGCCGTCACCGTGCACCTGGTCGTCCAGCGGAAGGAACCACGCTTGTTGCGTCCGTCGAAGACCATGCCGACATGGGCTGTCCGGCGCTCCCCGAGTATCCGCGCACCCCGGTTCTCCGGGCTCCAGCGGCCCATCGCCGTAGGGTCGCTCAGCTGTTCGTACACGGCCGACGGTGCCGCCCGGATCAGGATGCTGTCGGATACGGACATGGTGCGGGGCATGAGAGGTACTCCTTGTCCTCGGCCGGCCCGGGCAGCTCACGTAAGCCGGACGGATCATCCGCGAACGCTCGGCGGTACTGGTTCGTTGGACAGTGTGGCGTACACGTATCAGTGTCCTTGACACCGGACCCGAGGAGCCCGCACATGCCAAGCCCCAGTGAACCCGGCCCCACCCGCACCGCCGTCACCGGCGAACGCACGCGTCTGGTGGAGCAGCTCATGGAGCGGTTCCCCCATGTGCCGAGAGAGGCCGTGCTCAAGGAGGACCTGCTGCGCGGCGGCATGGCGTTCGACGAATCCGCCCTCAGCGACAACGAACACGGGGACATCAAACCCAAGTCGTATTTCATCTTCTCCTTCGACCACGGCACGCTGCCCGAACTGGGAGCCGCCGCGCTGCGCCGCCCACCCGAGGAGATCGTGCTCACCGGCGGCCCCTACGACCTCCGCCGTACGGTGGTGTCGGTGCGGGTCAACCCCGCCTCGCCGTACCGCGTCGCAGCCGGAGCCGACGGCGTCCTCGGGCTCTATCTCGACGGGATCCGCATCTCCGACGTGGGCCTGCCCCCGATGCCGGACTACTACCGGCACACCCTGGCCAACGGCAAGTCCGTCATGGAGGTGGCGCCCACCATCCAGTGGGGGTACCTGATCTACCTCACGGTCTTCCGGGTCTGCCAGTACTTCGGTGCCAAGGAGGAGTGCCAGTACTGCGACATCAACCACAACTGGCGCCAGCACAAAGCCGCGGGCCGCCCCTACACGGGTGTGAAGGACGTCGAGGAGGTCCTCGAGGCCCTCGCGATCATCGACCGCCACGACACCGCCAGGACGACCACCGCCTACACCCTCACCGGCGGAGCCATCACGTCCCACATCCAGGGCCGCGACGAGGCCGACTTCTACGGTCACTACGCCAAGGCGATCGAGGAGCGCTTCCCCGGCCGCTGGACCGGCAAGGTCGTCGCCCAGGCGCTCCCCAAGGCCGACGTCCAGCGCTTCCACGACTACGGCGTGCAGATCTACCACCCCAACTACGAGGTGTGGGACCGAAGGCTGTTCGAGCTGTACTGCCCGGGCAAGGAACGCTATGTGGGCCGCGACGAATGGCACCGCCGCATCCTCGACTCCGCCGAGGTCTTCGGCGCCCGCAACGTGATCCCCAACTTCGTCGCCGGAGTGGAGATGGCCGAGCCCTTCGGCTTCACGACCGTAGACGAGGCCATCGCGTCGACCACCGAAGGCCTCCGGTTCTTCATGTCGCACGGCATCACCCCGCGCTTCACCACCTGGTGCCCCGAGCCAACGACCCCCCTGGGGAAGACCAACCCCGACGGGGCGCCGCTGGAGTACCACATCAGGCTGCTCGACGCCTATCGCTCGACCATGGAGGAGTACGGCCTGTCCTCACCGCCCGGATACGGCCCCGCGGGCGCCGGCCGGGCCGTGTTCTCCGTCAGTTCCTTCATGGACAGCCTCCCTGCCGGGAGTTGAGCCCCGGGCCCGACGGCTACGCCGCGCACCGGACCCGCCCGGTGCGCGGCGCCGTCGGCCGCGCTCAGGCGCGCCACTCGGCGGTGCGTTCCGGGGAGGCTTCGGCCAGCGCCTCGGCGATGGCGTCCGCATCGCCCCGGTGTCCGTAGACGGGCGTACCGGGCTGCTGGTGCCAGGAGTCGTCGATGCCGCCCGCGTCCACGGTGTCGAAGCCCAGCTCGTCGATCAGGTCCCGCACCGCCTGCTTGGCCGCCGGGTCGTCGCCGGCGACCGGGAGCGCCTGCCGACCGGGTGCGCCCTGGGGCTGCCCCTTGTCGAGGATGTCCTGGGCGTACGTGCCGTTGAACGCCTTGATCACCGGATGGCCGATCTGCTGCTCGGTCCACCGGCTCTCCGTCAGCCCGTCCTCGATGGCGGCGATACGGCCGTCACGCTGCGGGTAGTAGTTGCCCGTGTCGATGACGGCGACACCGTCCGCCGCGCCGTCCAGAATGCCCGCGGGCAGATCGGGGACCGCCTTGAGGGGAACGGTCACCACGACGATCCGCGCTCCCTGCGCCGCCTCCGCCGCCGTCACCGGCGTGGCACCCGTCTCCTCGGCGAGAGCCTTGAGCGTCTCGGGCCCACGCGAATTGGCGACGGACACGTCGTGCCCGAGGGCGGTGAGCCGCCGGGTGAGATTGCCGCCGATGTTGCCTGCCCCGATGATGCCGATCTTCATGAAGTCCGACCTTCCGATGCCGAATGCCTGGAGTGAAAGGGTCTCGCCGGATCACCAACCCCCGTTGCACAGCAGCTATTCCGGGTCTGCGGAATCGGTTCAGCAACCGGGTTAAGGATGGGCGGGCTCCGGGTGGGCACGTATGGGGGAGAGAAACGGAACCACAATGCCCCACTTGGAGGTGGTGCCCGTGCTGCACGGCGTCGATGTCAGCGCCTATCAGCCGGACTACGACACGGACGGCTCGGACTTCGTCTTCGTCAAGGCGACCGAGGGCCGCACCTACGTGAATCCGAGACTGAAGAGTCAGGTGAAACGCGCCAGGGACGCCGAATGCGTCGTCGGCTTCTACCACTTCCTCTGGCCCGGAAACGTGAAGGAGCAGGCGGAGTACTTCCTCGACGAGACACCGGAGCGGGAGGGTGACCTCCTCGCCGTCGACTGGGAGCAGACCGGCGAGGGGACGCGTGCGAGCAGCGCGGACAAGGACCGCTTCATCCGCGAGGTGAAGAGGCTCAGGCCCCAGCACCGTGTCCTGCTCTACTGCAACCGCACCTTCTGGCTCAACCACGACACGAGCTCGTACGCCGGTGACGGACTCTGGATCGCCGACTACGGCAAGGCGGCCGCACCACGGATCGAGGCGGACTGGCGCATCCACCAGTACACCGACGACCCGCTCGACAAGAACGTGGCCGACTTCCCCTCGCGGAAGGCGATGCGCGACTGGGCGACGGGCTGAGAGGAGGAGCGCGCCCTTGAGCGCGGTCCCGAGGGTGGCGACGCGCTCGTCAACACGGCGTTCGTGGCCATCGGCCAGTGGAGTGTCCTTTGCCAGCCACTGGTGCAGTGCGCACGGAGATGACCTGCGGTCACGCCGCAGGGAGTCCATCCTGGTCGCCGAGTCAGCAGTCGGCCGTCGACCGAAGGAGTGCCGCAGTGACGACGAGGGGTCCCTCAGTATCGGCGGAAGCCGATGCCGCCTACCAGGACGAACTGCCCGTCCGTCGTCGGCAGCCCGGGAACGTGGTCATCAGGTGGCTGACCACCACCGACCACAAGACGATCGGCACGCTGTATCTGAGCAGCTCGTTCGCCTTCTTCATCGTGGGCGGTGTCCTGGCGCTGGTCATGCGTGCCGAGCTGGCCCGTCCGGGTGACCAGATCGTCTCCAACGAACAGTTCAACCAGGCGTTCACGATGCACGGCACGATCATGCTGCTGATGTTCGCGACGCCGCTGTTCAACGGGTTCGCGAACTGGATCATGCCGCTGCAGATCGGCGCGCCCGACGTGGCGTTCCCGCGGCTGAACATGTTCGCGTACTGGCTGTACCTCTTCGGTTCGCTGATCGCGGTGGCCGGCTTCCTCACCCCGCAGGGTGCGGCAGACTTCGGCTGGTTCGCCTACTCCCCGCTCACCGACGCGGTCCGCTCGCCGGGTGTCGGCGCCGATCTCTGGATCATGGGTCTGGCCTTCTCCGGCTTCGGCACGATCCTCGGTTCGGTCAACTTCATCACCACGATCATCTGCATGCGCGCCCCCGGCATGACGATGTTCCGTATGCCGATCTTCACCTGGAACGTCCTGCTGACCGGTGTCCTGGTCCTGCTGGCCTTCCCGGTCCTTGCCGCCGCGCTCTTCGCGCTGGAGGTGGACCGTAAATTCGGCGCACATGTATTTGATGCGTCCAACGGCGGCGCATTGCTCTGGCAACACCTCTTCTGGTTCTTCGGCCATCCGGAGGTGTACATCATCGCGCTGCCGTTCTTCGGAATCGTCTCCGAGATCATTCCGGTGTTCAGCCGCAAGCCGATCTTCGGTTACGTGGGTCTGATCAGCGCGACGATCGCCATCGCCGGCCTTTCGGTGACGGTGTGGGCGCACCACATGTATGTGACGGGCGGCGTATTGTTGCCGTTCTTCTCCTTCATGACATTCCTCATCGCGGTGCCCACCGGTGTGAAGTTCTTCAACTGGATCGGCACGATGTGGAAGGGGTCGTTGTCCTTCGAGACGCCGATGCTCTGGTCCGTCGGCTTCCTGGTCACGTTCCTCTTCGGTGGTCTGACCGGTGTGATCCTGGCGTCGCCGCCACTCGACTTCCAGGTCTCGGACTCGTACTTCGTCGTCGCGCACTTCCACTACGTCGTCTTCGGCACCGTCGTCTTCGCGATGTTCGCCGGATTCCACTTCTGGTGGCCGAAGTTCACCGGCAAGATGCTGGACGAGCGGCTCGGGAAGATGACTTTCTGGACGCTGTTCATCGGATTCCACGGCACCTTCCTCGTGCAGCACTGGCTCGGTGCCGAGGGAATGCCGCGACGCTACGCGGACTATCTCGCCGCCGACGGATTCACCACTCTCAACACGATCTCCTCGATCTCCTCGTTCCTGCTGGGCCTTTCGATGCTGCCCTTCCTCTACAACATGTGGAAGACCGCCAAATACGGCAAGAAGGTCGAGGTCGACGACCCCTGGGGCTACGGCCGTTCGCTCGAATGGGCTACGTCGTGCCCGCCCCCGCGGCACAACTTCCTGACGCTGCCGAGGATCCGCTCCGAATCCCCGGCGTTCGACCTGCACTACCCCGCGATCCGGGCTCTGGAGGAGGAAGCGACCCGTCCTCACGAATCCGCCACCGTGGCTCCCGGGGACAAGCAGCAGTAGAACCCCGGAGCGACGGGTCGAGGAGAGGAGGACCACGTGAAGCCGGACAAGGAGAGTGCCCGGGGCCTCGCTCAGGTGGAGGGCTACCTGCTCTGGAACGCCGAGGTCGAGGAGGCCCGCCGACAGGCCCGCCGCTTCACCGACGCGCTGCCCTGGCTCACCACCGCCCAGCGTGAGGACGTCGAGCGCGTCTACGAGGCGGACAGGATGGAGGTCTGCCGGGAGACGCTCACGAGGATCGCCGGCCGCGCCGTGGAACTGCGGGGCGAGTACACCGCGCGTTACGACCGGCTCAGGGCCCGCTGCGTGGCCTGGACCGTCCTGACCGTCGGCACGATGGGCGGCACCTGCGCCGCCCTGACGCTGATCAGCCGCTGATCCCGCCTCGGGTGCCCGTGCACGGGCACCCGAGGTCAGTGGCGCAGCAGACAGAACGGGTGCCCGGCCGGATCCGCGAACACCCGCCAGCCGCGCGCGTCGTCCCCGCGGTCCAGCAGAGTCGCCCCCAGCGCGAGCACCTGCTCCTGGGCGCGGTCCAGATCCGGCACACCGAAGTCCAGGTGGGACTGCTGGGGGCGAGCGGGATCCGGCCACCTCGGAGGGAGATACTCCTCGACCCGCTGGAAGCAGAACACGAGTCCTGCCGGAGTGTGCAGCGTCGCCCAGTCCTCGCCGAGGGCCCACCGCCTGTCGGGCCGGTCGGCCTCCCCGCCGAGCACGGCCGCGTAGAACGCAGCCAGACGCGCCGGGTCGGGACAGTCCAACACCACGCACTGCAATTCGGCGATCATGCGCAGCATCATAGGGAATGGCGCTCACCGGGCCGGGACCGCCCATGCCCGGTCGAGTTCGGACAGGTGCGTGGCGAGCAGTTCGGCGTGCGGGGACGGCAGTTCGGCCGCCGGGTGGTCCAGCTGCACGGCACACGCAGTCGTGGTGTCGATGAGCCGTTCCAGCGCACCCGCGACACCCTCGGACCCGGCTGAATGCTTCGCGACCGGAGGGAGTTCGGCCGCCGAGACATCGATCGCCGAACGGGCCGCCGCCAGCGACCGGTAGGCCTCGCGGCGCAGTGCTGCCCTTCCGGCACGGTCCGCCCGGGCGTCCAGGACATGCCCCACATAGCGGTGCGCCGCGCCCACGGCCGAGTCGAGAGCCGCCCGCACGGCGTGACCCCGCCGGCCCGGCAGCGGGAGGTGTCCGACGAGCAGCACGGTCACGCATGCGAGGAGGGACTCCACCACCCGTCCCCAGGAGGCGGGCGGTTCACCGCCCAGCACGACGAGGGACAGCACGAGGACGGTGACCACCGCCGTCTGCACGGCGAAGTGACGGGTGGCCACCGGAAGGAGCGCGCCGCAGAGCGCCACCGCCGCGACCAGCGGGCAGGGCCCCGACACGAAAAGGGCCACGACACCGAAGACCGCCGCACCCACGGCCGTACCCACAGCGCGGCACACCACCCGCGAGGCCAGCGGGCCGAGATCGGGCTTGACGAGGAACACGGTGGTGGCGGGCAGCCAGTACCAGTGGTCGTGATGCAGCCACTGCGCCACGACCGTACTCGTCGCGCAGCAGAGCGCGACCCGGAGACCGTACTCACGCCCTGCGGCACTCCACACCCGGCGGAGGACGGGCGGATACGAGCCCGCGCCGCGACGGCCCGGCGCCGCACCCGCGGGGCGGTCGAAGGCCGCCGCGGCCCGCAGCAGGGCGTCGTCCAGAGCCCGCAGCCCGGCATCCGTCCTGGCCGGGGCCGGCAACGGTCCGCAGGGGCCGCCGGTCCGCACCGCCGCCGCCAGCCTGCCGGGGCCCTCGACGATCCTGGCGGGCAGCGGGTCACCGGCCCACGCCAGCGCGGTCGCGGCCTCGGCCAGCGGGAACGCGGCCGCGTACTGGGCGTGCAGCCGGCGCTCGGCCGCGGAGCTTGCGTAGCGCCGCAGCCGTGGGCCGCCCAGCGCGTCCTGCGCCTGGTCGAGCGCGGCACTCAGCGCTGCACGCCCCGCCCGGGCCCGCGGGCCTCCCACCGCCCGCAGGAGGCCCGCCACGGCCTCGTACACCGCGGCGACCGCCTCCCGCTCGCCGTCGAGCCGGTACGGCCCGCCGCCGAGCCCGACCGGCGACGGAAGGACCAGCCGGAGCAGGAGGAGCCACCCCGCACCGGCCAGGAACAGCAGCGCGCGCACCGGGCCGGGCTCGGGCAGCGGCATGCCGGCCCCGATCACCGCCGCGACCATCACCTGTGTGCCGCACGCGGACGCCACGGGCCCCGTGGAACTGACCGCTCCCGCGAGCAGACCCAACAGCCCGAACACGAGCGGCAGGACGACCAGCGACCGGCCGCCGCCAACGGCGGCCGCGATCCCGGTGCCGAGCAGCAGACCGGCCGAGCCGGCCACGGCCGGCAGCCCCAGACGGGCGACCGAGGCGCGGCGGCTGCCGGGCCGGTCGTTGATGCCGGCCAGCATCGCGCCGAGAGCGGCCGGGACCCCGGCGGTCGGCCGCTCCGCGAGCACCGCCACGAGCAACGGCACGGCGGCCAGTGCCCCGCGCAGTACGGCGTTCCACGGGACCGGTCCGCGCTGGGCGCGCAGCGCGTGCGCGAGCCAAGGGGGGAGCCGGGTGGCAAGAAGAGAAGGCGTGGGCACCGTGCTCCTGTCCGCGGAGGGAAGACGATTTCGCCGGCGGACGCCTTCGGCCTGGGCTCGTACCCAGCGTAGATCCCTTACGTGGAGGGCGTGCTACCTGTCCGTTTCCGTGACATGACGGTGTTCCGGACCGTGGGTGTCAGAGGGCGGCGGCGAAGTTCTGGGTCCACACGGGACCGCCGGAGGAGTCCTCCCTGCCGATCCCGATCTCCTTGAAGGAACAGTTGAGGATGTTCGCCCGGTGGCCCTCGCTGTTCATCCAGGAGTCCATCACCGCCGCGGCGGTCTGCTGGCCCTTCGCTATGTTCTCGCCGTACGTGCTCCACCGGTACCCGGCGGCGGTGATGCGCGCACCGGGGTCCGTGCCGTCCGGCGACGTGTGCGAGAAGTAGTCCCTCGCCACCATGTCCGCGGAATGACGCGATGCGGCCTTCGCCAGCAGGCTGTTGCCGCTCACCGCCGCGCACCCTTCCTTCGCCCGCTCGGTGTTGACGAGAGCGATGACCTCTTCGGCCACCGACGGGGCCGGCGCGGCCTTCGGCGCCGGGGCGGGCGCGGAGGACGGCGTGCGCGGCTTCTGCGTCTTCTCCGGGGCGGCGGTGGCGCTCCGGCTCCTGGACGGGGAGGGAGACCTGGTCGCGGACGGGGAGGGCGACGCGGACGAGGGTGAAGGGGAGGGGGAGGAGAGCGACGCCGACGGTGACGACGGCGTCGGGACCGGTGACGACGGGCCGGTGAGCGGAGCTACTGCGGTCGCCGGGTCCTCGCCCGCGTCGTCCGTGTACAGATGGACCGCGGCTCCGCCGCCGCCCAGTACCGCGACCGCGGCCAGACCGGCGACCACCGTGGTGCGGCGGCGGCGTCTGATGCCGTCCCGCCGGCGCTCGGCGCGTCCGGGACCGGACGCGGCGGCAGCCACGGGCAGGAACGCCGTCGGCAGGAGTTCCGCCGCCGGGCCGCCGGCGGACGCCGCCACGGGCACCAGCGCCAGCCCCACCAGCAGGCCCTCCGCCGGCACCAGGCCCGACCGGTGACCCGCACACACCGTGCACTCACGCGCGTGGCGCGCCAGACGCTTGCGCCACAGTGCGGACGGCACGCCGTCCCACCGGGCCGTCAGGTCCTCGAGCAGGACACAGCGCGGCTCGGCCGCCAGCGCGCGCACCACCACCCGGGAGGCCTCCAGCCGCTCCTTCATCCGCTGGACCCGGACCGCGGTGTGCTGGGGGGACAGGTCGAGGGCGCTCGCGACCTCCGCCCGGGACAGCTCGCCGGCTGTCTCCAGCCACCACAGCGACACCAGCTCGCGGTCGTCGTCGTCGAGCCACCGCGTGGCCTCGGCGGCCTCCCGGCGCTGGCCCGTCAGGCCCAGCCGGACGATCGTCAGCTCGACGAAATCGGCGGCGGGATCGACGACGTCGTACGCGTCCTCCATCCGGTCCGCGGATATCTCCCCGGTCCTGCGCTCACGCCAGTGCCCGCGTATCTCGTTCATGGTGATGGCCACGAACCAGGACCGGAAGCTCTTCGGGGTACGGAGCGACGGCAGGCCGCGGAGCATGCGCAGCACACTGTCCTGCACCACGTCGTCCACGTCGGCGTGCCCGTTCAGGGCCCTGCCGACGATGTTGTAGACCAGCGGCAGGTAGGACGCGACGAGCCGGTCCTGCGCCTCGGGGTCGCCCTTCTGCGCGGCCTTGATCAACGCCGTCTCGCGTGTCTCGCCCATGCTGTGCTCACTCTTCCGGGATCCTGTTCCGTCACTTCCCACACTCGGGAGACGCTGTGCGGCGGGGACGATAACAGGAATCCGGTCACGTGCTCGAGATCCGCTCCCGGATCCGGACGCACAGCATGCCCGACCCGGTGACGGCGTGAGCCGTCACCGGGTCGGGCACCGGGATGAGGGTCGGATGGCGAGCCGACGCGCTCCGGTGGTCAGGAACGGGGCGGGTTGTCCTGGTCCCGGTCCGCGCCGAGCTGCTGCTTCAGCTTGTCCTGGCCGGTGTCGACATGCTTGCCGTACTTGCCCTGCGTCCGGTCGTCGATCATGTCTCCGGCCTTGTCGACGCCCTTCCCGGCCTGGTCCTCGTGGCCCTTCAGCATCTTCTTGATCTTGTCCAGCGCGGACATGGCGGATCCTCCTCGTCTCGGCTTCCCCCACCCATCCAGGGTCACCGCACATCGCCTGGTCCGCATCCGCGAGCGCTGCCGTGCGGTCCCGACGCGCGCCCGACGTGTGAAGGCCCGCTGGGTGGGCAGATACCGGGTTACCAGGAGGAGGTGGTGGCCGTGGGCCGCATCCAGATCGTCCGCCGTCCGCAGCCCCCCACGGGGCCGCCCCCGCTGGACCTGCGGACACCGTCCGGACGACCCCTGCCGTACTGAGTTCCGGAGCCACGCCCGGGCGGAGCCCGGCTCCGGTGTGTGAGGCTTCGACATGAGCGATCACCGACAGCCCCCGGCCGGCCGGCTGCGGACGGACGTGCCGCACTCGGCCCGCGTGTGGAACTACCTGCTCGGAGGCAAGGACAACTACCCCGCGGACGCCGAGGCCGGGGAGATGATCCTCAAGGCCTTCCCGGACATCGCGGGCATCGCGCGCGACCAGCGGGCCTTCCTCGCCCGTGCCGTCCGCTTCCTGGCCGCGGAGGCGGGGATCCGGCAGTTCCTCGACATCGGCACGGGGCTGCCCACGGCCAACAACACCCACGAAGTCGCACAGTGGACGGCCCCGGAGTCCCGGATCGTCTACGTCGACAACGACCCGCTCGTGCTGACGCACGCCCGCGCGCTGCTGACCAGCACCCCGGAGGGCGCGTGTGCGTACGTCGACGCGGACGTGCGCGACACCGGCCGCATCATCGAGGAGGCCGCCCGGACCCTCGATCTCGACCGCCCCGTCGGCCTGACCCTGCTCGGCATCATGGGGCAGCTGCCCGACGACGAGGACCCGTGGGGTCTGGTCGCCCGTCTGGTCGCGGAGCTCGCGCCCGGAAGCTACGTCGCCCTCGCGGACGGCACGGACACCAGCGACACGATGAACCGTGCGATCGAGGCGTACAACGCGCATTCCGCGAGTTCGTACCACCTGCGCAGCCCTGCCAGGATCGCCGCGTTCCTCGAAGGCCTGGAACTGGTCGAGCCCGGCGTCGTCAGGACGTCGGACTGGCGTCCCGACCCCGGCATCCAAGGCCAGGACGCCCCGCCGAGTCACGCCGTCAGCGGTGTGGGACGCAAGCCCTGAGGCCGAGACCCGGCGGAGCGTAAGCTCCGGAGACATGATCGACGATTCTGCGCGCGCCCCGTCCACCCGCCGGACGAACTGGGCCCGCAACATCACCTTCGGCGCGGAGCAGCTGCACACGCCCACCTCCGTCGCCGAGCTCCAGGACATCGTGTCGGCAGGGACGGCGGTCAGGGCGCTGGGCACCGGCCACTCCTTCAACACGGTCGCCGACACCCACGGCGCCCTGATATCCGTCGCAGGCCTGCCCCGCTCCGTCGAGATCGACCGGGAGGCCCGTACGGCGACGGTGAGCGCCGGACTGCGCTTCGGGGAGCTGACCGGCATCCTGCACCGCGACGGGTTCGCGCTGCACAACCTCGGCTCGCTGCCCCACATCTCCGTAGCGGGAGCATGCGCCACAGGCACCCATGGTTCCGGCGTGGGGAACCGCTCCCTGGCGGGCGCCGTCAGGGCGCTGGAGCTCGTCACCGCCGACGGCACCGTCGTGTCGCTGCGGCGGGGCGACGCGGACTTCGACGGTGCGGTGGTCTCCCTGGGCGCGCTCGGAGTGGTGACGCGGCTGACCCTGGACCTCATGCCCGCGTTCGACGTCCAGCAGTGGGTCTACGAGGGGCTGCCGCAGGATCAGCTGCTCGGCCGGTTCGACGAGGTGTTGTCCGCGGCCTACAGCGTGAGCCTCTTCACCGGGTGGCACGGCGGCCCGGTCGACCAGGTGTGGCTCAAGCAGCGTGTCGCGGACGACGGCCCCGGTACCGCACCGCACCAGTGGCTCGGCGCCACGCTCGCGGACGGGCCGCGGCACCCCGTCCCCGGTGTGGCGGCGGAGCACTGCACCCGGCAGCAGGGCGTACCCGGCCCCTGGCACGCCAGACTCCCGCACTTCCGGCTGGAGTTCACCCCGAGCAACGGTGAGGAACTCCAGTCGGAGTATTTCGTGGCACGGCACGACGCCGTGGCGGCCTACGAGGCACTCGACCGTATCCGGCAGCAGTTCTCGCCGCTGCTCCAGATCGGAGAGGTACGTACGGTCGCGGCCGACGACCTGTGGCTGAGCCCGGCCCAGGGGCGGGACTCGGTGGCGTTCCATTTCACCTGGGTGCCCGACACCGCCGCGGTCACCCCCGTACTCGGGGCCATCGAGGAGGCCCTCGCGCCCTTCGGGGCCAGGCCGCACTGGGGCAAGGTCTTCACCACTCCGCCCGGCAGCCTCCGGGAGCTGTACGGCCACTACGCGGACTTCGAACGGCTGACCGGGCGGCTCGACCCCGGCGGCACGTTCCGCAACGACTTTCTGGCGGACCACTTCCCCCGTACCGGCTGAGGCTCCGGGGCTCGCGTCGGAGGGCTTCAACCCTGCCCGCTCGGCGGCCCGTCGGGCCGAGCCTTCCCCGGCGGGCCCGGTGCGAGTTCCTCCACGAGGGCCGCCAGCTCCTCGCACGCCACTTCCGTCTCATGGCGGATGTTGTTGTGCTCGGTCACGATCGCGGCGAGCAGGAGCGCGGTCAGTGCCACGCAGCCGTTGAGGACGCACAGGTTGAGCATGACCTCGAGCACCGAGTGGTCGGCGAACGGTCCCACACCCTCGGTTCCGGCGACGATCGCCATCACGGACATCAGGAGGGCGCACGGGGCGCTGCCGGCCAGCTGGAAGCGGAGCGCCGCCCAGACGAGCACCGGGAAGAGAAGGTAGATCATGGACAGCGGGCTCCTGGTCGCGAGAGTCGTCGCCGTGACCGCGACCACCGCGAGCGCCACCGCCTCCGTCCACCGGTCGTCCGCCCTGGGCATGCGGGCCTTCCGCAGGACGAGAAGCAGCGGTGTGACCATGAGCACGCCCATCGCGTCCCCCGCCCACCAGGCCGACCAGACCGGCCAGAAATGAGCAGCTGACAGCGCCCCGCTGAGCATCTGGACCGTTGTGCCCACCGTGGCGCTGATGACCATGCCGCCGAGGGCTCCCAGGAAGACCAGGGCGACCCCGTCGCGCAGGCGGTCCAGCTCCGGACGGAAACCCACCGCGCGGAGGGCCAGGAAGGAGCACAGCGGGGCCAGGGTGCTGCCCGCGGTGATGGCGAGGCCCCAGAAGGTGAGACCGTCGCTCAGGGCGTTGACGGTGAGCAGCGCACCGAGTGCGATGCCGGGCCAGATCCGGATTCCCAGGTACAGCAGGGACGCCAGAGCGATCCCGGAGGGCGGCCAGAGAGGGGTGACGACCGAACCCTGCACCTGGACCTGTCTGACGAGGCCGAGCCGTCCGGACGCGTAATAGGCGGCGGCGATGCCCAGCATCTGCAGAACGATCACGGCTCGGCGTCTGGTTTCCTCGCTGCGGATCACGCATCTCATAAGACACCGCTCATGACGGCAGGCCGTCGTGACACGCGCGGCCGGGGAACGTGCTCACCCAGGGCCCGGGAAGGCGCTGCCGTGGCGCAGAACGAGGACGGCCGCGTCGTCCTCGTGGCCCGTGAACACGGCCGCCTGGAGCACTCGGTCCGCCAGTTCCTCGGCGTCGGCGCCGACGTGGGTGCTCACCAGACGCCTGACCCGGTCCAGCCCGTCGTCGAGCGAGAGCGAGGGCCCCTCGATGACCCCATCGGTGAGCAGGACGAAAGCCCCGGCGACGTCGAGCACGCGACGGGTGACGGGGTAGTGCTGGCGCATCTCGATGCCGAGCGGGAGCCCGCCGGCGTCGGCCGTTATGCCCGAACGCCCGTCGGCCGTCGCCCACACGGACGCGACATGACCCGCGCGGGCGCTCCACAGTTCCCGGGTCCGCGGATCGAGCCGGAGGAACGAGCACGTCGCGAAGAGAGTGGAATCCATCGAAAGGATCAGATCGTTCGTCCGGCCCATCACCTCACCGGGATCGGCGGCCGAACTCGCGATGGCGCGCATGGCGATCCGGATCTGTCCCATGAAGGAGGCCGCCTCCACGTCATGCCCCTGGACGTCGCCTATCGCGAGGCCGAGCGAGCCGTCCGGCAGCACGAAGCCGTCGTACCAGTCGCCGCCGATGTCCAGCCCGTCGCGCGCGGGGGCGTAACGGGCGGCGGTCTGCAGCCCTGCGAAGACGGGGAGCGTCGCGGGCAGCATCTTGCGCTGCAGGGCCTGGGCCAGTTCGACGCGGGCCTGGTGCAGCTCCACCTCTTCCCGGGCACGGGCGGTCAGATGCTGCAAGGTGCTGAGCAGGTCCTCGGCGCTCGCCGACCGGGGAGTTCGACGCCGGTTCATGGGCCGCTCCGCGTTGGGATAGTTTCTGCATCATATTTCGGTGCGGGAACTCCGGCGAGCGCTGTACGGAGGCCAGGCCCGGGAAGGCCGGATCAGCCCGCCCGGCCGAGGGAATCGGTGAGCCGTCCCAGGGTCTTCTGCAGGGCCTGCACCTCCTGGACCGACATGCCCGTGGCCTCGAGGATCGAGCGGGGGACGGGCAGCGCCCGCTCCCGCAGCCCCGCGCCGGCGTCGGTGAGGTGGACCGTGACCGACCGCTCGTCCTCCGGGCTGCGCTCACGTCTGACGAGACCGGCTGCCTCCAGCCTCTTCAGCAGCGGGGACAGCGTGCCGGAGTCCAGGTGCAGCCGCTCGCCGATCGTCTTGACCGGGAGTGGGCCGTGTTCCCACAGAACCATCATCGCCAGGTACTGGGGATAGGTGAGGCCGAGGTCCTTGAGCGCTTCCCGATAGACGCCGCCGAACGCGCGGGAGGCCGCCTGCAGCGAGAAGCAGACCTGGTGGTCCAGCTTGAGCAG
The DNA here is from genome assembly GCF_044765485.1 of Streptomyces sp. NPDC102451. Classification (NCBI taxonomy): domain Bacteria; kingdom Bacillati; phylum Actinomycetota; class Actinomycetes; order Kitasatosporales; family Streptomycetaceae; genus Streptomyces; species Streptomyces sp. NPDC102451. The sequence goes on along the minus strand of NZ_JBIWKD010000012.1, from coordinate 34,459 downwards.
TTCCGCGTCCGGCAGGCCGGTCAGACCGGGGGCGGGGGTCGGTGGTGGCGTCATGCGTCCAGGGTAGCCTGCCGTCCACTATTGGGTTGTGCACAATTAAATTGTGTGTCACTCTCAGGGGGTGGCCGGGCCGCGGTCACCCGTACGAGAGAAGGTCACCCCATGGACGCGCTGTACACCGCCGCCGCCACCGCCAACGGACGTGAAGGACGGGCGGTGAGCTCCGACGGGCGGATCGACCTCGCGCTCGCCCTGCCGCCGGCCCTCGGGGGCAACGGTGAGGGCACCAACCCGGAGCAGCTCTTCGCCGCCGGGTACGCCGCGTGCTTCGCCAGTGCGATGAGCTCGGTCGCCCGCGAGATGAAGGTCGACACCAAGGACGTCTCCGTGACGGCCGAGGTCTCGATCGGCAAGGACGACTCGGGCTTCGGCCTTGCGGTCGTCATGCGCGTCGAACTGCCCGAGGCGCTCGAGGGGGAGACCGGCCGGCGGCTGGTCGAGGCGACGCACGCGTACTGCCCCTACTCCAAGGCCACGCGCGGCAACATCGACGTCGAGCTCGTCATCGAATGACGGACCCGGTTCCCCACCTGGCGACGGGTGGGGGAACCGCCCCGCGGAACCCGCGGCATCCGGTTCCGGAGACCGGCGCCGCGGCCTCCGGGCTACGCGCCTTCGGCGTGATCGGTGTCGCAGCCGGCCGCCGCCGACGGCCGGATTTCCGGTGGCCGAGGTCCGTTCCCGGGGTCCGCCCCCCGGCGGCCGGAGGGGAACGCGTACACTCGGCTCCCGTTTCCGCTGATTGGCGGGCATAACCGATCGATAGGCAGTTCACGTGAGTTTCGCAGAGGCATCCGACGCACCGATCTACGCCGGTCTGGTGGAGGAGCAGGGCGACGTTCCGGCCGAGGTGCGACGGGTGGCCGAGGAGACGCTGCTCGAGGTGGAGAGCGTGCTCGACTTCAGCGCGCTGCGCGTACCGGCCGCCGCTGCCCGCTGAGCCCGGGTCCGGACCGCGCCGGGTCCCTGCGGGACCGGTACGGATCAAGCGGGACCTCCGTGGGCAGGATCATCTCCGTCGTCCCCTTGATCCTCACCTCCGGAGCACCGCGTGACCATCGACCTGCACCGCTCGGCCACCGTCCTGTTCCAGGGGGACAGCATCACGGATGTGGGACGGCTGATGGAACCGGACAGCCCTCTCGGTCACGGCTACGTCCGGATGGCCGCCGAACGGGTGCGGTCCGCTCGGCCGGACAGTGACATCACGTTCGTCAACCGGGGCGTCAGCGGCGACGGTGTCTCGCATCTGCGCGCTCGCTGGGGTGCGGACGCCCTGGACCTCGAGCCGGACGTGGTGTCGGTCCTGATCGGCGTGAACGACACCTGGCGCCGCTACGACTCCGGCGTGATCACCTCGGCACGTGCGTACGAGGACGACTACCGCGCCATCCTCACGCAGGTCCGGGAGGAGCTGGACGCCCAGCTGATCCTCATCGAGCCCTTCCTCGTGCCGGTATGGGACGAGCAGTGGGCCTGGCGCGAGGACCTCGACCCCAGGATCCAGACGGTCCGTCGGCTGTCCGAGGAGTTCGGCGCCACGCTGCTGGCGGCGGACGGCCTGCTGAACCAGGCGGCCCGTGCCGCCGGGGGAGCCGAGCACATCGCGGGTGACGGGGTCCACCCGACCCCGCTCGGGCATGCGCTGCTGGCGGAGGCCTGGACGGCGCTGGCCGGACTCTGACGCGCCGTACCGGAAGGGCCGGGGTGGTGAACCCCGGGGACCCGGTCGGCGTGCTCTCCGCGCGCACGGTCGCGATCACTCTCCGCTGAAGGCTGGTCAAGGGTGCCGTAGGGGCCGGATGACCACTAGTATCCTCGCCGACCGCACCTTGGATGCAATTGCATCCGGAATTGCATCCAGGGTATGAGCCAGGGGTACCTGTTCACCCGGTGCGGGCCCAGGTGCACACCAGGAAGTGCCAGCGCGACGAAGAGGACGGACCGCATGCAGCACATCGACAACGGCGTTCCCGCCAACTCCCTGACCGGCGTGGAGTGGAGGAAGAGCCATCACAGCAACCCCAGCGGGAATTGTGTCGAGATGGCGCTCCTGCCCGGCGGATCAGTGGCCGTTCGCAACTCGCGGCACCCCGAAGGGCCCGCACTCGTGTACACCGGAGACGAGGTGCGCGCGTTCCTCGCGGGCGTCAGGGACGGCGACTTCGACGCGATGACCCCCTGAATTCGCGGCAGGAGGGCTGAAAAATACCCGGCACTCTCGCATCGGCCGGGCCCTGACAGGGCTCCTGATGGCACACTGGCGTCACGACGCCCGTCCTCAGGAGTCCGCATGCCCGGCATCGAACCGCTTCAGCCGTCACGGAAGCCGACGCTCACCCCGGCCACGGGGGCAAGTCCCACAGCGCTGCGCCTGGTTCTGGGGGCACAGCTGCGGCGGATGCGCGGCGAGGCGGGCATCACTCCGGAAGTCGCCGCCGAGCGGATCCGCTGCTCGACGGCGAAGATCAGCCGGATGGAGACGGGGCACTCCCCGTGCAAGGAACGCGATGCCGCCGACCTCCTCACGCTCTACGGTGTGACCGACCCCGCCAGGACGGCCGAGTTCATCGACCTGGTGCGCAAGGCAGGGCAGCGCGGATGGTGGCGTACCTACGCCGACGTGCTGCCGGACTGGTTCGAGCCCCTGGTCGGTCTCGAGGAGGCCGCGGCGTCCATCCGTACGTACGAGGGGCATTACGTTCCCGGGCTGCTGCAGACACCGGACTACGCCTACGCCGTGGTGCGTTCCGGGCATGCTCTCGAATCGGAGGAGATCACCCGGCGCCGCGTCGAACTGAGGCTCAGGCGGCAGCAGTTGCTGCTTCGGCGGGACGCGCCGAAGCTTTGGGTGCTGCTCGACGAGGCGGTGCTGATGCGCCCGACGGGTGGTGTCCGGGTGATGCGTGAGCAGCTCGCCCATCTGCTGGAGATGACGGAACTGCCTCACGTGATCGTGCAGGTGGCCCCTTTCGAGGTGACCGCCCACACGTCTCCGGGCAACGGCATCACGTATCTGCGCTTCGCGGTGGAAGGGCTCCCCGACGTCGCGTACATCGAGCACCTGACCAACGCCACGTCCGTGAACAAGCAGGAGAGCACGGACGAGTACCGGTGGATCCTGGACTCGCTCAGCGCCCAGTCGCCGAGCCCGGCCGCGAGCAGGGACCTGCTGAAGAAGGCGCTCGAGCGCTACAGCGAGGACGGTCAGCTCCCTGGCGGCCCCGCTGAGCGACCGTAGCCCAACCACCTGACCCTGTCCGCGGTACGGGGGAGGGTCAGGTGCGCGCGGGAGCCGGCCCCGTCGTCACCGGGCCGGCATCATGCGAACCGCTTCACCACTTGCGGCCGACGCCGCCGTACTCGATCCACTCCTGGGTCTCCTGCTTCGGCGCCAGATCCGAATCCGGCCTCCACGTCGACACCTCGACCAGGCCCGGCTCCAGCACATCGAGGCCGTCCAGGAATGTGTGTACGTCCTCCTGACGGCGCACCCGGCCCCACTGGTTGCCGGTGCTCTTCGCCATGAAGTCCGTGACGAAGTCGCGGACGGCCGCGTCCTCACTCACGAGCTGACACACCACCAGGAAACTCCCCGGAGCGAGACGGGCCGCCACCCTGCGCACCAGACCCGCGGGGTCGTCCTCGTCGGGAATGCAGTGCATCACGGACACGAACAGCGCGGCCACCGGCTCGTCGAAGTCGATGAGCCGGTCAACCTCCGGGTGGCCGAAGATCCCCTCGGTGTCCCGCATATCCGCCTGGATGACCGCCGTCCTGTCGTTCTCCTCCAGTATGGCCTTGCCGTGCGCGAGGACGATGGGGTCGTTGTCTATGTAGACGATCCGGGCGCTGGGATCCACCGACTGGGCGACCTGATGGACGTTGTCCTGGGTCGGGAGGCCGGATCCGTGGTCGATGAACTGACGGATTCCGTACTCGGACGCCAGGTGGTGCACGACGCGCCGCAGGAACCTCCGGTTGTTCACCGCCAGGACCTTGGTGCTCGGAACATGCTCCAGCAGCTGCTCGGATGCCACCCGGTCGGCGGGGTAATTGTCCTTGCCGCCCAGGTAGTAGTCGTACATCCGCGCGACGCTCGGCACGTTCACGTCGATGTTGGTCGGAATGGAGGTTTCCCCGTTGCTCATCCAGCCCTCGCGGTTCTCAGAGAGTGAAATCGGTGTCCGTGAGGAGCCATGCTAGGGATCTCTCCGGGCGGCTGACAGTCCTCGGGGGAGTGAGACAAGGCCGCAGGGGTTCGAATCAGCCACGTGAGGCCGTGGGCGCGACGCCGCGTCAGCGGAACCCGCCCACCGGTGCGGTGCTCGGAGGCGACGGGATGTCAACTCTGCCTGCTGAAATACCTATTGTCGCTCAGCATTCGGAGCTCGGGACCTGAGTACACGTCATGCGGGGGCACTATTCCAACGCGGCTGGAAATCGACGGCGGTTCACCCCGCCGCTTCCGCGGTGGCCCGGGAGCCCGGCGCCGCGTCGGAGGATCGCCGGAGGGGCCCGGCGGTCTATCGTGGGGGCCATGTCCGCCCCTGAGCTGATCCGCATCGTCTCCCGCGACTCACCCATGGCCCTGGCCCAGGTCGAGCGCGTCAGGGCCGAACTCGCGGTCCATAGCCCCTCCATCGCCACCGAGGTCGTCCCCGTCAGGACCACGGGCGACAAGTGGATGGGGGACCTGTCGAAGGTCGAGGGAAAGGGGGCCTTCACCAAGGAGGTCGACGCCGCCCTGCTCGCCGGTGAGGCGGACTTGGCCGTCCACTGCGTCAAGGACATCCCCGCCGACCGCCCGCTCCCCGCCGGAACGACGTTCGCCGCGTTCCTGGAGCGCGACGACATCCGCGACGCCCTCGTCCACCCGGACGGGCTCACGCTCGACCAACTCCCCGACGGCACACGCGTCGGTACCTCATCGGTCCGCCGGACAGCACAACTCGCCGCGTCGCACCCCCACCTGAACTGCGTACCGTTCCGAGGCAACGCCAACCGGCGCCTGGCGAAGCTCGCAGCGGGGGAGGCCGACGCGCTCCTCCTGGCCGTCGCGGGTCTCCACCGCATCGGCCGCCCCGACGTGATCAGCGACATCCTCACCCCGGAGGCGATGTGCCCGCCGATCGGCGCGGGCGTCCTCGCGCTGCAGTGCCGCGAGGACGACACGGAGACCATCGACGCCGTGAGCGCTCTCAACCACCCGGGCACCTACCGGGAGATCACGGCCGAGCGCATGTTCCTCCACGTCCTCCAGGGGCACTGCAACTCGCCGATCGCCGGGTACGCGACGGCACACCGCAACGGAGACCTCTCGCTGCGCGCCTGCGTGTTCACCCCCGACGGCAAGACCGTCCTCAACGCCCACGAGTGGGCCGGCCCCCTCGACCCCGCCACTCTCGGGACCTCCGTCGCGGTCGCCCTGCTGCGCCAGGGCGCACGCGAGCTGATCGACACCATCGCCCACTGACCCCGGGCACGGGCCCCGGAGCCCAGCGGCCCGGCGGTTCCGGTCCGCCGGGCCGCACGGACTCAGGTGCCGAGCCGGACCGGCAGGGTCGATGAACTGTTGGAGAACAGCGACGGCACCGCGACGAGTTCGTCGGGGTCGACAGCCATCGTCATCCCCGAATACCGCTCGAACACCGCCGGCAGTGCCAGTGCCGCCTCCAGCCTGGCCAGCGGCGCGCCGAGACAGAAGTGCGGGCCGTTGCTGAAGGCCAGGTGCCTGCGTTGCTCCCGGGTGATGTCGAACCGGTCGGCGTCCTCGCCGTGCTGCTCCACATCACGCCCCACCGCGCTGAACGGAGCCATGATCGCTTCGCCCTTCGGGATACGCACCCCGGCGATCTCCACATCCTCCAGGGGATAGCGGAAGGGGAAGTTCCCGATCGGTGCGTCCCAGCGGAGCGTCTCCTCCACCACGCTCGACCAGACCTCCGCGTCTCCCCGTACGGCTATCTCCCGCTGACCGGGGTGGGTCAGCAGGGCCCGTACGGCATTGGTGATCAGGCTCAGAGTGGTCTCCTGCCCCGCCGACAGCATGAGCAGCAGCGTGCCCACCAGCTCCTCCTCGCTCAGCGATTCGGGGTCGGCGGCACGGGCCGCGATCAGCGCGCTGGTGAGGTCGTCGCCCGGGTCGCGCCTGCGGCCCTCGACCACCCTGGCCAGCAGCTGGTACTGCTCGATCTGGCTCGCGGTGACCTCCTCCGGCGCGAGGTCCGAGCGGAAGATGTTGTCCATCAGCTCCTGCAGCCGAGGACGCTCGTCCGCAGGGACCCCGAACAGCTCGCAGATGACCTGCATGGGAACGGGGTGCGCGAAGTGCCTGCGCAGGTCGACGCTGCCGTCCGCGTCGGCGTGCGAGGGCAGCTCGTCCAGAAGCTCGTCCACGATCTGCTGGATGCGGGGACGCAGAGCCTGGACCCGGCGTGGCGTGAGGGTCTGGGTGACGAGTTTGCGCAGCCGGCGGTGCTCCTGACCGTCCGAGGTCACCATGTTGGTGACCTTCACCATGCCGATGAGAGGCCAGCCGTCGTTTATCTCCTCCCGGATGATGGCGTTCCAGTTGCGCCAGTTCTTACTGAAGCGAGGGTCGGTGATCATCTCGTTCAGCAGGGCGTGGTCCGTCACCGACCAGGCCAGCACATCCCCGGGCAGCAGGACCTTCACCACAGGACCGAGTTCACGGAGCCTGGCGGCCTCGCCGTGGTGGTCCATCCCATGGGGGTCCAGAGCGACCACAGGGATCCGGTCCTCGGCGGCGGAGTTCGTCTGTGACGTCATACGGGTCTGCTCCTAGTCTCAGGAACGCCGTTCGGCGGTCCTGTCGGATGCGGCGGTTCACCGGCCGGCCCCGCTGGGGACGCGGGCCGGAATGTGGGCGGCGGAGAACTCCGCCGGCAGTGCGACCGGAACCCTGGTCCACGGCGAGGGGCGCCAGGCCAGCTGCTCCGCCGGAACGGCGAGCCTCATGTCCGGCAGCAGATTCAGAGCGGTCTGCACCGCCGTACGGGTGATGAGCCGTGCGGGCACCTGCGCGGGACACACGTGCGGGCCTGAGGAGAACGCCAGGTGGGAGCGGTTGCCCCAGCCGTCCTCCGCCCCGTCCGGCCTGATCCCGGGATCGTCGTTGGCCGCGGCATGCCCCAGGATGAGGCAGTCACCCCGTCGGATGTACCGGCCACCGAGCTCGGTGTCGTGGAGCGCGTACCGGGCCGGCATGTTGTTCATCGGCGGATCGCGCCACAGCGCTTCGTCCAGCGCGTCGTCCACCCCGAGCCGTCCGCCGTGCAGGCGCGCGGCGAAACGCGGATCCGTGAGCATGAGCCGCAGCGTGTGCGAGATCCACGCCGTCACGGTCTCGTTCCCGGCGGAGATCATCACCACGATCGACTGGAGACGTTCCGCCTCGTTGTGCAGATTCGGATGATCGATGAAGACCGTCGTCATGTCGTCGGTGGGATTCCGGCGGCGCTCTCGCACGGTGTCGAGAAGGATCTGCTCGAAGTCGCGGTTCCCCGCCTGGGAGTTGTCCGCGCTGCCGAACAGCGCGATGAGCGCGTCCAGCAGTTCCCGGCCCTCCGTACCGTCCAGGCCGAACAGGGAGGCGAGGGACAGCATCGGGACGATCGTCGCGTACTCGTTGACGAGATCGGCGCTGCCCCGCTCGGAGAACGCCGCGATCAGGTCCGTGCACAGAGCCTCGACCTCACGGCGCAGCCTGCGCTGGTCCATCCGCGCGATCCCGTCGTCCAGAGGCTTGCGCAGACGGCGGTGCTCGGGCCCGTCAGCCCCGATGACATTGGCACGCCACCCCATCATCGGGATGAGCCCCGAGTGAGGGGACACGACGCCCTCGTTCAGATCACGCCAGTTGCGCGCGTCACGGGAGAAGACCTGCTCCTGACGGGTGATCGTCAGCAGTTCCCGGTACCCCATCACCAGCCAGGCGGGGACACCCGGTTCGAGCTCCACCTTCGCCACGTTGCCCCACTGTTCGCGGAGCTCCCGGTAGACGGCCCGCGGATCACGCGAACCGACGACGGAGGGCAGCGACAGCAGGCCGTTGCCGTGCTGCACGTGCGCCGGGCACCCCGGCGGCGGCGTACTCATGAAACGGCCTCCGAGCGCCGGCCCGCACCGATACCCGACACGTGCTCCACCAGCGTGATCAGGGAATCGACCGACGAGACGCGGTCACGGGCGTCGCAGAGCACGATCGGGGTCTCCGGCAGCAGATCGAGCGCGCCTCGCAGCTCCTCCTCCGAGTACCGCTCGCTGTCCGGGAACTGGTTGATCGCCACCGCGAACGGCAGCCCACGGATCTCCAGCTGCTCCAGTACGTCGAAGCTGTCCTCGAGCCGACGGGTGTCGATGAGCACGAGCACACCGAGAGCGCCCTCGGCCAGCCCCTCCCACAGATCCCAGAACCTCCGCTGGCCCGGCGTCCCGAACAGATACATGACGAGCCGCGAACTGAGGGTGACGCGGCCGAAGTCCATCGCCACCGTGGTCGTCGTCTTCCCGTCCAACCCGGCCAGTTCGTCGACCCCCATGCTCGCTTCCGTCATCACCTCCTCGGTGCGCAGCGGTTCGATCTCGCTGACGGACCCGACGAGCGTCGTCTTGCCCACGCCGAACGCGCCGACGACGAGGATCTTGACGGCCTGCTGCACCGTGTCGGGCAAATAGCGGTCAGCGGAGCCGACGGAGACCATCCAGTACCTCCTGTAGCAGTTGCTTGTCGGGCAGTGCGGCCCGTGGAACACCGGAGCGCGCGGACAGATGCCCGCTGTCGACCAGGTCGGACGCCAGCACCTTCACCAGACTGACGGGCAGCCCGAGATGCGCGGCGGCCTCCACCAGGGAGAGCAGCTGCTCACACATCCGTACGAGAGCGGTCTCCTCCCTGGTCGCGGAGAGGGGGAGCGCCCGTGCGGGCTCCACGGCGACGAGCAGGGTCTCCACCCCGATCGTGTTGCGGGACGGCCGGGAGCGCCCCTTGGTGATCACGTATGGCCTTAACGCACCCTCCGAGAAGCCCTCTCCCGCCCCGCTCATGCGGAGCCCTGGCGCGGCGGGCTGGTGAGGTTGCGTGCTCCGATCTTCATCACCTGGGCCTGCATCTGCCTGGCCACCAGCTTCGGGTCGACCACGGGTCCCGTCACGACGGCGAGATGCGCACCGTTGGCGCTGCGCATGAACAGGAAGCCGCCGTTGAACTCCACCATCTGCTGATGCACGGTGCCGCCGTCCTCGCCGAACTCCCGCCCCAGACCACGGCCCAGCGACTGAAGACCCGAGCAGCTCGCCGACAGACGGTCGGCGGAGTCCCGGTCCATACCCTCCGAGCTGGCCAGCAGCAGACCGTCCGAACTGAAGACGATGGCCTGTCGCACACCCGGCACTGCGGCGACCTCGGAGATCATCCAGCCGCGCTGCTCCGGGTTCTCCACGTAATTCATGCTCACTTCTGTCCTTCCGAGGAATCGGGGGATTCGGAGGGGTCGTACGGGGGGTCGTACGAGGCGTGATCCGGGGAAGCGGATTCCGCCGGGGGCGGTGGAGTCCTGCTGCCCTCGAAGAACTGCTCCATCCAGTCGCCGGCGTCCTCGGGCGAACCCGGCGGGGTGACTGCCACCGGCGCCTCTTCCACCGCGGGGACGTATCCGTCACGGCGGGACCGGCGCTGGGGGAGCCGGCGGTGTCCGGCCGGGCCCTCCGCTTCCCGCGAGGGCGGCTCGGCGGCCGGCACCAAGCCGTCCGCGGTCCCCGGTGCGAGGGCGGGAACGGTCGCCTCGGGGGCGGCCTCGGTCCTTACCGGAACGGGCGGGGGAGTGGGAAGCGCCCGTCCCGCCGTCCCGGCGGGCGCGAGCGTCTTCAGGAGCTCCAGCGGTACCAGGATGACCGCACGGACACCCCCGTAAGGCGAAGGCCCCAGATCGACGCCGAGACCGTGACGGTGGGCGAATCGTCCGACGACCGCGAATCCGGTCTGCGGAATCTCACCGACGTCGCCCACGCCCAGCAGACGGCGGCCCGAGACGACCTCACGTGCCTCGGCCAGCCGGTACTCGTCAAGGCCCAGCCCGCCGTCGTCCACCTCGATGACCGCGCCCCGCTGCACCGTACGGACCGTGACCGGCACGCTGGTCCTCGGCGGCGAGTACTCCGTCGCATTGGCCAGCAGCTCCGCGATCAGGTGGATCAGGGGCTCGACCACCGACGCGGTGATCCCGACATCAGGATCGCCGGTGACCTCCACACGCTTGAACGAAACGATCCGGCCCGAAGCCGCCCGCACCACATCGACCAGTGCCAGAGGCTTCTGCCACTGCTGCCCCGGCCATTCGCCGCACAGCACCTTGAGGCTCTGAGCATGCCGGGCCTGCTGCGTCGCCGCATGGTCCACCTGCATGGTGGCCTCGAGGAGATCCGAGTCGGACGGGTGGCGTTCCGCCACACCCGAGACCGTCGCCTGGATCCGGTGCGCCGAGGTCTGGACCCGGCTCGCCAGCTCGACCAGCGCGATGCGCTGCGACTCCTCGCGGTTGTCGACGACCTCGGACACATCGGCGAGCAGCCGTTCGTACCACTTGGCGAGTTCGAGAGCCAAAGGCTCCCCGGCCTCCGGGGACTCGGGGATCTCACCCCGGCCGAGCGCGGCCGGGACCCGCTCCGCCACGAGGAACTCCGCTTCCTGCAACGCGGCCTCCGCCTGCGTGCGTACGTAGGCGTGCCAGTCCGCATCACGGCGCGCGGCCTCTGCCTCGCGCTCACGTATCTCGGCGCGCAGCCGGGCGGCCTCGGCCACGGAGGCCAGATGCTGCCGCCGCAAGGGTATGAGGACGGCGAAGGCGAGCAGGAACGCCGCGGCAAAGGCCACTGCCGCACCTGTGCCGAGACCGGCGACCGGCACGACCGCCGCCGCGAGCGCGACGAAGACGACGACGAGAGCAACCGCCCACAGGCTGCTGCTCCTGCGGGGTGTGACGGGGGATGTGGGGGGACGAGCCATGGAAGACCTTCGAGTCGGTGATAAGTCGGTGCCCGTGGGCTGCGGGGCGTCGGACATCAGGCGACGTGCGGAGAGGGGAGGACCGGACGACCGGCGACGTGGGGCTGCGCGGTCCTGGACGGCCCGCAGGCGTCGCCCCGGTTCGACATCGTGTACATGAGAGGAACCACTCCTGCACCAGAGGTTGTTCAAAGATCGTATCTCCCTCATGGCCAAGCGGAAGCTACGAGCGCAGCCAACTCAACTGATCTACACCGCACTTGGACATGGTCCACCACAGGTCACCGCATATGCAGATCTAGTTGTGCGTGCCGGGAACGCCCTGGGTCGCTCGAAAGGGGAACGGGCCGGCCGGCGCTGTCCTCGGCCCCGCCCGTGACCTGCGCGGTCGACCGCGCATCCGGACCGGGCCGGCCGTGGCGGGCGCCGGCCCGCCCGCCACGGCCGAAGGCACCCGATTGCCCGCCGGACACGCCCGTCCGGCTGCCGAGCGGCCGCGGAGCACGGATCCTGGGAGTCAGCGTCACCCAGGGTGTGCCACGCCGCGTGCCGCGCCCGTCGTACGAGAGGAAACGTCATGGCCCGGTTCGAGGCGACGGTCGACATCGACCGTCCGATCGCAGAGGTGTTCGCATTCCTGGCGGACGGCGAGAACGACAGGAAGTTCAGCCCACGTGTCCAGGACATCGCCAAGTCCCCGGCCGGGCCGACCGCCGTGGGCACCGTGTTCCGCAGCACGGTGAAGGACGCGGGCATGACGACCCGGCGTGAATTCCGGATCAGCGATCTCACCGCTCCGACGCGCATCCGCTGGAACGAACTCTCGACGAACCTCGTGACGGCCCGGGAAGGCGGCTACGACCTGGAGCCCCTGGCGGACGGCCGAACGCGTGTGCGTCTCTTCAACCATCTGGAGGGCCACGGCCTGGGCAAGCTCCTCGTCGGGTTCGCCGCCGCAGCCGCACGGAAGGACGCCCCCGACTTCGGGCAGAGGATCAAAGCCGCCGTGGAGGCCTCCTGACCGGGGTGCGCAGCCACCTGGCACCGCTCCGCGTAGGGTCGAAGCCATGGTGCATGTATTGAGCAGCAGGGTATTGCTGAGGCCCGCCGACCCGGAGGCCTCCCGCGCCTTCTACGGACGGACGCTCGGGCTGCCCGTCTACAGGGAGTTCGGCACCGGACCCGAGCGCGGAACGGTGTACTTCCTCGGCGGAGGCTTCCTCGAGGTGTCCGGGCGTTCGGACGTACCACCGACCGGGACTCTGCAGCTCTGGATGCAGGTCGCCGACTGTGCGGCCGCACACGAGGAGGTGGCGGCCCGCGGTGCAGTGGTCCTGCGCCCGCCGCTCCAGGAACCCTGGGGGCTGATCGAGATGTGGCTCGCCGATCCGGACGGCCACCGCATCGTGCTGACCGAGGTGCCCGCCGACCATCCGCTCCGCTACCGCCCCTGAGCGCCCTTGCGGGCGGACAGCTCCTGGGCGAAGGCGTTGAGCGCGACGCGGGCCGCCTCCGCGACGAGCGCGTCCTGCGGCTCCGCGCCCCGGGCGTCGCGGCGGGAGAGCACGGCCACGGTGATCGGCGCGGAGCCCGGCGGCCGGACGACCGCGATGTCGTTGCGCGTGCCGTAGCCGCCCGTGCCGGTCTTGTCGCCCACCACCCACCCGGCCGGAGCACCCGCACGGATGAGCGCGTCGCCGGTGGTGTTGCGTTCGAGCCAGTCGGTCAGCACGGCCCGCTCGTCCGTACCGAGAGTGCTGCCGAGCGCATAGGCGCGCAGACCGGCAGTCAGGGCGCGAGGCGTACTGGTGTCACGGTGATCACCGGGCGCGGCCTCGCTCAGATCCGGCTCGTAGCGGTCGCACCGCGTGGTGCGGTCACCGAGGGTGACGAGCGCCTCCTGCAGGCCACGCGGGCCACCGAGCTCGTGGAAGAGGAGATTGGCGGCGGCGTTGTCGCTGTAGCGGACGGCGGCATCGCACAGTTCGCGGAGAGTGAGCCCCTTGTCCACGTGCTGCTCGGTGATCGGTGAGTTGGCGACGAGATCATCAGGGCCGTACCGGACGCGCCGGTCGAGTTGCTGGAGCGTGTACCTGTCCAGCAGGGCACCGGCCAGGAGAGCCTTGCAGGTCGAGGCGTAGGCGAAGCGCTCGTCGGGGCGGTGGGTGACGGACAGGCCGCTGCCGGTGTCGACCGCGTACACGCCGAGCCGGGCGTCGAACTTCCGCTCCAGCTCCTCGAAAGCCCGGTCCCTCCGGTGTGCGGCCTCCTCGGACCGGGAGGGCGCTGCCCCGGAGGGAGCCGGCGGCGCGGCGTCAGGTGCCGCCGCGCCGCACCCGGCGAGCGGAAGGACCACGAGGCCGGCCAGCGCGGAGAGCGCGGCACGGCGGGGGAGAGGGGTGGGCACGTGAGTGACGGCTTCCTGGGTCCGAGGGGGCTGCCGCGCATCCGTCCGCGGATCCGCCCCGGCCGGCTCGGACGTCCGGGGGCGTGGGACACGGCCGACAGCGTTCTGGCGCTCCAGCCTAGGACGAGTGGCTCCGTTCTCCACCGAGGCGCGGATCGTGTCGTCGCCGGACTGCCGGTGGACGTCCGGTCAGCAGGCGGGTCGCGGCACCGCCGTGCCGTGACGGGGAACGGGCCGTGCCAGGATGCTCGACATGTCTGCGCGCGCACGGAGCTTCGGAGCAATGGCGGTGGCGTACGAACGGTTTCGGCCCGGGTACTCCGTGGAGCTCTTCGACCTGGTGACGGCATACGCGGGCCGGCCGGCTCGGACCGCCCTCGAAATCGGCGCGGGCACGGGAAAGGCGACCCGGCTGTTCGCCCGGCAGGGTGTCACGGTCACCGCCACCGAGCCGGACGGCGCCATGCTCGCCGAACTGCGCAAACATGTGCCGGCGCACGTCAGGACGGTGCGCGCCGCGTTCGAGGACCTGCGGTCCGACGCGACGTACGGGCTGGTCTACGCGGCAGCGGCGCTGCACTGGACGGCTCCGGAGGGCCGGTGGTCACGCATGGCCGCGCTGCTGGAGCCCGGTGGGGTGTTCGCCTCGTTCGGCGGGCCGGTCCAGTTGGCCGATCCGGCTGTGGAGGAGGCTGTCCGCGCGGCCCGCGCACCGTTCCTGGAGAGTGACAGCATCCCGTCGCCGGACGGGACACCTCCGGGGCACGCCATGCAGTGGCCGGGTACGGAGCTCCAGCGGTCCGAGTGGTTCACCGATGTCCGGCAGTCCAAGATCGAACGGCGCATGACCATGAGTGCTCTCGACTACGTCGGCCAGCTCTCGACCATCTCGGCCTATCTCGTACTGCCGGCCAGGGAACGGGAGCAGGTCTTCGGCCGGATCATGCGCGTTCTGCCGGAGACGGTCGAGATCGATGCCGATCTCACCGTCCATCTCGCGCGTCGCTGCCCCGAGCCGTAGAACGTCTGCTCCGCTCCCGCGGTACCCGGCCCGCGGATGTCAGGGCTGGGTCTCTACGGCATGATGAGGTCATGCGAACGCGACCTGTACTCGTCTACGACGGAGACTGCGCGTTCTGCACCTCCTCCGTGATCTTCGCAGAACGCCATGTCGGGCCGGACTGCGAGATCACCCCGTGGCAGTTCGCGGAGACGGACTCCCTCGGGTTCACGCGGGAGCGAGCGGAGTACGAGCTGTTGTGGATCACGCCGGCCGGAGTGATCCACGGCGGCGCGCAGGCGGTCGCCAAGCTGCTGCTGAACGCCGGAAGGGGCTGGGCCGTCCTGGGGGCACTGCTCACTCTGCCTCCGCTGCGCTGGATCGCTCACGGTGTCTACCGGCTCATCGCCGACAACCGCGAGCGGATGCCGGGCGGTACGCCTGCCTGCGCCCTTCCCGCAGACCGCCGGCCGAGCACCCGGACGACTTCGCACACCGCGCGCTGAGCGCCGGCCGGCCCGGCGGGCCGCTGCGCGATGCCGGAAGCGCACAGGCGCCGAGCGAGGGCCAACGCGCGCACCACGCACCCGAAGACGGCCGGGACACGGCCCGCGCGCCGCGCCGTTCCGTACCTCTGCGTAGATGTGATGCAACCATCAGTCCCCCTCGCGGGTCACATCAAGTGGGAGTAACCGCTCTCAGGGACACAAGGGGGAAATATGCGAATCATGCGTAATGTCGCGGCTGTCGGGGCCGTAACAGCGTTGGCGGTCGGCGGCACGGTCGCGTTCGGCGCGACGGCCTCCGCCGCACCGAACGTCACGCCGCAGGGTGTCTGCGGCAAGGCGTACAAGACCGTGAACTCCGTGCCGGTCGGCTCGCTGGGCACCGTCTACCTGACGTACAACTCGGCCAACGGCAAGAACTGCGTTGCGACCATCCGCACCAACCCGGGCTCGGCCAAGCCCATGTCCACCTACATCTACGTCCCCGCGACCGACGCGTGGGCCGGCGACGACGGGAACTTCACCTCGTACGCGGGACCGGGCTACGTGTACGGCAAGGGCTACTGCGTGAGCTGGGGCGGGAGCATCGCCAACGTGTACGTCTCGGTGGAGAACTCCAACTGCGCCGCACTGAAGGAGCAGCGGGTCACCGAGATCCGCTGATCCCGCCTCGGCGCCTTCAGCTCACGCTCACAGGTACGGGCGTGCTTCCCTCTGAGCCGCAGCGGGGGAGCCGTCCCGTCCTTCCGGAAGCGGCGGGCCCGGCAGGAACGTCCGCCGGGCCCGCCGCCACGCGCGGCCGCCTCTCCTTCCCGGGCGCACCGCCTCCGGCACGGCGAGCGAGCGGTTCGGCGCCGGTCGACAATGGCGGCAGGCAGCCGGAGCCATGAGCGCGGCCGGAGGTTCCTCACCGGGAGAGGGGTGCGCGGCATGAGAACCAGCCACCGCCCGTACGCCGCGCCCGCGCCCAGCAGCGCGGAAGGCCGGGCGTGAAGGGGGCACGGGCGTGACCTCCGCCGGCCGGAGGGCGACGATCCTGCGCAGATCCCTCCGCATCACCGTCGCGGCAAGCATCGGCTTCTACCCGCTCCTGTACGCCGCCGAACGGCCGGTCGCAGCGCTCTACGCACTCTTCGCACCCATCGCTCTCGGCCTGCTCGCCGCCATCCCCGGATCCGGTCGTGGACAAGCCCTCGCCGTACTGCGTGTGCTGCCCCCGGCACTGGTCCTGGCCACCCTGGGGACCCTGCTCGCGGTGGACACCTGGGCAGCGACCGGCGGCATGCTCATGGTCGGCTTCCTGCTGGCGTTCGCCGCGGTGGCCGGCCCACGGCCGGCGGGCGCCGCCCCGGGCCTGCAGCTCTTCTACATCCTCGCCTGTTTCCCGCCCTACGCCCCGGACTCGCTGGGGGAGCGGCTGACGGGACTTACCGTGGGAATCCTCCTTCTCGCGGCCTCCCAGATCCTGCTGCCCGACCCCTCCGTCCCCGCCTACCGTGAACGGCTCGCGAGCGCCCTCGGGACTGCCGCCCGCGGCGCCGCCACCGCCGAAGTGCCGCCGGAGGACCTGCGCGAGGCGGGCGCGAGGATGCGGCTCTCACGTCTCCCGCCGTCGGCCCGCCCCGCCGGTGCGGGCAGGACGGACCGCGCACTGGACCAGGCAGGCCGCGCGGTACGCCGGCTCCTGGACCAGCTGGCAACCCTCGCCGAGCTCACACCGGGAGCCGTCGGCCCGGCGTCGGCCACCCTCCTCGGACAGGTCGCGACGGTGTGCGACGCCTGCGCGCACTCGCTGCGCACAGGGCTCCCCCCGCCGGCCCCCGGAACGCTGGAGCGGGCGATGCGCGGATTCCAGTCGGAACGCATCCGCCTGGCCTCCGGCAAGCCCGCCCCAGGCGCTCCACCGTCCACGCCGGCACCGCCCGGCCGTACGCCCCTGACCGACGTACTGCGACGGCAGTCACGGGTGCTGGCGCTCGCCGAATCGGCACGGATCGTGGAAGTCGCCGTCGACATCGCGGCGAACGGCAGGCCCGAGGACCCGCCCACCCCGCGCGACCTCTTCTGGTACGCGGAGCTCTCCACCCCGAGGCTGTGGGCGCGGCGGGTCCTCGGAAACGTGACGCTGCGGTCGGTGCTCTTCCAGAACGCCGTCCGGATCGCGCTCGGCCTCGCGGCCGCCAGGCTGGTCGCCGGATCCCTCGACCTGGCCCACGGGTTCTGGGTCCTGCTCGCCGTGCTGACCCTCGGGCGTACGACCGTGGGTGCCGCCTGGAAGGCGGTCCGCCCGGCCCTGGCCGGCAACGCGGCCGGGGCGCTGGTGGCGGGAGCCCTCCTGATCGGACTCGGCTCGCACACCGACGCGTACGCCGCACTGCTGGCCCCCGCCATGCTCGTGGGGTTCTCCCTGGGGCCGCTGCTGGGGATCGCGTACACGCAGGGGCTGTTCACCCTGGTCGTGGCGACCGCGTTCGCCCAGCTGGCGCCGGTCACCTGGCGGTTGTCCGAGGCCCGGATGGTGGACGTCGCCACCGGGAGCGTGATCGGCCTCCTGTGCGGACTCCTGGCCTGGCCGGCCGGGGCCCGACGCGAGGTCGTCCGCGCCATGGCCGGGTTGCTACGGACCTGCGGCGGGCTGGTACCGCCCACCACGGAGGAACTGCTCACCCCCTCGCCCGCGCCGCGGGCTTCACCGCAGACCTTGCCGAGCGTGCACCGGCTACGCCTCGCCGAGGCGGCGTACGTCCAGTACCGGAGCGAGTCCGGGACCGCCTCGGAAGACGCCGGCCCCGACTGGCACGCGGTGCTCATCGTCGCCGACCACATGCTCATGGGCGCCTATCGACTGCCCCGCTTCGGTCTCCGGCCCGGCACCGGTCCGCCGAACCCCTCAGCCGCCTGGGCCCGCGCCTCCGCGGCCGGCCTCGAACGGGAGGCCGACCGGATCGCCTCCCTGCTCACCGGGGACCACCCGCTCCCCAGGACGCCTCCCGTGCCCGGACCGGAACGCTGCTCGCCGGCATCGCTCTCCGTCGACCTCGAGGTGTGGATGACCAGCCTCAGCCACCAGTTCAGCCGGCTCGAGGCCTCGGTGGTCCAGGAAGGCGACGGCCAGGGCCCCCCGGGGCATCGGCGGGGCGGTTAGCGGGGCACACGCTCAAGATGCCGTCACTCGCGCATTGAGTAGCATTTCGGTGGGAGGGGGGAGCCCCGGGCCACGGCGTGAGACCCCCTTCGCCCCAGCTCCGGGACGCACCGTGAACGAGTGGGACCGAGGTGACGACCGATGGCGGACGAGAGCGTTCAGTACCCGGGTCCCCTCACGCCTGTCGGGCATGTCGAGCCCGTGCCCCGGCGCATCCGGGGCACGATCGGCGGCCGCCTCGCCTTCGACACCCGTCGCGCTCTCTACGTGTGGGAATGGCCCCCGTACCCCCAATTCAGCATCCCGGCCTCCGACTTGGTCGACGGCGTACTCACCGACGATCACCAGGTCCGGACACTGGGAGCATGGACCGCGCGACGGCATACGCTCCAGGTCGGATCCGAGGTCCGTGAGGGCGCTGCCTGGATCTGGGACGACGACGCCCCAGCCCCTCTGCGCGGCACCATACGTTTCGAGTGGGAGGCGCTGGACTTCTGGTTCGAGGAGGACGAGCCCGTCTTCGTCCACCCGAGGAGCCCGTACTCCCGGGTCGACGCGCTGCGTTCCACCAGCAGCGTTCGCGTGGAGCTGGACGGCGTCGTGCTGGCGGAGGCGCCCAACTGCGTCAAGCTGTTCGAGACCGGCCTGCCCACCCGCTACTACCTCGACCGCACGCGCGTCGACTGGGCCCGGCTGCGTCCCTCCGACACGGTGACCCGCTGCCCGTACAAGGGCACCACGACCGGCTACTGGTCGTTCGACGGGGACCTCGCCGTACACGAGGACATCGCCTGGGCGTACGACTTCCCGACGATCCAGGTCAACCGAATCGCCGGCCTGGTCGCGTTCTACAACGAGCACGTCGACCTCCACGTCGACGGCACGCCGCTGCCGCGGCCCTCCCGAACGGGCCCGTAGAGCAGCGGCTCAGAGCCCGGTGACCTTGGCGCTCGCCGAAAGCTCGTAGACGAAGGTGACCGTTCGGTGGCCGTCGGGTGGGAGTGTGACGTCCCAGCGGGCGATGCCTTCGGCGTCGACCGTGCCGGGCTCGGGGGAGCAGGACTCCCCGCGCAGGCGCACCTCCACGGCCGAGACCTCGGAGACCGGAAGCCGCTCCCGAAGCGTGACCACCCGGTCCTCCAGCTCCCCGGGCGCGGAGAACCGGGACAGGTGCAGCCGGACCGTGCGGGTGATGACGGTCCGCTGGGTGATTCCGGCCGTGTCCCGCGTCTCCTCGGAATGCCGGACCACCCGGTGGTCGTCACAACTGCCGAAGGCGAGCTCGACCGGGGCGCCGGGCGCGGTGAAGTCCAGCGTTCCACGGCCGGCGAATCCGCTGCCGCGGACCAGGTCCACGGGCCCGGCGAGCAGCGCATGGCCGGCCAGGTTGTCGAACCGTACGACCCGGGTGACCAGAGGAGACAGCTCGGGCGAACAGGCGTACTCACTGCGTGCGGCGGTGGTGAAGGTGGACAGCGGCACGCGGTGCGCGCGTCCGTCAGCGGGCACGGAGACCCGCGCGGGGGACCGCAGCACCCGTACCTCGCCGCCGTCGTCCACCCCCGGCAGGCCGACGACCGGAGCCGGACCGAGGTTCCCGATCTCCTCCTCGCGCAGCTCGACGCCGACTGTGCGGCGCTCCTCGGCCGAGCGGTCCATGAGGGTCAGCCGGTCCTCGCCCAGGTGCGGTGGTTCGGTCGCCAGTGCGGACCGCGCCGTCGACAACGTCAGCCGTACGTCCGACCAGTCCTCTCCCGTGCGCTGCCAGACCATCGCGTCCGTCTCCAGCGTCAGGGAGCCGCCGTCGAGCACCGCCCGGTAGGCGGGCCGCCACAGCGCGCACGAGGTGAGGTGACTCAGCCGCAGCCCGACCGGGCCGGCGACCGAGGCCTCCACGGTCAGTTCGACATGGCCGACGAGTTCGGCGGGCTCCTCCTCCGATGCGTGGACGGCTCGCTCGGTCTGCCCGAGCTCATCGGAGAGGGCGGCCAGCGCGGCCTCCACGGTGCGCAACTGCTCACCGCACGAGGCCCGTTCGTCGTCGACCCGGTCCAGTTCGGCGGTCCAGCGGGCGCTGTCCGTCTCACCCGTGCCGGCTCCCTCGCCGATTTCCCGCAGCAGATCGGCGGCGAGCCGGCCGAGCAGCTCCCCGCGGGCCTGCAGCCGGTCGCGCCGCTGCTCCAGGGAGAGTTGCTCACCCCGGAGGGTGTGCACCCGCAGGCGCAGAGCGGAGTCGTCCCCGGCGTGAGGTACCGGCCCGCGCGGCGTCCAACTGCGGGTGAACCGGACGTCGAGCACGGTCGCCGGGTGATCGGCCGACAGCTCGGCATGGAGGGTCCGGTCGACGGCCAGCGCGCTGACGGGGCCGAGACGCAGCCGCTGGACCCCTGCCTCCAGGTCGAGTACGACGGCACGCTCGACGTGTGCGCGATCCTCCAGACAGGTCACCGCGGTGACGGGGAGGGCGATCGGCTTCGGAGTCGTGGTCATGGCGTGTGTCAGCTCCTGCGGTTGCCGCCGACGAGGGCCTTGCCGGCCGGCATTCGGATCTCGTAGCCGCCGTCCAGCACGGCGGTGCCCCCGGCGGGCAGGTCCACCCGCCAGACGCGGGTGCCCAATGCGTGACGATCGGGCCCCGGACCCTCCCCGGGTGCCGTCCAGTCGGCCCGCTCCTCGATCCGGACATCCGGTTCGGAGGTGACGGGCACCCGCTCGCGGACCTCGAGGGCGACGGGCCCGCCGAGCCGGTTGGCCAGTTCCACATGGACGCGGTGGTCGAGCACGGTGGTGCTGTTGCGCAGACCCGAGGTGGACTCATGAACACTCGTACGGCGGACGACCTGGATGCCCTCGGCGGGCCCGAGTCCCACCCGGCGTACGCCGCCCGGGGCGAGTGTGGGCAGGGCGGCGGTCAGCAGGAAGTCGTCGTCGACGGTGACTTCCACCGGGCCGGCGAGGAGGGCCTGATCGGTGGTGTTGGAGAGCACCAGCGTCGCGTACACGGTCTGTTCCACGGACGGTACGCAGAGGTACTCGGTGTGCATGCCGACGCCGATCTCGCCGACGGTGACGGTGTGCCAGGTGCCGTCCGAAGGGATGTCCGCGCGGGCGGCCGTGTCGAAGCGGTGGTCGAACGAACCTGCCGACTCCCGGGGCCGTACCGCATGTCCGGGCAGTGGCAGCGCGGCCACCGATTCGGCACGGCGCCGGTACTCGGCCGCCACCGGATCGAAGGGGGCGCCGGGGAACAGCCTCCCCCTGCGGCCTCCCTGCTCGTCGGGGCCGCACAGGACGAGAGCGGCGTAGTCGAGCTCGGCGCCGCTCGGCTGCGGAGAACCGGAGGCCGGAGCCGGGGGCGCCGCGGCTCCGGGGGCCGCGGGTGCCATGGCGGCGGGAGCCGGGGAGAATCCTGCACCGCGCCCGCCGCCCGTACGGGCCCGGGCCGACTGCGCCGGGGCGGGCACCTGGCCGGCGAAGAGCTCAGGAGCTGCGCCGCCCGCTGCCGGCAGCGCAGCAGCCGGGGGCGCGCCGTAAGCCGGCGGAGGCGGCGGCGGAGGTGGCGGAAGTGCCCCGGCCGGGGCGGCGACGGGCACGGGTGCCGTGGCAGGGCCTGGAGGCGCCGCGTCGTACCCGGTGAACAGATCGGCGAGACCTGCCGGGGGTTCGCGCCAACCAGAAGGTGCCGAGGCGGGCTGACGGCGTCCGATCCGGAGCGAGCGGAGCCTCGGCAGGCCGGTCCCGCGCCGCAGGTCCGCCGTGGCCAGGCCGACGGCCACGCCGGTCCAGTCCTCGCCGGTGCGCTGGGCCACCGAGGCCCGCAGCACCAGCCGGCCGCTGCGCTCGCCCTGACGGTAGGTGAGCCGGTAGGCCGGCGCCCAGAGGGCACCCGGAACCCCGTACTCGAGCGCGATCTCCACCTCGGCCCCCGGGTCGTCGGCGCCGGACACGTCGACGGTCAGGACAGCCGAGACGGTGGTCTCCACGTGCGCCGACGGCATGTCGGTGGACGAGCGGGCGAGCTCGTCCAGGGCGACATCGCGTTCGTGCTCGGCGGTACGCAGCTCCTCCTCCAGCTCGACGAGGCGGGTGTGAAGTCCCGTCAGCCGCTCGTCCACGAAGCCGCCGAGCTCCAGCCACGCGTCGACCGGGGTACGACGGTGTCCGTCCTCACGCCTGCGGGCCGGCGGGACGGGGCGCAGAGACCTGACCTCCTCGATGAGACTCAGCTGGTGGTCCCGGCGCCCTCGCGCCGCCGCGCACTCCTCGCGCAGCCGCTCGACCCGGCTCAGCAGCCCGTCGGGCGCGGGCGTAGTGAGCGGCTCGGCCTCGACCTCCACCCGGGCCTCGCTGACACGTACCCCGTGGGCGCCCTGAACGCGGGCCCGCAGCGAACCAGGGTCCAGCGAGCGGGGCAGCCCGGTGACCCGCACCCTGCCGTCCGGCGGGACGCTGCCCCGGGTGAGGCGGCGGCAGACCGCGCCCTGCTCGTACACCACCACGGAGTCGAGGCTCGACTCCCACTTCTGAACCGTCTCGACCGTCATGCGTGCGCCCCCCGTCGGTGCCGGGTCCAGTTTATGCACGGCGTGTCCCCGCCGCCCCGGCCGGTGGCGGGGACGCCCGCACGGGCCTCACCCGAGGGGCCAGGCCTCGATGTCGCGGTAGTGGATCGGGCCACGGCTGCGGCCGGCGTTGCTGCCGACCAGGTGGAGACGTCCGGCGGGCCACCGGAGGCCGGTGAACCCGGTGAACCCTTCGGCGATCTCGGCAGCCGAGGTCCGGTCCCCACGGCGGGCACGGGCCAGTGTCAGGTGGGGCCGCAGAGGCCGTTCCACGAAGGCGACACCACAGCCCTTGACGGCGGAACGCACGTCGGCGGCGAGCATGTGCAGTTCGTCGAGGTCCCCCTCGATCCCGCTCCACAGCACCCGGTCGTCGAAGACACCGCTGCCGCGCAGCGCCAGAGAGGGGGGCCGATGGTCGGCTGCGAGGCCGGCGAGCGGCCGGTGCAGGAGCGGAACGGTTTCGGCCGGAAGCTCCCCGAGGAACGCCAGGGTGATGTGCCAGTCCTCGATGCGGTTCCACCGCATCTGAGGGTGCGTGTCGTAAGCGGGGCGCAGCTCCCGCGCCAGTTCTTCCTTCGCGTGGTCGGGCGGGGCGAGGGCGATGAAGACGCGAACGGTCGCGGGCTGGGTCTGTTCGTTCACACAGCACTTCGTACAGCATCCGGCCGGTCGGGCGATGGACGGGGGGGAGCACCCCCCGCGGTGCCGTCGTGGACCGCGGAGGGGCGACACCGGCCGTCACGGCCGTCTCAGTTCGGGTTGTCGCCGTGCGTCAGCGTCTCCCAGGCCACGAAGAGGTTGTTGCTGCCGGCCGGACGGTTCCGCTCGGTCAGCCGCTGGGTGTTGGTCATCGCGGTGCCCAGACGATTGTGCAGGGCGTTGTAGCCGACCTCGGTGACCGGGCCGAGGCCCGTGTGCAGCGTTCCGCCGCACAGCCAGCCCGGGGCGGGCTCGCCGAGCTCGTACTTGGACTGGAAGCCGAGCGCCTGCCGCAGCCGCTCGCCCACGTCCGTACCGTAGAGGTCCTGGCCCTGGATCCGGCTGGTCTCGGCGATGTGGGCGATGGCCGAGATGCCGTAACCGGTGTGCGTGAAGTCGCGGCAGGTCTCCTGGGTGAGTCCGGTGACGAAGGTGGACTGCCCCTGCCAGTAGTTGACGATCTTCGCTGTGGTGTCGAGGTTCTGGCTCGGCACCGTCCTGGGCACGGCGCCGTCGGAGGCGAGGTACACGTACGCGGCCGTACGCGTCCGGAACTTCGCCATGGCCTTGTCGTAGGACGTCCTGTCGTCGAGGAAGACGGAGATGCCGACGGCGGCCTCCATCATCGACAGCTCCCAGTTGCCGTTGGAGTTGGAGCCGTTGATTATCTTGGGCAGATAGACGTCGCGCAGCATGGTCGCGAAGCGACCCGAGTTGGACCACGTCCCCGTGTAGGTGTGCTTGATGATCTCGGCCGCCTTCGGCCAGGAGGAGCCGGCCCAGCCGGTCTGCAGCGGGGCGTTGCTGTTGGTGTGGTCCTTGATCACCGCTGACCAGGCGTCCATCAGCTCGATCGACTTCTTCGCGTACCGCTCGTCGCGTGTGATGTACCAGGCGAGCGCGTTGGTGTACGCGGCTATCGCGTCCTCACGTTCGTCCGTGCAGCCGTAGTTGGGGTTCGAGTAGGAGCCGCACTCGACGGTCGCGCGGGGCTTGGCGGCGCGGTTCGGATCGGCGTACTTGCTCGCCATCATCTGGTCGTACGCGCCCTTCCAGGGCTGAGCGCCGGCGTTGACCCTGCCGCGGGTGAAGTCCAGCTGTCCCCCGGAGACGGTGACTCCGGGGTGCGCGAAGGCGGCGGGGGCGGCCTCGGCGTGCTGGCTGCCGGGCAGGGCGAGGAAGCCGGCCACCAGGGCGGCGGTCGCGGCGGCGGCGGTGACCAGGAGCGCCGGGCGCCGTCCGGTGCGGTGCGATGCGGAGATGTCAGGCATGTGGGGGGCCATCCGTTCGTGTATGTGAACGATGCACTGGATGTTGAACACGTGCGCTGACCGGTGACCATAGGTACAGACCAGAACCCAGTCAAGACCCCGCAGTGGATCCGCAACTCAACTGCCGTTCATGGATGCAAACTTGGAGAAGGGTGGCGAAGGAAGCGGGGAGTTCCGCCGTGCGAGCGGTGACCCGACGAGGGCGGACGTCGTTGTTCCGCTGACCGATATCGCACGGCTGGTTTGGGGTAATGATGGTGACGGCTCGGCAGAAGTGTTCCCGGGTGGGCGTCACGCTCCGCTGCGGTGCTGCGACGTTCGTTCTCGTGCTCGCCGGCTGCGGCGGCGGTGGCGGTGAGCACGACAAGGGCGACGCGAAGCCGTCCGCGGGCGCTTACGCGGCGGCTGCGACCACCGGCCCCGGCGCACCGGTGTCCTCGGCGGCGCACCCACCATCGGCGCCCGACGAGGCCGAGGCCCAGGTCCTGAAGGTGTACGACTCGATGTGGGCGGAGCAGATGAAGGCGTACCGTGCCGCCTCGGCCGAGGGGACGGACCTGAAGCTGTACATGGCCCCCGACGCGTTGGGCGCCGTCGAGGCGGACCTGGACCGTATGAACAAGGAGCGTACGCAGATGCGTGGTGACCTCCGGCATGCACCGGAGGTCACCACGCTCGCCCTCGGAGCGCGGCCGCCCACGGCGACGGTGAGGGACTGCGTGGACTCCTCGAGGTGGCAGACCCTCGACACGACGACGGGCTGGCGCCTCCCGCCGCCTGCCGGTCAGCCGGTGAGATACGTGGTCACCGCGAAGGCGGAGCACGGGGAGCGGTGGACGGTCACCGAGTACGCCGCGGACAGGACCCGCCCCTGCTAGGACCCCGACGTGCACCGGGCGGCGGACGGGCGGGGCGACCGCGCCCGGCCCTGCGGAGTCCCCTCAGCCGCGTACGGCCTTCGCGTCGGTGCGCTCGGCGACCGGTACGTCCAGGGGTCGGGCGAGCCCGACCACCCCTTCGTCGAGACGCTGCAGATGACGCAGCACGCGGAAGGTCACCGTGCCGGAAGGCTCGGTGCCGGATCCGTCGTCCCGCAGCGTCGAGGCGATACTGGCACCGGACTCGACCTCTCCCCGGCCCCCCTCGTCCTCGACGTACGCGGCGAGCACCTCGATGTTGTGGGCGATGCGCTGCCCTGCCCGGTGGAGCCGGGGGTCCGCCGCGATGGTCTTGCTGTGCGGCACGAGCTCGGCCGTCGCCGCGAGCGAACGGGCGTGGTAGGCGCACGTCTCCAGGAGCGCCACCAGATAGCGCACGGTCCGGCGCCGGCCGCGCAGCGGGGTGATCGGGTACGTCAACGGGCCGGTGGAGTCCCGCAGTTCGTCAAGGGCCGTGTCCAGACCGCGTGCCTTGCTGAGCAGATCGGAGGCGGGCCCGCCGCTGAGCTGCTCCACCGCAGCCGACGCGACGTCCCCCAGCCGTTCCAGGACGGTCCCCAGCAGCTCGTCGGTGCGGCGGTCGGTGCGCACCGGCAGCACCAGGACGGCGGCGATGACGCCGCACGCGGCGCCGATCGCGGTCTCCTCGATGCGGAGCACCAACACGTCGGAGCTGTACGAGTTCAGCAAGGTGTACAGCAGGCCCAGCATGGCCGTGACGAAGAAGGACATGACCGCGTACGACAGCGGAGCGGTGAAGAACATCGCGAAGATGAAGACGAGCACCAGCGCGAACGAGACCCAGGTGTGGTCACCGACCAGCCCGGCCAGAGCGACTCCGGCGACGGCGCCGAGAAGGGTGCCCAGGAGCCGCCGGTATCCCTTGATCAGGATCTCACCGGTGGAAGCGGTGTTGAGGAAGACCACCCAGCACGTGAGAACGGCCCAGTACCAGCGTTGGTCCGAGAGGAGCTCACCGCCGATCATGGCCAGCACCGAACCCACCGAGACCTGGAACGCCGCCCTCGTGGTGGGGCGCCGCAGCCCGGCCGGGTCCTCGTCCTCGGGCGTCTCGGAGGAGGCGAGCGCGATGTCCTCCGCGTCGAACTCCTCGCGGGAACGGGTGGTGGCCGGGGAGTCGTCGGACTCGTCCTGAGGACCGTCCAGCGCGAGCCGCAGCCCCAGGACGGCCCGGGCGGCCTCACCGATTCCGCGGAACGCGTCCTGGATGCCCGAGGGCGCGGCCGGAAGCCTCTCCTCGTCGCGGTAGCCGAGCAGCCTGTTGCGTATGTGGGCCACCGCCGTGCCCCCGTCGAGCGACGCGGGCCGGCTCACCAGGAGGTGCAGGGCCTTGAGGTCCCGGCGCAGGGCGATGGTCGCGTCGTCCTCGGCCGGCCTCCAGTCCCCGGTGAGCGGCACCGGCGCGTGCGGCAGATGAAGGGTCAGGGTGTCCGCGCGCTCCACACTGCGGGCGTTCAGCAGGAGCATGCCCAGTCGCTCCGTGGCGATCTCGGCGTCCGCGACCCGGCGTTGGACCAGCGCCGCCTTGTCGGCGTCCTCGGTGCCCTCCTCCAGGCGGCCCTGGATCATCAGCGCGGCTTCGTGCAGCCGCGCCGTACGCAGCCGCATGTCGTCGAGCACCTTCTCCAACTGCCCGGGACCGGCGTCGAGCAGCTCGATCTGCACGGAGACGAGCTGGGCCAGACGCATCCGGAAGGCGTCGCGCAGCCGTGTCAGAACGCGTTGGGGTGTCTCCGGGACGACGCCGAACCGCACCACCGCGCTGCAGCCGAACCCGACGGCCAGGGCCAGATACAGCGCCGGCAGGGCGGGCGGCGCGGCACCGACGAACAGGGCGAGGAAATAGATCTGGAAGCCGATGAGCCCGAGCGCGGTGGCGCGCTCGCCGAACCGCCGGAAGTAGACGGCACCGAAGATGAGAACCACGAAGAACAGGTCCCCAGCGACGACCCGGGAGTTCAGCAGAGCGGCCAGCGACATGGCGGCCAGCGCGACCGGCAGACCCAGGGCGAGCGTCACCGCCTGGTCGCGTACCAGCTTGTCCTTGATGGCGAAGGTGGCCGTCATCGCGGTCATCGCACCGGTGACCATGTGGGAGACGTCGGTGCCCAGCAGGGCCAGAACCACCAGGGTGAGCGCGATCGCCGCGACCGTCCGTAGCCCCGCAGTGAGGCGCAGCAGCCCCGGATCGGACGCCGCGAACCGATCCCACACCATGGCCCCGCCCCGCCGCCGCACTGCCCTCACCCTGCACTTTCTTCCGTTACCAGCCCTGATCCACGTGCCGTTCAGCATCGCACGGCGGGCAACCCGAGGACGAACGGCCTGGGCCGGACCGGAACCGACGGACGGCGATGACGAGGTCTGCCCGGGTGGGGGAGTGGCGACGGACCGGCGTTCGTGCGACCGCGCCGCGACCAGCTCTCAGGACCGCACGCGATAGGTCACATGGGTAACGGAGTTCGCTGCTCGCGACTCCACCTGCTCGAGATCCATGGGTGGCACGCCGTCGAACAGCCGCGTGCCCGCGCCGAGCGTGAACGGCACGATGTGCAGCCGCAGCTCGTCGATCGAGCCTGCGGCGAGGTACTGGTTGATGGTGGTCGCGCCCCCGTGCACCGACACGTCGAGGTCCCCGGCCGCCTCGCGAGCCTGCCGCAGCGCGTCCTCGATGCCACCGGTGACGAAGTGGAACGTGGTGCCGCCGTCCATCGGCTGCGGGTCGCGCGCATGGTGGGTGAGCACGAAGACCGGTGCGTGGTACGGCGGATCGTCGCCCCACCAGCCGTTCCACCGCCGATCCCACGCACCGCGTACGGGACCGAACATGTTGCGCCCCATGATGAAGGCGCCGACCGTCTCCAGCCGGTCGAGCTCGGCCTGCCGCCGCTCGGGGGTCTCGAACATCCAGGAGTGCAGCCGGTCACCCCAGCCGTCGCCGGCGTCGTCGCCGAACGGGCGCTGCTCGGACTGGTGGAGCCCGGCCGAGTACCCGTCGACCGAGATCGAGAGATCGCAGGTTACCCGGCCCGAATGTGTGGTCACTGTGCCGTCCTCCTCGGTGGTGGCGGTCCTCCGTCGCCGTCGCGCCGATCCGTGCGCCACGGGGCTGACCGCCCTGGGGCCCGGGAACTCATCGCACGCGATCCCACACGATCACGGTTCGGTGACCCGGGACAACGCGTGACGGGGGTTCGGGTGACGGCCCCTTGGCCTGCTCATGGACCCGGCGCCCGGCGCCCGGCCGCGAACGCACTCGGCAAGCACCACGCGGCGCGTGCGGCCCCCACACCCGCAGGCAGGGAGCCGCACACGGTTCAGCGCGGACGGCGGCTGCCGGAGCCGCTGCGAGAGGGATCAGGCGTCCTGCCTGGCCCGCCCCATCTCGTGCACCCGGCCGCGTACGAGGAACCAGCCGCCGACCAGCGCGGCCGCGATCAGCGGCAGGAGCATCACGGTCGTCCGTCCCACCCCGCCGCCCCACCACATCAGGAACGCCACGCCCGCGAGAAACAGCAGCGTGACGATCTGGGTGTACGGAGCCCAGGGAAGGCGGTAGGCGGGCCTCGTGACCAGGCCGTTCTGCGAGCGGTGCCAGAACAGCAGGGAACAGAGCATGATCATTCCCCATGTCCCCAGGATCCCGATCGACGCGAAGTTCAGCACGATCTCGAATGCCTGCCCGGGCACCACGTAGTTCAGCCCGACGCCCAGCACCCCGAAACCCGCGGTCAGCAGAATGCCGCCGTAGGGAACCTGCCCCTTGTTCATCAGCCCGGTGAAGCGGGGCGCGGAACCCGACAGAGCCATGGACCGCAGGATGCGGCCGGTGGAGTAGAGGCCGGAGTTCAGGCTGGACAGAGCGGCGGTCAGCACGACCAGGTTCATCACGCCGGCCGCACCCGGTACGCCGAGCTTGTCCATGACGGTGACGAACGGGCTCTGGTCCCCGGAGTAGGCGGTGTAGGGCAGCAGCAGCGCCAGCAACACCACCGAGCCGACGTAGAACAGTCCCACCCGCCACATGATGGAGTTGATCGCACGCGGCATGATCTTCTCGGGGTGCTCGGTCTCACCGGCGGCGACACCGCACAGCTCGACGGACGCATAGGCGAAGACGACACCTTGGATCACGAGCAGCATCGGAAGCGTGCCGACGGGAAAGACGCCCGTGTCCGAGACCGTGGACAGGCCCGGGGTGTGGCCGTCCACCGGATGCTGGGTGACGACGAGGAAGATCCCGATCAGCATGAAGGCGACCAGGGCCGCCACCTTGATGATCGCGAACCAGAACTCCATCTCGCCGAAGTACTTCACCGAGATGAGATTGGCCGTGAGCACCACGGCGAGGGCGATCAACGCGAGGATCCACTGCGGGATATCGCTGAACATGCCCCAGAAATGGGCGTATGTCGCTGCCGCGGTGATGTCGGCGATGGCAGTGGTCGACCAGTTGAGGAAATACAGCCAGCCGGCCGCGAATGCGCCCTTCTCACCCATGAACTCACGGGCGTAGGAGACGAAGGCGCCGGACGACGGGCGGTAGAGGATCAGCTCACCCAGCGCGCGTACGACGAAGAACGCGAACACGCCGCAGACGGCGTACGCGATGGCGAGCGAGGGGCCGGCGTCGGCGAGACGGCCGCCCGCACCCAGGAAGAGCCCGGTGCCGATCGCGCCGCCGATGGCGATCATGTTGATGTGGCGGGACTTGAGGTCCTTGCTGTAACCGGCATCGCCGGCGTCCACGTGGGGGGAGCTCGCCGGTGCGTCAGCGGCGAGCTGACCGGCTGCTGTGATGCTGCCGTCACTCATGGAGGGGGTTCGCCTTTGTGAGGGGAAGATGGCCGGTCCCGGCCGGGCCCGTGGGGGTGGCACCCGGCGATGGCTCGAAGGCGCATGATCAGGAACCCTGTGATTCTGGCAGCGCACCCTGCCTTACGAAAACAAATCTGAGGTATTTTAGAGGTTTCGGCACAGCAAAGTAAGCGAGGTCTCTCGTGGGGCAGGGTGTGGCCTGCGGGGCGGCCTCTTCACCGCCGCGTGCGCGCACGGTACGAGGGATGTCATGATCATGCAGGCGTCCGGCGTGGGTCCGGCGCACGGGGGAGGGACCATGCCGCTCTACATCGTCGTTCCCGTGGTTGTGCTGGCGTTGCTCATCGCTGCCTCCGGTGTGGCAGCCGTCTCCCACGGCTGGGTGCTCCCCACGAACCGGCGACCGGTCCGCCGCCCGCGCCTCTACGGCTGGGCCCAGCTGATCGTTTCCTTCGCCCTGTGCTGGCAGATGGTCTTCCTGCTGGTTCTCAGCGACTCCGATACCCGCCGGTGGGGGACCCTGGCCGGCAGCGCACTGCTGCTGACCGGTCTCGTCGCGATGACGGTGAGCCATGGCAGGGGCGGTGATCGCCAGGGCGGCGGCACGCCCTGAGCGATGTGTGCTCAGCAGGGACGGGCGCGGCCGGTGCTGCCGGTCACCTCAGACGGACCCAGCTGCGGCTTCGCCATCGAGGGGGACGCCCAGCCGGCCGGCCACGGTGGTGAGAGCCGCACCCAGCGGCAGCGCGACGCGGGTGACAGCATGACGGTCCCCTCGGGTCGGGTCCTGGTTGACGATCAGCACCGGCTTTCCGGCCTGGGCCGCCTGCCGGACGAACCGGAGCCCGGACATCACTGTCAGTGAGGAGCCCAGGACCAGCACCGAGGCCGCCTCGCGGACCAGTTCGCGACAGTGCTCGACCCGCCCTGGGGGCACGGATTCGCCGAAGAACACCACGTCCGGTTTCAGGACGCCGCCGCAGACCGTGCAGGGCAGCACGCGGAAGTCCCCGACCTGTTCGTCGGTGAGGTCGGCGTCACCGTCCGGGTTGATCCCGGCGGCCACCGGCCTGAAATCCGCATTGGCCTCCTCCAGCCGCCGCGCGAGCTCGCGGCGCGGGCTGAAGACACCGCAGGAGAGGCAGACGACCCGGTCCAGGCTTCCGTGGAGTTCCACGACGTCCTCGCTGCCGGCGGCCTGGTGCAGACTGTCGACGTTCTGGGTGATCACACCCGAGAGCCGGCCGTGCCGTGCGAACGCGGCCACCGCACGATGCCCGGCATTGGGGCGGGCACGGCCGAAGGTACGCCAGCCGAGGTGGCTGCGCGCCCAGTAACGGCGCCGGGCCTGCGCGCCGGCGGTGAAGTCCTGGTAGGTCATCGGGGTGTGCCGGCTCAGGCTGCCGCCCTCGCCCCGGTAGTCCGGGATGCCCGACTCCGTGGAGATGCCGGCCCCGCTGAGGACGAGCACACCGCCGGTGTCCAGGGCCTCGGCGATCGGCTCCAGGTCAGTGGTGCCCGGAGGCAGGCCTTCCGTGGGAATCCAGCTCAGAGTGGGGCGCGTACGCATGCTCCCAGGGTACGGAACACTGCGACTGTCTCGGCCGTACTGTTCCCGGCCGGCGTGCGGGGACGAGCGGAGGCGAGGCATGGGAGGCCGGCCGGGGTGTGCGGAAGTCCGGAGCGGACCGGGCTCCGGCTCGGGGCTCAGTCGCCGCCGCAGCTCGACCCGCAACTGGTGCCACAGCCACCCCCGTTGTGCCGGTTGCCGGAGTCGTTCCCGCGCCCCCTGGCCGACGAGCCGCGCGGTGGGTTCCTGCGGCGCTCCTCCGCCTCGCGCTGCGCCTCCCGGTGGCGCTCCGCTCTCTCCCGGCCCTCGCGGAGCCGCTCACGCTGCCGAGCAGGGCCGTCCGCCGGTTCCCACGGGCCCAGCCCGTGGCGGCGGTCCGGGCGGAGCGGGACAGTGGTCACGGTCGCGTACATCCGCCCCATCTCCTGGTGGCGGTGGTATTCGGCGCAGGCGTATTCGAGGACGACTTCGTCGCCCTCCGTGGGGGTGCCGTACAGGACCGCTTCGAAGGGCTCGTGCTTCGGGTCGATGTCGTGGTGCCCGTTCCCCACCCCGTACGCCGAGCTGCTGCCCAGGAGCCGCGTCCCGGCGCTGGTGTCGCTCTTGCGGGGAACGTAGGCGATCAGGGGGGCTGCCGTGCGGGTGAGGGCGTCCGCGCACACCCAGTGGCGTCCGTCCGCCCTGGCGCGCACGCCCACGACCAGGGCCGGCTGGGGTTCCCCGTGCAGTCGTCGGGCCGCACGGTGGGCGAGCTGGCCCCGGCCGTAGAAGGTCGAACCGGCGACAAGGAGCACCAGTCCGATGCCCTGCTGCCCGACCGCGTCGTAGGCGACGCCGGACGCGGTCGGTTCCCCGAACAGGCCGTCGGTGAGGATGGCTGCGGCGACCAGACAGAGCGCCAGTCCGAGGTAGACCTGCTGGTGGCCGCGGTGGCCGTCCGATTCCGGGGTGCCTTCGGGCAGCGGGAAGCGGCGATCTCCCGCAGCGGCGAGGGCCAGGGCCCGCTGCCGGCGTCGGGCCCGCAGCCGCAGGCAGCCTCCTGCGAACGCGACGGCGCAGGCGGCGAGGACGACCAGCCACCCGGCCCTCGCAGCATGGTCCACGTCGCCGGGCCGGGCCAGTGTCAGAACCGCTTCCACAACGACGAACACAGCCGCCGGTACGGCCGCGAACGGAACGTACCGATACCAGAGCGGCAGGGCGGTCAGCAGGATCAGACCCGGATACCTCAGCCAGTCCGTCCCACCCCCGGGCCCGCTGTGCCAGGCCGCGGACGCGGACGAGAGCCCGAACAGCAGGACGTACGCCGCCGCCACCAGGACGGCCAGGACCCAGCCGCCCACGACCGGGGCGAGAACGGTCGGGACCGCCGCCTTCCGCCACCGTTCGGCGTCGGCCACGGCCCAGGTGGCGACGCCGCCTCCGGACACGGACCGGGAGGCGACACCGTTCCCGGTCACGGACCAGGTGCCGACGCCGTCTTCGGGCAGAGTCCCGGTCGGCAGATGCTTGATGTGATACGCCGTCACCGAACCACCGCCGTGCGCCATCGTATGCCCATCCCGCACGTCCCCCCACGCTCGGTCCCCCGTGCATTCCCGGCCAGTCTGCCCGCGACGGTCCTCCGCCCAACGCGCTTGAGCGCGTTCCGGCCAAGCCTTTCCGGTCCGTAACGGCGCGCTCACCGCCTGCCACCATCCCATGGCGTCGCCGTTTCGGCCAAGGGCGGTGATCGACCAGGCGCTCCAGGAGCGCCCGGAGGCCGGTATCCGCAGTCCGACGGACCTCACGAGATGCTCTGGAGCGGGCGACGTAACCCTCAGCCTCGGAAGTACCGCATGACCGCGTCGTCGAACTCGTCGGTCCAGTCCAGGGATTTCGGCGGCTCATAGCCGGCCGCCCGCACATGCTCGACGAACTCGGTCGGTATCTCCAGCTGCTGTTGCGCCAGATATTCGATGGAGTCGACCCGCCAGACCCAGAGGCCGTCCGAGTGCAGCGACGGACCGCCGGGGATCAACCGCTGCTCGTCGAAGAGATGCGGGGTGCCCTCCATGACGTCGATCACGCCGGGGCCCTTTCGGAGGTACTTGAGCACGGCTTCACGATCCGGAATGTGCTGCGCGGCCACCGACTCGTAGACCGAAGGCAGATGGTCGAGTCCGCCCTCGTACATCTCCCGGTAGATTCCTACCGTCTTCAGCTCCATCGCTGACCCCTGGATCCGGTGACTGCCGACCGGCATGTCTCTTGGCTTCGAACCTACGTGTGTTCCGGCCCAGTTCGCTTTGCGCCGACCTGAGTTCAAGACCAGGCCCCGAAGTCTGATCGGGCTTAGAGGGCGTTAAGTCCGTTTCTGGTAGCGGCCGCGTCCGGGCTGTTCGAGGAGTCCCTGGCGGACGAGTCTTCCCAGGCGGGAACGGGTGACGTTGA